>CACHMF010000024.1 GCA_902580855.1 uncultured Bacteroidota bacterium | reverse complement strand
ATTAACGCCTTGCTTTACCTCCCATTCCTTTTGTAACTCTAGAGGCACGTTTAAAAGTTCTGCAACTTGTAACAAAATCTCATGAGGTTTAGAAGTAAAATCTTCATACTTAAAAAGTAGGGATTTTTGTAACATCTTTGAGTCTTCTTGATACTGTTGATTACAAACAAGCCAATGATTGAAAAGAGAATCTAAAGAGGTTTTACTCCATTTCTGGGTAGCAAATGATACAGCTATAGGATTTCTCAATATAGTTACAAAACTTGCATTGGGATACATTGCTTGTAAAAATCTTGTTCGAATAATATTTGGAGGTGATTTTTCCACCAAAAACTGTTTTGACAAATCCCAATTTTGAGACCATTCATCAAAAAGTTTTTGCCTATTTTTATCAGATATCAATGAGGAAAATTCGTTTAAATAAGACCGCTTATCAAAACCAAAACGACCTGGTCCACCATAATATTTAGCAGCTTTGTAAACTGTTTGTAAATGTTGTCCCTCATCTTCTGGAACACCAGTGCCGGAAAAACCAGAAAAATTTGATTGTGCACTCAACACCCTGTAAAGAATTGATGTACCTGATCTGTGTAATCCGTTAACAAAAACAAAATGATGGTTTGAATACGATTTATCCATACCTCACAAATCTATAATTTTTATCTTATTTTAGCACAAGAAATCTAGATATGGATTCATTAAAAATAGCATTAGTTTTAGCTCCTCATCCTGATGATGGAGAGTTTGGCTGCGGAGCCAGTATACATAAACTAACACAAGCAGGTGTAGAAGTACATTATGCTGCTTTTTCTCCTTGTACAGTTTCTGTTCCTGACGGTTTTGAACAAGACATCTTGTACAAAGAACTACATAGAGCTGCTGTTCAATTAGGTATTTCAGAAAGTAATATTCACACTTTTGATTTTCCTGTTAGGAATTTCCCAGAACATAGGCAATCTATTCTAGACACACTGATTTCACTAAAAAAAAAGTGTCAATCCAGATTTGGTTTTTTTACCCAATAGTGATGATGTACACCAAGATCACCAAATAGTACATCAAGAAGGGATTCGCGCATTTAAACACTGTTGCATACTAGGTTATGAATTGCCTTGGAACAATCTTCAGTTTACTTCTAACTTTCATTATCGCATTACTAAAAACAACTTAGATGCAAAATGGAATGCTATTTCAGCGTATCAATCGCAAAATTTTAGAAGTTATAAATCAGCTGATTTTTGGAAAGGACTGGCTAGAATAAGAGGCACACAAGTAGGCAGTGAATTTGCCGAAGCTTTTGAGCTTATTCGTTGGATAGACTAAGCGATTGAAGCAATTCAACTTGTTTCTCAGAAACCTTACCTTCAATCATATCTTGCACAGCCCAGTTATCATTGTACGGAATCATATCGTACAATTGTTTTTTGGGATGAAAAACAACAAAGGAAGTTCGATTACTATCAATCGTCACAATAAAGTCATTGATTCTTTTTGAATTTTGCAACCACTCCATTTCTGCCAACTCAGCTGGTTTATTCGCTAAGTTTTGAAAAAGGAACGCATCATTATTTAGCCTCACCTCTCCTGAAGCTGTACTCGTTGCCATCAAAACATTTGCCGATTGCCAACCGCCATGTGGATTTTTAAGTCCGTCCATCACCATAGAAATAGCACCTGATTTTTGCTCTATTTGAGCTACACTTCCTTTATGAAATAGCGTAGCTAACAATACTCCTTCTTTAGATTGATGATAAGACACCGAATTGATGAAAGCGGCTCGTTTCGCAGTAGGAAAAACCTGTGTTAAAGGATCATCAACTAATACAGCATTCTTCCCTTCTTTATCCCAAAGTTTAAACTGCTCCTTGTTCCTAGTTAAATACAGTGGTGTGTTGGTTTGTGAGTCTTTACCTTGATACATACCATTTTCCCAAGCAAACCACTCCCATTCACAAGAATTTTGCTTCCAGTTATACTCAAAAACACAATCATATCCAGAGGATGAAATAAGTAAGTTTTCTTCTTTAAAAGGTGAAAACTCTACGGTATGTATATAGGAAAACCAATCGTTTTGAATGGTATGAATCGTGTCTGTTAGCACATAGGCTTTGTTTTCTGAAGATATCGCTAATTGTCCTTTATGAAAATCAATACCTCTTGGTTCATTTAAGGTGGACAACACACGCTCTTCTGAAGACTGTCCATTTTTCAAGGATACAGATACAAGCCCTCCTAAAGCCACTTTTCTTCTTTCAACACTTCCTGCTCTGTTGTTCTTTTTAGATGCTAAATAACGCTTACGAATCGCTTGCAAATCAAAACTCTTTACCGTAAGTAATAAGTTCAATTCACCATAAAAAGAAGAATCTCTTTGAAACTGACTTATATCAATTTTCATTACAAAGGGTATTTAATTTATTTGTCAATTGTTCAGTCAATCCTTTTCTACTGAAACGCTTAATATCTCCAACCTCTACTCTGTTGCTTTCTTGGTTTTTCCATTTTTGATAAGCGATCAACAACTGTTTTTTAATGCTTTCCTTATCCTTATAATCAGATAATGGACTCCTGTTTGCATCTTGTAAAAGTGCAGAGGCATCCCCATCTACCGGACCAATTCCTAAAATCGAATTACCTGTTGCTAAGTATTCAAATAATTTACCTGTGATGATCAGTTTGTTTCGTTCCGATTTAGGAATAACAAACAATAACATATCTGCAGACATCATCCTATGTACCGCTTCTTGATGCGCTACAAAAGGAGATAAATTTAAATTATCTTGTAAACCATGTAGTTGTATAGATTGTGTTACCGAAGCATCAACATTGCCTGTTAAAAATAGTTCTAAATCATTAGAAAAATCTAATTCTTCTTTCTTAATTTCAGACAAAACCTCCCACAAAACTTCTACATTCTGATTGGGTTTGAAGTTTCCTACATATGAGATGGTAAATCGTTTATTGCGCTGCGGAATAGATAAGGGTAAATCTGTTTCATCAAAACCATTGTATATAATGGAAATATTATCATTCCTATCTAAAAACTCTTGTTTCAATCCATTACTCACAACAGCTACTCCATCAGCACTTTGAAGCACTAAATCTTCAAGCGATTTATCTTTTTGCTTAGTGGATTCTGTTCTAGGAAAAAACTCATTGTAAAAAACAGTAGTCCAAGGATCTCGCATATCTGCTACCCATGGCAAATTCATTTGTTTTTTTAAGTCCAAACCGATTAGGTGTGCGCTATGTGGAGGACCTGTTGTAATGATGGCATCTACATGCTCCTCTTGGATGATGGACTTGGCTTTTTTCAAGGCGTATTTTTTCCATCCTTTTCTAGCATCTGGAATGAAATAATTGGCTCTAATGTGCAAAGCCAACTTTTGAAGCCAACTTTGCTCCTGCATGCCTACCATACCTACTCCTGTAGATTTCCCTTTTTTACCTTTCAGTATATTGTACCACTGAAAAGGCTCAAATGTTTTGGTTTTAAACACCTTTAAACCCTCGGGAATATCTTTCACTAACGAAGCATCTTTAGATGGATAGCTTCCATTTTCTACCGTTAATATGATGGGCTCCCAACCAAACTCTCGCAAGTACTTGCTAAACTTTAAAAAGCGCTGTACTCCAGGACCAGAACCTGGAGGCCAGTAATAAGTTATGATGAGAACCTTTTTCAACTAAACCTTCAATTCGGTGTAAGCAACTCCTAATAACAACAGTAATAAAACAGCTGATCCTGCAAAAGAAATCCTCTCTCCTGTATTGTAAGTAGTTGGTTCAAACTTAAATTCTATTTGATGATTCCCTGCAGGAATTGACATTGCTCTTAATACATAATTAGCTCTGAAATGCGGAACCAACTCACCATTCAAATACGCATTCCATCCTTTATCATAAAAAATCTCAGAGAAGACAGCTAATTGGTCTTGCGTACAATTAGCAGTGTAAATCAAATGATTGGCTTTATAGTCTGTAAGTTGAATACTAGCTAAGCTATCCATGGTAAAGTCAGGAATCAAATCCGCATAGCGTGTATCAACAACAGCTTGCTCTGCAGTGTTTATAGTAGATAAAGCTGCTAATTCTTCATCCGCATTAGCCACTACTTGGGCCTCCTTTACAAACCAAACATTCCCAAGCGTTCCCGTATTTCTTTGGGCTACCTTTTGGTTTTGATTGGCTACAATGAAGTATTTCGTATTAAGCATATTCAACACACTCATATTTCCTTTCGAAATATGTGCATCAATCAATTCTTGATAACGCTTCAGTTTTGCTCCATGATACCCACCAATTGACATGTGATAGTAAGAAGTGGAAGCGTCATTGAAAGTGTTCACTGCTGTATTAAACACTCTGAAATTTGGGTCGTTATCTGCTAAAATTTGCTGATCGGCCATAGATGGCGAAAATGGCTCTGCTACTTTTCTTTTTGATTTAAAATCTTCATTATCTAGATAGCGCTTATTTACCGTCCACATATCTCCTACAATCAATAGACCAACAATTAAAATAACATGTTGTTTTTTGAGAGTGTTGCTCAAATACAACCACAATGCTGCCGCTGACAACAAAATAAACATTAAAGAACGCCAAGCATCACTGCTTAAAAGCGAAGCTCTATCCGATTGCAAAGCATCTACTGGCCAACCCATTCCTTTCAATTGCTCATCTGATGCTCCTACAAAATCAAAAAACATTGTAGGCATCAACGCAAACACAAAACATAGTCCTCCTGTAATAATCACTCCCCATTTAATAGCTTTTTGATTTTTTAGACTTATCACTATCCTCTAATAATTTATGTAGTGCCACAAAACCAAATAGTGGTAGTAAAAACTCAACAATCACTAAAGTAGTAGACACCGCTCTAAACTTGTTATATCCTGGGAAATACTCTAGAAAAAACTCAGTAAGTGGCATGAAGTTTTTACCCCAACCCAAAGCCAACATCAGTATAGTAGTAATGACTATCCACCAACGCATATATCCTTTTAAGAGGAACAAACCCACCACAAATAGGAAACACACAATAGCTCCAGCATATACCGGTCCTGAAGTAAACGGTTGTGTTCCCCAGTACAAAGGTAATTGTTTGATAAGCGTTCTTGCTTGTGGAGATTGCTTTATTGCTTGATAAGTTTCAGAATCTGTCCCCAACTCTCCTTGTGAAGCTCCTCCGTGAAAATTAGGAATCAAAAGCGTAAACGATTCTGCTTTCCCATAACTCCAAGCAGTGGCATAATCTTTATCTAAACCGGATGTCTTATTATCTAAATCATTAGTCAATTCTGACTTCCCACGCATACTTTCTTCTCCATATTCGTAGGTAGTTAGTATTCTAGTAATATTCGTGGAAGCACCTAAAAGTCCTGCCAACACTAATACACCCACCGATTTTAAATACGGCTCTAACTGATTTTCTTTAACTGCCTCCACTAGTTTTACAATTCCTAGAATAAGGAACAGCATCACTAAATAATAAGTGATTTGAAGGTGGTTTGCATTCAGCATCAAAGAAGTAAAAAGAGCTGTTAACACACCTCCTGTAAGCCATTTTCCTCGCATAGTCATCAACACAGATGCCAACAATGGCGCCATGTAACCAATGGCATGCGCTTTGGTGTTATGACCCGCCTCTAGTATAATGAAGAAATAAGATGAAAAAGCAAACGCTACTGCTCCTACTATCGCAAGTCGATAGTCAATTTTCAAACTCATCAAGAGAATATAAAAACCGATTAAATAAAGAAACACAAGTCCTGCTGGCCTGGGTAAAAAACCTTGAAAAAGTTTATCTACATGCTTTACTAAATTAGCACCATATACTACCGAAATTTGGTAAGCAGGCATTCCACTAAACATGGAGTTTGTCCATAATGGCTCATCTCCATATTCTGCTCTATGGTCTTTAATTTCCTTGGACATGCCTATGAAATTGACTTTGTCCGACTGGTATAGTTTTTTACCCTCTAAAACAGGTGAAAAATAAGCGAGTGAAACCCCTAAAAAAACCGCTATTGCAATAAGGTGCGGCATCATGGATTTCCAATCCAATTGCTTCATGATAAATTGTCTTTAATAAGTTCCTAAATTTAGAACAATTTTAGGAACTAACGATAGGAAAAAATTAGTCTTCCACTTCCTCAAAATCTACATACTCTCCAAATGAGGATCCAGAAGAATTTGATTTGTTTTTTGGTTTCGAATCAATACTTACTTCTCCTTCTTTTTGTGGTTTTTGTTTTTGCTGCCCAAACTGTTGTTGGAAATTGCGTTGTGCACGCTTCATAAAGATACGCAAAGCTATAGGGGCTAATAATCTACTTATAAATCTGACTGAGTAGTAAACTATTAGAATTATTAAGATTGTCCTTATAACATCCATTACTTACTCAAATACAAGCTTCGCTCTGAATAAACTTTACGGAAAAACGGATCATCTAAGTCGTCAATAAAATGAATTGCTTCTCCTGTTGATTTCATTTCAGGCCCAAGCTCTTTATTCACATTCGGGAATTTACTAAACGAGAATACTGGAACTTTAATTGCGAATCCTTTCTTAATAGGTTTGAAATTAAAATCCGTCACTTTTTTATCGCCCAACATAACTTTAGCAGCATAATTTACATATGGCTCTTGGTATGCTTTAGCAATAAACGGAACCGTTCTAGAAGCTCTTGGATTTGCCTCAATCACATACACCTTTTCATCTTTAATAGCGAATTGGATATTGATTAAACCAACCGTTTTTAAAGCTACTGCAATTTTAGTGGTGATGTCAATCATTTGCTGGCGAACATTGTCGCTTAAATCAAATGTTGGCAATACAGCGTTTGAATCTCCAGAGTGAATACCACATGGCTCAATGTGCTCCATCATACCAATGATGTACACATTTTCTCCATCACAAATAGCATCTGCCTCTGCTTCAATTGCCTTATCTAAGTAGTGATCTAAAAGAACTCTGTTTCCAGGAATGTCTTTTAGCAAGTTCACTACATGGTGCTCTAGCTCTTGCTCGTTAATTACGATTTTCATCCCTTGACCACCCAGTACATAAGAAGGACGAACAAGGATTGGGAAATCCAATTCTTTAGCTAACTCTAACGCCTCTTCTGCTGTTTCAATCACACCAAACCTTGGATAAGGAATGTTGTTGTCTTTTAATAGTGTTGAGAAACGACCTCTATCTTCAGCCAAATCTAGTGCTTCAAAACTAGTACCCATAATTTTGATACCATAACGCTCTAGCTTCTCTGCTAGCTTAAGCGCTGTTTGCCCACCTAATTGAACAATAACACCCTCTGGTTTTTCGTGCTGAATTATATCATAAATATGTTCCCAAAAAACTGGCTCAAAATATAACTTATCAGAAGTATCAAAATCAGTAGAAACTGTTTCTGGGTTACAATTAATCATAACTGTTTCATAGCCGCACTCTTTCGCTGCTAACACACCATGGACACAACAATAGTCAAACTCAATACCTTGTCCAATCCTGTTAGGACCAGAGCCTAATACAACAATTTTCTTACGATCGGTTACTATACTTTCATTCTCTGAAAAACGCATACCATCCACCTCTTTATCTAACTCAAAAGTAGAGTAATAATAAGGTGTTTTAGCCTCAAATTCTGCTGCACAAGTATCAACTAGCTTATAAACACGATTGATACCCATTTCTTTGCGCTTGTTATGCACTTCGCTTTCCAGACAGCGAAGCAAGTGGGCAATTTGCCTATCGGCATACCCTTTCATTTTTGCTTCTAAAAGCAACCTTTTAGGAAGATTTTCAATATGGTATTTTTCTATCTCATATTCTAACTCTACCAACTCTTCTAATTGACGCAAGAACCAGTAATCCATCTTAGTGTGTTCGTAAACTGTTTTTAACGGAATCCCTAAACGAATAGCGTCATAAATACGGAATACTCTATCTCCACTAGGTCGTTTCAACGATTCTATAATCGCATCTTGATCTACCCAGTTTTTACCATCTGCACCTAAACCATTACGCTTAATCTCTAAAGATTGGCATGCTTTTTGTAAAGCTTCTTGGAAAGAGCGACCAATTGCCATTACCTCTCCTACCGATTTCATCTGAAGGCCTAATGTCTTATCAGCACCATCAAACTTCTCAAAATTCCAACGAGGGATTTTTACAATTACATAATCCAAAGTTGGCTCAAAGTATGCCGAAGTAGATTTTGTAATCTGATTATCTAATTCATCAAGCGTATAACCGATCGCTAATTTTGAAGCAATTTTTGCAATTGGATAACCCGTTGCTTTAGATGCTAATGCTGATGAACGAGATACTCTTGGGTTAATTTCAATAGCAATAATTTCTTCTTTTTTCATCTGGAGAAACAGCAAACTGAACATTACATCCTCCTGCAAAATCTCCAATAGCACGCATCATCTTGATAGCCATATCACGCATACGTTGATAAGTTGTGTCAGATAGTGTCATAGCAGGAGCTACTGTAATGGAATCACCTGTATGAATACCCATTGGATCCATGTTCTCAATAGAACAAATGATAATTACATTATCATTCTTGTCTCTAAGTAACTCTAACTCATATTCTTTCCATCCTAAGAGTGCTTTATCAATCATCACCTCATGAATAGGAGATGCAGCCATACCTCTCTTCAACATCTCATCAAAATCTTCCGCTTTATGAACGAAAGCAGCACCAGTTCCTCCTAAGGTGTAAGAGGCGCGGATACATAATGGAAACCCAAATTCTTGAGCGATTTCTTTTCCTTCCAAGTAAGAAGTAGCAGTTCTGGAAGGTGCACAACCAATATCAATGGTTTGCATCAATTGTTTAAACTCTTCTCTATCTTCTGTAATATTTATTGCATCAATATCAACACCAATGATGCGCACTCCATACTTTTCCCAAACACCCTTCTCATCTGCTTCAATACACAGGTTTAGGGCAGTTTGTCCTCCCATTGTTGGTAATACAGCATCAATTTTTCTTTCATCTAAAATCTCAACAATAGACTCTACTGTTAAAGGCTTTAGATATATATGATCAGCCATTACTGGATCTGTCATAATGGTTGCTGGATTCGAGTTAATCAATGAAACCTCTATACCCTCTTCTCTTAAAGAGCGAGCGGCTTGAGAACCTGAGTAATCGAACTCACATGCTTGACCGATAATGATAGGACCACTACCGATTAAAAGTATTGACTTGACGGAATTATCTTTAGGCATAATGCTTAATTTGAATCGTGACGAATTTAAATGATTTGCTATTATTGAATGTAGCTGAGCGTTTTAAACTATTAACAAAAATCAAGGTTTTTTTAACAGCTTAGTAGGCTAAAAAAAAAGGTGTTACCAACGGCAACACCTTTTTATAAATATCTTTATTCATTAACGCTTATGTCTTGGCTCGTCAGACACGGTTAATCTTTTTCTTCCTTTAGCTCTACGGCTAGCTAATACCTTACGGCCATTAGCAGATTCCATTCTATCACGGAAACCATGTTTATTTCTTCTCTTTCTGTTAGATGGTTGAAAAGTTCTTTTGCTCATCTTTCTTTATTTTCCTTAAATCGGTTGGCAAATTTACAATCCTTTTTCTATTACACAAAAGATTATGAAAAAATTATTGCTTAATAAATTTTTGATGATAAACCTTTTTCTCTATCTCTAGCTGAACAACATAGAAACCACTTTGCAATTCTGTAAGATTTAACACCTCTCCTCCCATCACTACTTTTGTTTGTAATAACTTACCGCTTACATCAAACATTTTCAATAATCCTTGCCCCTCAAATTGTATGTTGAGCATTTCTTTTGTTGGGTTTGGGGAAAGCTTTAAATTATTAACGCTGTTCTCTTCTAGTAATGTATGGCCATCATAATCTATTTCAAAAACATAAAGGCCTGTTTGCATGTCCGAAACCAATATATTTCCGGAAGGTAAAAATGGATATACTCCCCATGCACCCATGTAACTATTGTAATGTGTAGGGTTGAAAGTATCGTAAAACGCTACTAAAATAGGATTATTTGGATCGCTAATGTCATGAATATAAATACCATCATGATAGTGAGCCGTATACACATAATTTCCATTGATTATTTGATTGTGAGGCATTGATTCCATTTGGCTGACACCAGAAAAGAATGTAGAAACAACTGTAGGATTTGAATAATCTGAAACATCTAAGATTTTCATTTCGTATCCATGATTTTCATCTGCCATAACATAATAGTTACCGTCATCGGTAAGCCAACCCGAATGATTATATCCTGCGTCTGGATAAGTTGTTAAAGAACCCAATTCTTCATGCATTACTGCTAAAAGAGGTGCAACCATACTAAAATCAACTATTCGTAATCCTTGATTTCCACAATTTAAAAAGGCAGTATCATTTTTAACATAGGCATCATGAACATGCGAAACATCGTTATATGTATACCAGTGAGTTGGTAATTCTGGATTACTCAAGTCATAAATATGCAAAGCGTTAAAATTATTTCCAACACCAATTTGTTTTTCTGAACAAACATATAAATGAGAAGTAGATTCATCAATAAAAATATTATGAGCTCTTTTTATTAATGAATCTGAATCGTAAACAATGTTAAATGAATTTGGTAAGTTAGAGATGTCAACTATTTGAAGCGTACTAGAGCCTTCATCACACACAATATATAGGTATCCATCAAAATCATGATAATCTCTATGAACTATTGCAGCTCCTTGTGCAGCTCCTGGGATGTAAGCCACTTGGGTAGAGGCAACAGGATCTGTTACATCAAAAATATGTGTACCATCCGTTGAACCAATAACGGCAAACTCCTTGTTATTGTAAGCCATTCCCCAAACTTCATTGTAGGCATTATCATACAATGTAGTTCCTATAATTGTAGAATCCATCCAATGATATAATAAGGTAGTATTCAAACTATTTTGCGCAGAAACCACAAATGGCAACAAAGCGCATAAAAGCAATAATCTTTTCATCTTCTAAAATTTATAACTCCAAATTAAGTGAATTTTCCTTGACGAAAATAAAAAAGCTTGTTCTTCCATTATTTATTTAAAAGCTACCAACTCTTTAATAATGTGCGTTAGCTTAGGCTCCGCCACCTCTGCAACCGCCTGTATTTCTTCGTGACTCACCTCCTTAATCTTGCCTTCTACACCTAAATCAGTAATTACAGAAATTGCAAAACAAGGTAAATCCATATGTCTAGCTACAATCACTTCGGGAGCTGTCGACATTCCTACAGTGTCTCCACCAATAACACGAATAAATTTATATTCCGCAGGCGTTTCTAAACACGGACCCGTCACAGCTACATACACGCCTTTATGCACTCGGTAATTGTTGGCTTCAGCAATACTCATAGCTTGATCAATCAATCTTTGATCATAAGGCTTACTCATATCTGGAAATCTAGGACCTAACTCATCTATATTTCTTCCAATTAATGGATTTGGAATTAAATTGACATGATCACTCAATACCATTAAATCTCCTACTTCGTAATCGGGGTTAACCCCACCACTAGCATTGGAAACAAAAAGCTTTTGAATTCCTAAAAATTTCATCACCTTCACAGGAAAGGTTACTTCCTCCATCGAATATCCTTCATAAAAATGAAAACGACCTTGCATAGCCACTACATTTTTACCAGAAAGCTTACCTAAAATTAACTTACCACTATGCCCTTCCACTGTAGAAAGCGGAAAGTTTGGGATATCCTCATACGAAAGCACATGCTCTGCTTCTATCTCCTGTACCAAGCCTCCTAAACCTGTCCCTAAAATTATTCCTATTTCAGGATTAAAAGCTGTTTTCTTTTGTATATAATTAGCTGTTTCTTGTATTTTCTCTAACATAGCTCAACACTAAATCATTAAATTTTTCTCCTTCATGAAAACTAACCTTTAAAGGTAAATAGCAGATAGATATATCTTGCAGTTCCTCTTTATATTCTTGTAAACGAACAGCATCTTTTTCAGTTGTCAAAATTAACTTTTTGGAAGATTTAACCTGCTTCCAAACTTCTATAATTTTTTTAATATCCTTTCTTGAATAATGATGATGATCTTTGTACTCCAAATGCTCTATCACTTCTACTTTACCAATTAAATAATCTTTAATCGATTGTGCATCAGCAATACCTGTCAGTAACAAAATTTGTTGCTCATCGAGAGGTACTTCTTCTTTATTGAAGACATGAACAGGATGGGAATAGTCATAATAAGAAAAGTATAATTGTTGATGTGGCCAAGGTGCAATTTGTTCAATTAAACGTTTTTTATCAACAGGCAATAAAGCTTTTGGTACTTTTGTAACCACAATAACATCAGCCCTTAAAGCGCTCAATTTTCCTTCGCGAAGTTTTCCAACAGGCATCAAAAAATCATCAATGTATAGATTATTATAGGAAGTTAACAGAATATTTAGACCAGGCTGCACCCAACGATGTTGAAATGCATCATCTAGAACTATTAAAGCCACTCCTTCTTTAATGAGTTTTTTAATCCCTCGTACTCTATCTTCTTGCACCGCTACAGATACATCTTGAAACTTTTGAGCATATTGTAGAGGTTCATCTCCTACCTGCGTAACTTTAGAATCAGCAAAAACTGATTTAAAATCTCTAGTTTTTCGACCGTAGCCTCTGCTTAGGATTGCTTTAGACGAAAACTCCTTTAAGAGATGAATAATATATTCTACATGTGGAGTTTTTCCTGTACCTCCTGCAGTTATGTTTCCTACAGAAATAAGCGGAATATCGAAAGAATGTGATTTGAAAAAACCCCAATCAAAACACTTATTTCGAAACCAAACCACTAATCCATATAGTAGAGAAATAGGTAGAAGAAACATTTTTATTAGAATCATCACATCAAAGATAAAAATATTATATGTTACTTTTGAACTTATGAAAATTAGAGAAATAACAAATCGTTTAGAGGAAATTGCTCCTCTTCATTATCAGGAAAGCTACGATAACTCAGGGCTCATCACTGGTAACAAAGATCTTGAGGTCAATCAAGCTCTTATTACACTTGATTGCACTGAAGATATTGTGGAAGAGGCGATCGCAAAAAGATGCGAACTCATAATTGCTCACCACCCTATTGTTTTTAAAGGTTTAAAAAAACTAAATGGAAAAAACTATGTTGAACGTACAATTATAAAAGCACTAAAGAACAACATAGCTATTTATGCTATTCATACTAATTTAGATAATGTAAAAAATGGAGTAAGTAAAAAAATATGCGACAAACTTGGGCTAACAAACTGTCAAGTTTTAGCCCCAAAATCTTATTTACTCAGAAAACTAATTGTTTTTTGTCCTAGTACCCATGCTGCTAAATTGCGCTCTGCAATATGTAATGCAGGTGCTGGACAGGTTGGAGATTACGACAATTGTACTTTTAACAGTGAAGGTGAAGGTACTTTTAGAGGAAATAAGAATACAAATCCATTTGTTGGTAAAAAAGGTGAAATTCATCAAGAAAAAGAAATAAAAGTTGAAGCTATTTTTCCATCTCATTTACAAGGAAAAATTTTATCGGCCATGTATAAAGAACACCCTTACGAAGAGGTGGCATATGACATTATCTTACTACAGAACAAATATCCTGAAATAGGATCGGGAATGATAGGAAATCTAGAAAAACCCATGAAAAGTAATGAGTTTTTAAAATTTGTAAAAAAACAAATGAAAACAGATTGTATAAGGCATACCGAAATCGTTAAAAAAGAAATACAAAAAATAGCAGTTTGTGGTGGTGCCGGTAGTTTTTTTACTTGAAAATGCTAAGCAAATGAAAGCCGATGTTTTTATTTCTGCTGACTTTAAATATCATGAGTTTTTTAATGCAGAAAAGGATATAATAATAGCAGATATAGGACATTACGAAAGCGAACAATTCACCAAAGAGTTGATAAAGGAAATTTTTAAAGAAAATTTTCCTAAATTTGCCACCCATTTATCAGAACTCAATACAAACCCTATCAACTATTTGTAGGATATGGCAAAGAAAGCTGCAGCAACCAAAGAATTTTCAGTAGAAGACAAGTTAAAAGCCTTACACCAATTACAGGTAATCGACTCTGAAATAGACAAGATTAGAACAGTCAGAGGAGAACTTCCATTAGAAGTTCAAGATTTAGAAGACGTTGTTCAAGGACTAGAAACTAGAATAAACAAAATCAATGAAGATATTGCTGAAAGAGAAGAATTTATTTCTGGAAGAAAAATTGCTATTGATGAATCTAAAGCTTTAGTAAAAAAATACACAAAGCAATTAGACAGCATCAAGAACAATAGAGAGTATGATTCTTTGAATAAAGAAATAGAATTTCAAAATCTTGAAGTAGAGTTAGCAGAAAAGAAAATTCGTGATGCGCAAGCAAAAATTGAATTCCACCAAGAGTCCAAAACAGCTACACAAGAAACAATTAACGAGCGCAACGAAATTCTTGAGGATAAAAGAAAAGAGCTAGAGACTATCGTAGCTTCTACAGAAAAAGAAGAGAAAGGGCTGCTAAAAAAATCAAGTGAAGCCGAAAAAGTAGTAGATGATAGATTATTATCTGCCTATAAAAGAATTAGAAGTGCATCACGCAATGGTCTGGCTGTTGTATCAGTAGAGCGTAATGCATGCGGTGGATGTTTCAGTAAAATCCCTCCACAGAGACAATTAGATGTCAAAGCTCACAAAAAGGTGATTGTTTGTGAACACTGTGGTAGAATTTTAGTAGATGCAAACATATTTTCTGAAGGAGAAAACTAGTTTACTAAACATAAAGATTGCAAGGGATTTCATAAATTGAAATCCCTTTTTTATTTAAATGAAAAGAGTTTTTATTGTAATATTTCTTTTAATTGGATTGCAAGCACAAGCGACCTTTGAGTGGAATGAAAATTGCCAAAAAGCATACACCGAAATCATACACTTAAAGTTTGAACATGGGAAAGAATTATTAGAAATAGAAAAACAACAAAATCCTCAAAACCTCCTTCCTTACTTTATTGAAAATTACATTGACTTTTTAAGAATCCAAATCGGTGAAGAGCAAAGAGATTTTAATTTATCTAAAGAAAATAAAAAAAACAGATTAGATATTCTAGAGGAAGGTGACGAAAATTCTCCATGGTTCTTGTATAGCCAAGCAGAAGTCCACTTACAATGGGCAGGAAATAGGCTGAAATTTAAAGAGTACTTAACTGCAGCTTACGAGATAAATAAAGCATATAGATTACTAACTAAAAACCAAGAGCTTTATCCCAATTTTATTCCAAATTTAAAAAGCTTAGGAATTCTACACGCTCTTATAGGTAGTGTTCCAAGCAACTACATTTGGGCTCTATCTGCTATCGGAATGGAAGGGAGTATCGCACAAGGAATGTCCGAACTGCAAATCTGTATTAACACTTTAAAACAGAATAGAGAGTATTCCTTTCTTATAGATGAAACATATTTTATGTTTTCGTTTTTGAAAATGAATCTTCAGAATGATATTGATGGCTTAGAGTACATTCTAAATGACATCAAAAAAAGCAATAACTTATTACTAAACTTCGCCGCTTCGCGACTAGCATCCAAACTAGGAAAAAATGATTTAGCTATTAATATTTTAGAAAACAGAAAGCAAACAAACGCCCATTATCCCTTTTGGTATTTAGAATATCTATTAGGAGTTTACAAACAAAATAAAATAAACCCCAATGCTATCAAGCATTTTGAAAAATATGTAAATTCATTTGATGGTCAGAACTACATTAAGTCTGCTTATATGCGAATTAGCTGGCATTACCTAATAAAAGGAGATCTTGACAATTTTAAACTAGCACAAGCTAATATTGACCATTATGGAAACACGCTTGTCGATGGTGATAAAGAAGCACAAAAAGCTTTCGAAAAAAGAAACCAACCTCATCCAGAACTACTCAGATCTAGACTTTTTTTTGATGGAGGGTACCATCAAAAAGCTTTGAAAACATTGAAGAATATTGACAACCCCATGCTATTTTCTAATAGCAAGCACATTATTGAATACTTTTACAGAAAAGGTCGAATTTATGACGAAATGCAAAACATTATTCTTGCAAAAGAGAACTACGAAAAAACCATCGATTTAGGCCGAAACACTAACTACTTCTTTGCCGCTAAGTCAGCACTTCAACTAGGATTTATTCACGAAAAAAACGGAGAATACACCAAGGCTAAATATTTTTTTAATGAATGTATTGCCATGGAAAATCATGAGTATGAACAAAGCTTAGAGCAAAAAGCAAAAGCAGGCCTCAATAGACTTCAATAAATCTTATTATTCATTAAAACTTCCAACCTAAAGTCAACATAATTTTTTGGTAAGAATCAACCAATTTTGTTGACTCCACATACAAATCATTGTACATCAAATCAGTCTGTGCGTTTTCTGTAAAAGAATAAGCAAAATCAATATAGCTATACTGGTTGCGTTTACCTATTCCAACTGACCAGCTTTGACGCTCAGTTTTGTAATCTATATTATATGATTCATACATATGTGCCCCTTCATATCTAAAAATAGGATTTCCATATTTAGCATAACCCGCACGTAAAACAAATGGTGATAAGTTTAACTCAGCACCTAATCGAGTGTTGTATGTAGAGGTGTATGTATTGGCAATTTCACGATTTTGTTCTTCAAAATAATCATAATCGTTTCCGTTTAATTGCATTGTAGTATAATCCATAAATTCTAGATCCCCACTCAAAATCAACTTTTTATTGAGTACTACTGCAGCAGATGTTATGATTTTCATGGGTGTTACAACCTCGTAGTTATAAATACCATAAGGAGATGTGTGAGTATAAGAATAAGCAGAATCGTAAAGCTGGTGTTGTGCATCTATCTTCATTTGCCACTCATCTTGCATATTATAGAAGGTTGGCGAATGCCAAGTCAATCCTAATCTCAATTGATCATTTACTCTTAAAATACCTCCAATTTTCAAATTTAAACCTGCGCCTGATGTGTATAAATCATCTCGGATGTAAAAATTCTGCACAGTTGATAGAGTGTCTGAAAAATCACTTTCTTGATAGTAGGTTTCTTTCAGGTAATCGATAGTGGACATACCAACGGATGCACCGATATATAGTTTTTCCTTGTATGAACCTGCATAGCTAATCTGAAATTCACCCATTGAGCCAGTAGTGTTTGTAATTTTACGCTGATATTGCCCTGCTTCAACTTCTCTAAAATACGCTCCATTATCTATCCACTCTCCAGCAGTATCTACTTCCAGATCAATCAAATCAACCCAAAAAGCTCCGCCTTCATAAAATTGATTTAAGTTATCAATAGAAACACCTTGTGCATAATCTAAAAACACATCCACTAAAGAAGACTGCTCATTGTACCCACTAACATCTGAAGATGATTTAAACACATTTGTTTTGTTGTAGGTAAATGCATAATTCACTCTTCGCCAATCTCCTTTGGGGTTTCTTTTTGCCGGAGAAACTAATCCGAAAGATGTGAGATTGAAATTCCCTGCAAAATCAATTGTTTTGTTACCTTGATAATATGCGCTTATTTCACGCATTCCTAAGCCTGTAGTAGCCGACATACTAAAAGTTCTGTAAACACCTAATCCTGCTGGGTTGATATGAATAGAAGTCATGTCAGCACCTAATGCACCAAAAGCATTCCCCATAGCATGACTGCGAGCAGTCCCAGTATAAGATTGATCAGAAAATAAAAGAACATCCTGATGAGATTGCCCTGAAAGACTTAATCCCGCTACCAATAAAATGGCAAAACATAAATATCTTTTCATAAAGTTAAATTTATCTAGGTCTTCTATTATTCCCACGTGTATTTTTACTTGGCGAATTTGAATTTCTAGATGGAGATGATGAATTATATGAATTATTATTTTTTGACGGTCTCGTGCTTTGTGAATAATTATTTCTTACTGGAGAAGTCGGTTTATTATTGTTCATAGCCGGCTTATTTGTGTTAGGTCTATTAAAATTTGTAGCAGGCTTGTGCGAATTATTTAACCAGCTATTATTGGGTTTAGACGGCGATTTGTTAGACAGGGTGTTAGTAGGCTTTGAATTACTGTTATTTAAGGATGGTTTACCCCCAGAATAATTTGGTGTGTACTCCTCTCTATCGTTTGTAAAATCAAACTTCTGTGGTCGTTCTTTGACCTCTTGAATATAACGATTTGCAAATGCTTCAGGTGTTCTGTTATTGTTGTTTTCACGAACACCATAATATACACTATTGTTATCGTAAGAATTAAAATAAGTTGGATAATAGCCGTAATTACCATAATAATGACCATGCAAATGTGCCCAATGATTATGATATGCCCAGTGATTATATGGATAATGAAATCCCCATCCAAAATGATAGTTGTGCCAAGGATCTATATACCATGGATTCCAGAAATTATATCCATAATAAATACTCACTCCGCAATTGTAAGGATTGTGTGAATACCAAAATGAATTGGTGTAATAATTATTGTAATAACTAAATCCGAAATAGGG
>CACHMF010000023.1 GCA_902580855.1 uncultured Bacteroidota bacterium | reverse complement strand
TAAACGACTACGAACCAACAAAAGCTGCTCGTGCAATACAAGAGTTTGTTAATAATAATTTAAGCAACTGGTATGTACGTCTTTGTAGAAGAAGATTCTGGAAAGGAGATTATGGACAAGATAAAATTTCCGCTTACCAAACACTCTACACTTGCTTAGAAACAGTTGCTGTGTTAAGCGCGCCTATCGCCCCTTTCTTCATGGATAGATTATTCCAAGACCTCAACAAAACAACCAAGAAGAACACTGCTGAATCAGTTCATTTAGCGTTCTTACCCATTGTTGATAAATCAGCTATTAATAACGATTTGGAAGAGCGTATGCGTTTGGCACAGGATGTGACTTCTATGGTTCTTTCCCTGCGAAAAAAGGAGCGCATAAGGGTTCGTCAGCCACTTCAAAAAATAATGATTCCTGTCTTAAACAATAAAATAAAAAAACAGGTAGAAGCTATCAAAGATTTGGTTCTCGCAGAAGTCAATGTAAAGGAGTTGGAGTTCATGACAGAAGATTCTGGGGTTTTAATAAAAAAGATTAAGCCAAACTTCAAAATTTTAGGCCCTAAGTACGGTAGACATATGAAGGCAATTGCTGGCGCTATAGCTCAATTTACTGCAAATGACATCAGCAGAATTGAAAGGGAGAGAAGCTACTTACTTAAAATTGGGGCAGAAACTATCAACTTAGAACTTGTAGATGTAGAGATTAGTTCGGAAGACATTCCTGGTTGGACGATTTCTTCATTGAACGGAAACACTGTTGCGCTAGACATTAATATAACAGAAGCATTAGCTGAAGAAGGTCTAGCAAGAGAGCTTGTTAACCGTATTCAAAACCTAAGAAAAGACAGTGGATTAGAGGTTACTGATCGTATTGATATAGTGCTCACTGCTGGTGAGAAACTAGCAGCAGCAATAAGTCATAATTTAAATTATATTTGTTCGGAAACCTTAGCTGATAATTTGCGTATTAGTACTGATATAATTGCTAATGGACAAGAGATAGAACTAGTAGAAGGGATATACACCTCTATAAGTATTAACCGAAAAGACTAACACTATGGCAGGCGATAAAACACGATATTCAGATGAAGAGCTAAAAGAATTTAAGGACGTTATCCTTAAAAAAATTGAGAAAGCAGAAAAAGACTTTAAATTGATTAAAAGCGCGTACACTAATAACGCCGCTAACGGAACCGATGACACCTCTCCTACATTTAAAGGGTTTGAGGAGGGTTCTTCAACACTTTCTAAAGAAGATAACGCTTTGCTTGCCGCCAGGCAAGAAAAGTTTTTACACAATCTACACAATGCTTTGAAAAGAATTGAAAATAAAACTTATGGCATTTGTAGGGTGACAGGAAAATTAATTCAAAAAGAGCGTTTATTATTGGTCCCACACGCTACTTTAAGTATTGAAGCAAAACGCGCTCAATAATTTCGTTTTGAAAAAACCAATAGCGCTCATTCTTGTTGTTTTAATGCTTGACCAAGCGTTGAAATTTTGGATTAAATCTAATATGATTATTGGAGAAGAAATCCGTTTGTTCGACTGGTTCATTATCCACTTTATAGAAAACAATGGCATGGCGTTTGGTATAGAATTTGGTGGTGATTGGGGTAAGTATTTGCTAAGTATTTTTCGCATAATTGCTATTGGTGTTATCGCTTTGTACCTAAATAAATTAGTGAAAGAAGAAACTAGCAAAGGTGTAATCATGAGTATTGCGCTTGTCTTAGCGGGCGCAATCGGAAACATGATTGATAGTGCATTCTATGGAATGATTTTTAGTCATAGTTACGGACAAATCGCAACTTTAATGGAGGGGGGGTATGCTGGATTTTTACAGGGACATGTAGTTGATATGTTTTATTTTCCAATTTTCAACAGTCATTTTCCCGACTGGCTTCCTATTTGGGGTGGCGATCACTTCATTTTTTTTCGCCCTGTATTTAACATCGCAGATGCCGCTATCAGCGTGGGAGTCATTAATTTACTGCTGTTTCACAGAAGCTTTTTTAAATAAGTTTTTTTTGGATTAACTTTTCAGCTATTTGCACAGCATTAGTGGCTGCTCCTTTGCGAAGGTTGTCAGAAACAATCCACATATTTAAAGTGTTTTCTTGTGTGAAGTCTCTACGGATTCTTCCTACAAAAACCTCATCTTTATCAGCTGCAGTAATGGGCATCGGATAATTATTTTCAGCAGGATTATCTTCTAACACCACGCCTTCTGTTTCTCTAAATAACTGACGAACCTGACTTAACTCAAATGGTTTAGCAAACTCTATATTTACACTTTCAGAGTGTCCTCCTTTTACAGGAACGCGTACGGCAGTAGCGCTTACCAAAACAGAGTCGTCATCTAATATCTTTTTAGTTTCTCTGCTCAACTTCATCTCTTCTTTAGTGTATCCATTTTGCTCAAACACATCACAATGTGGCAATGCATTTTCATAAATAGGATGTGGGTAAGCTCTTTCGCCATCATAACCTGCAATTTCGTTTTTTAACTGCTGTACCGCCTTCATACCTGTTCCTGTAATGGATTGATATGTAGAAATAATTACTCGCTTAACCTGAAATGCATCATGAAGCGGCTTTATAGCCATCACCAATTGGATAGTAGAACAGTTTGGATTAGCGATAATTTTATCCGATGCTGTTAAGGTGTCTCCATTAATTTCTGGAACAATCAGAGCGTGAGTAAGTCGCCAAGCAGATGAATTGTCAACTACAGTGGTTCCCGCTTCTACAAACTTGGGAGCCCACTCTAAAGAGATTTCTGCTCCTGCTGAAAAGATAGCAATCGTTGGTTTTTTAGACAGTGCTTCTTCCATAGAAAGTATGGTGAATTCTTTTGAAAGAAATCGCACTTTTTTTCCTGTAGAACGCTCCGAAGCCACAAGAATCAAGTCCGTTACTGGAAACTTTCGTTCCTCTAACACCTTAAGCATTACACTTCCTACCAAACCGGTAGCACCTATGACTGCTACTTTCATGTAAGCAAAAATAAATATATTTCTAGTTTAAAACGTCTACTATTCATAATGCTTTGTAAATTAAAAAGCTTTTATTTCACTTGGAAGATATTAACGACAGCAGAAAAATTGTAAAAGCCAAAAAAACTTGCGTACTTGGGGGTCATCTATGACGCCCTCTAATCACATACAAGAACAGCTGCAAAACATCCCACAAAATGCGGGAGTATATCAATACTTCGATAAAAATAGAAAGCTGCTGTATGTAGGTAAGGCTAAAAACCTTAGAAAACGTATCTCTTCTTATTTCAACAAAAAGCATGAGTACGGAAAAACTCGTGTTCTAGTGCGTAAAATTTATAATATACAAACCATCGTTGTCGCTTCCGAAATAGATGCACTTCTGCTCGAAAATAGTTTGATAAAAAAACATCAACCGCAGTACAATGTGTTGCTAAAAGATGACAAAACTTATCCTTGGATTTGCATCAAGAACGAAGCATTTCCAAGAGTGTTTTCTACACGTAAATTGCTAAAAGATGGTTCTGATTATTTTGGCCCGTACACCTCTATGCGTTTAGTTAAAACACTTTTAGAATTTACTAAGCAACTGTATCCGTTGCGGACATGTAATTATGTATTATCACAAGAAAACATCCAAAAAGAGAAGTTTAAGGTTTGTTTGGAATACCACATTGGAAACTGCAAAGCGCCCTGTGTAAACCTACAAAATGAGGAGGACTACCAAACGGGAATACAACACATCAAAAAAATATTAAATGGGGACATCCGTTCTGTTATAAAGCACTTGCAAAAATTAATGCAAAATTTTTCGCGAAACATGGCTTTTGAGCAAGCGCAAATGGTGAAAGAAAAAATAGCATTGTTAGAAAATTATCAAGCAAAATCTACCATTGTAAATCCTAAGATCAATGATGTTGACGTGTTCAGTATTGTTTCGGACGAGCAATATGCATATGTTAATTTTTTTAAAGTAGCGAGTGGTGCTATTATTCAGTCATATACTTTAGAAATGAAAAAAAAGCTTGCCGAAAATGATGAAGAGTTATTGACAATAGCCATGACTGAATTACGTCAGCGATTTAAAAGTACTTCAAAAGAATGCTATACTTCCATACCAATCTCTAGCGTTTTAGAAAACTTAAAAATAAGCGTTCCTAAAATTGGAGATAAACGCAAGTTAGTAGAACTGTCTTATCGAAACGCAAAACACCTTCAGATGGAGCGTTTGCGCAAAACTGAAAACATTAAAAACCGAGAACACAATAAGCGCTTGATGGAGCAAATGCAAAGTGATTTATATTTGAAAGCCAAACCTTTACATATTGAGTGTTTTGATAATTCAAATATACAAGGTAGTAATCCTGTCGCGGCATGTGTAGTATTTAAAAACGGGAAGCCTAGCAAAAAAGAATACCGCCATTTCAATATTAAAACAGTAAGCGGGCCTGATGATTTTGCCTCCATGGAAGAGGTGGTTTATCGTAGGTATAGCCGGTTGGTACAAGAGGGTAAGGGTCTACCTCAACTCATCATTATTGATGGGGGAAAAGGCCAGCTCAGCTCAGCAGTAAAGAGTTTGGAAAGATTAGGTCTGATGGGGAAAGTCGCTATTATTGGTATTGCTAAAAAACTAGAGGAAATTTTTTTTCCTAATGATAGTGTGCCTTTATATTTAGACAAGCGCTCCGAAACATTAAAGGTAATACAACAGGCTCGTAACGAAGCTCACCGTTTTGGTATTAACCACCATCGTAACCAAAGAAGCAAGAATGCGCTACACACTTCATTAGACAAAATCCCGGGTATAGGTCCTAAAACCATTAAAAAACTCATTTCACACTTTGGCTCGGTAAAGAGAATAATGGAGGCCGATGAAAAAGAATTAATTAACTTAGTAGGCGTGGAGAAAACAAAGCTTCTTCGTAATTAAAGCTGCTTAAAAAATATTAACTAAAAGTGTTGAACAAATGTCTTTTGAAGAAAATGAAAGTTACAGCTGAAAAAAATGAAAAAGTGGCCAATTTGATCTTTGCAACCATTTATTCGCTTTATTACAATAGGCTGGAAAAGCACGGTAGAACAAGGGGGGGGGGTTCATCAAGTAATAGAATGGTTAACCGGATTTGATGAAGAAAAATTACAAGAACTTATTGACAATCGAGTAACCTTAAGAGCTTTTTTTAAGCAAGCAACAATCCACCCCAACGCAGAAATGATCAAAGGGGTTGTATGTGGTTATCGTATTGAAGAAATAGCGGATGAATTTGAGATATACAAGCAATGTCGACGCATGGAAAAGCTTATTGACGAACTAGCAAAAGGCCGTGAAATGGAAAAGATTTTACGAACATAATAAACTTGAAATTTTGATTTTAAGGTGTTCGGTTAGTTGAGCTGATCACTCAATAGGCGCATCTCGATAACAGGAGAAATCTTTTCGTATAAAATATGATATACCGCTTCGGTTATTGGCATACTTACCCCATATTTTTCATTAATTTCTTTGATGCATTTTACGGCATAGTATCCTTCTGCTATCATGTTCATTTCCAATTGAGCAGAACGCACAGAATACCCTTTTCCAATCATGTTTCCAAAAGTTCTATTGCGGCTAAACTGCGAGTAAGCGGTTACCAATAAATCGCCCAAATAGGCCGACTCTTTAATATCTCTTTTGATTGGATGCGCAACATCTACAAAACGCTTGATTTCTCGAATAGCGTTAGACACCAACACCGCTTGGTAATTATCGCCATAACCTAAACTGTGACAAATACCTGAGGCAATTGCAATCACATTTTTCAGTACTGCTGCTATCTCCGTTCCAAAAATATCTTCTGACACATTAGTCTTGATGTAGCGACAACTAATTTGATCTGAAAACCTTTGTGCTTTCTCCACATCTTCACAAGCAACTGTTAGGTAAGAAAGTCGCTCTAACGCTACCTCTTCGGCATGGCAGGGACCTGTAACAACACCTATATTGCTATATGGAATTTTGTATTGGTTATGGAAAAAATCACCGACAATAGTGTTGTTTTCTGGAATAATACCTTTAATCGCCGATATAATGAATTTGTCTTTGATGTCAGTGTGTAGTTGTGCCAAAGTTTGTTTTAAAAAAGCAGAAGGAACTGCTAATACTAAAGTATCAGCCTCAGAAACAATTGCGTTTAAATCGCTACTGATATTCAGTTTTTCTTTTTGCAACTCAGCCGCACTAATGTAGTTAGGGTTATGCCCATGTTTTTGAATGTGTAAAATGGTTTCTTCATTGCGCATCCACCACCATACACCATCTACGTTTTCACATAGCATTTTTACAATAGCTGTTGCCCAACTACCCCCTCCAATAACTGCTATTTTTTGTGGTTGACTCAAATTTATGCCTCCTCTTGTGGAGCTTTATTTTCTGGTTTCATTTGAGGGAAGAACAAAACATCTTGGATAGAATTGCTATTGGTCATAATCATACATAAACGGTCTATCCCAATACCCAAGCCTGCTGTTGGAGGCATACCGTATTCAATAGCTCTTAAGAAATCTTCATCCAAAACCATTGCCTCTTCATCTCCTCTTTTTCCTAACTCCAACTGCTGTTCAAAACGAGCTCTTTGGTCAATCGGGTCGTTCAGCTCAGAAAAAGCATTACAAATTTCTTTCCCGTTACAAATGGCTTCAAAGCGCTCTGCCAACCCTTCGTGGTCTCTGTGTTTTTTTGCTAGCGGAGACATTTCAACTGGATAATCTGTTATAAATGTTGGTTGAATTAATTGTTCTTCGCACTTTTCTCCAAAAATCTCATCAATCAGTTTGCCTCGGCCCATACTTTTGTCAACCTCAACACCTAATTTTTTAGCTGTGTCAGCCATTTCTAATTCGTCCATTTTTGAGATATCAATACCTGTAAAATGTTCTATTGCTTCATACATAGTAAAACGCTTCCAGGGTCTTTGAAAATTGATAATATTTTCACCCACTTGCACCTCTGTAGTACCGTGTAGGTCCATAGCAATTTTCTCTACCATTTCTTCTACTAAATTCATCATCCATTGGTAATCTTTATAGGCAACATACAGCTCAACTTGTGTAAACTCTGGGTTGTGAAAACGACTCATTCCTTCATTACGAAAGTCTTTTGAAAACTCATATACACCATCAAAACCACCTATAATTAAGCGTTTGAGATATAGCTCGTTCGCAATACGTAGGTACAGAGGCATATCTAGAGTATTGTGGTGGGTTTTAAACGGACGAGCCGCAGCACCACCATAAACAGGTTGTAAGATTGGTGTTTCTACTTCTAAATATCCTTTACCATTCAAGTACTCTCTCATAGAGTTAGTCAACTTAGTGCGCTTAACAAAGGTGTCTTTCACTTGGGGGTTAACCACTAAATCCACATAACGCTGACGGTATCTTTTTTCAGGATCTGTAAAAGCATCATGTATATTTCCTTCTGCATCTAACTTTGGCAATGGCAATGGACGAAGTGTTTTTGTTAATACTTTAAATTCCTCCACATGAATAGAAATCTCGCCTACTTTAGTTGTGAATACATGCCCTTTAATGCCTACAAAATCTCCTATGTCTAATAACTTTTTGAAAACAATATTATACATAGTTTTATCTTCTCCAGGACAAACCTCGTCTCTGTTAAAATATAGTTGAATACGGCCTGTACTATCTTGTAGTTCAGCAAAGGCCGCTTTACCCATAATGCGTCTACTCATCAAGCGACCTGCAATATTAATGTTCTTATAATCAAGCTTGCGTGCTTCATAGTTTTTCTTGATTCCTTTAGCGGTAACATTTACTTCAAAAAGTTTCGCTGGATATGGATTAATGCCCAGATCATGCAATTTTTGTAAGGATTCTCTTCTAACAATTTCCTGTTCTGAAAGCTCTCTGCTCATGGTTAAAGTTTTGCACAAAGATATTAAATATTTACCTCGCTATTTCGTATTTTTGGCGCTCTAACACAATCATGTACTGCTATGAAGATGAATGACTATATCAATGCTTTTACAGAACATCTTACAGAAGCTTTAGAAATTGGGCGTTCTAGCAAGCTTAACCCCTACCAAAAGGAAATTAGAAATGTACTCATTTGCGGACTAGGAGGTTCTGGAATTGGAGGCACTATTGTGTCGGATCTAGTAGGTCCAAAAGTCAGGATCCCTATTTGCGCTACAAAAGATTACACCATACCAAATTTTGTAGATAAACACACTTTAGTAATTGCTTCTTCTTATTCTGGTAATACAGAAGAGACTTTGTTTGCTTTGGAAAAATGCCAAGCTAGAGGTGCGGAAATCGCTTGTATAAGTTCAGGAGGAAAATTAGCTGAAATTGCTAAAGAAAAAGACTACAACTTTATTCAAATTCCAAGCGGCCACCCTCCTAGAGCAATGTTTGGGTACTCTTTTACACAAATATTTTTCTTTTTCAAACACTATGGGTTGATAGATCATTCTTTTGAACAGGATTTTGAAAAATCTATTGAACTGTTAAATAAGAAAAAAGAACATATACAAACAGAAGCGCAAAACTTAGCAAGTAAAATGTATCAACAAACAGCGGTCATTTATACCGCCCACGGGTTTGAAGGGGTTGGTATTCGTTTTCGCCAGCAAATCAATGAAAACAGTAAAATGCTTTGCTGGCATCATGTAATACCTGAAATGAACCATAATGAACTTCTGGGTTGGCGCACCAATACTGATAATTTAGCTGTGGTTTACTTCCGCAATAAATGTGACTACAGAAGAAACCAAGTTCGAATCGATATCAATAAAGAAGTAATTGCTAAATACACAAACAATATTACAGAGGTTTGGAGCGAGGGGGATAGTCCGTTACAAAACACTTTATATCACATCCATTTAGGCGATTGGGTTTCTTGGTATCTTTCTGTTAAAAATAATGTGGACGCTGTTGAAATTGATGTAATTAACTTCTTAAAAGGCGAGCTCGCTAAAGTGTAAAATGCAACAAGTTGTTTTTCGAGATTTAGGGCTGATTGACTACAAAGAGGCGTGGGATTATCAAGAAAAGCTCTTTCAAGAAATTATTTACATTAAAAGTCGAAATCGTAAGCAAGGAACAAAAGTGGCAACACAATCCCATCTTTTATTTTGCGAACATCCAAATGTGTATACCCTGGGGAAAAGCGGAGATGAGAAAAATCTTTTAGTTAACGAAGATTACCTTAAGTCGAGAGGGGCAAGTTTTTATAAGATCAATCGGGGCGGTGATATCACTTATCATGGTCCAGGACAAATTGTAGGATATCCCATTTTAGATTTAGATAACTTTTTTACAGATATCCATAAGTACTTACGTTTACTAGAAGATGCTGTATTAAAAACAATAGCAGAGTATGGAATAAAAGGCGATCGATCAGGTGGTGAAACAGGTGTTTGGTTAGATGTTGGCAAGCCTACAGCTCGCAAAATATGTGCTTTAGGTGTGCGTTCTAGTCGATGGGTTACTATGCATGGATTTGCTTTCAACGTAAACACAGACCTCTCTTACTTCGAAAATATTGTGCCTTGTGGAATAGCAGATAAATCGGTAACCTCATTACAAGAAGAGTTGGGATACAAGCTCGACATAGAAGAAGTTAAAGATAAGCTGAAAAACCACCTAGCTTCCATTTTTAAAATGGAGCTGATCAACGAAACGACTAATTCCGATGAAAGGCTTGTTAAAAAAACTAGTAATTATCTTCCTTAAGGTCATAATTACGCACCCCTTTTTAGAAACTATTATTAGGAAGTCTTTTCTTTGTTCACACTTTATTAGAATTGCACACTTAAATCAATTTAGTAATGCTTGAGCACATTAACCTTCAAAATATTCTTTTTTTAGATGTAGAAACTGTTCCGGTAGCGCCTAGCTTTTCCGACCTCCCAAAAAACTTTCAGGAACTGTGGGCGGAAAAAACTAAGTGGCGTAGAAAAGATGTGTATTCACCTGAAGAGTTTTATGATTTTAAAGCTGGATTGATGGCAGAGTTTGCTAAAGTTGTATGTATTTCAGTTGGGTATATTTTTAAGCAGAATGCAGAAAACTACTTCCGTTTGAAATCTTTTTACGGTGATGACGAAAAAGAGCTACTTTCCAATTTTGCTGACCTATTGACCGAAAAATTCAACACAACAACTCACTACCTATGCGCACACAACGGCAAAGTGTTTGATTATCCCATCTTGTGTCGTAGAATGCTCATTAAAGGCGTGAGACTTCCAAAGATTCTTGATCTCTCTGACAAAAAGCCTTGGGAGGCAAATCATTTAGACACCATGGAGTTTTGGAAATTTGGCGATTACAAACACTTTGCTTCCATCAAATTATTAGCCGCCTTATTTGATATTCCTACACCAAAAGATGATATAGATGGAAGTCAAGTGTCACGAGTATATTGGCAAGAAAAAGACTTAGAGCGCATTAAAACCTATTGCCAGAAAGATACTTTAACGGTGGCTCAATTACTTCTTAGATACATGGGAAAACCCATTATTTCAGACAACAATATAGAGGTTGCATAATCCGAGTAGAACCCCTATTTTTAACAGCTAATCTTCAGAAAATATGAGTAAGACTTTATTAGAGTTTAAAAACTTAGTAACCGAATTCCATACAGAAGGAACGGTGGTTACAGCGGTGGATAATGTAAGCTTTACGCTAAACAGAGGTGAAACAATTGGTATAGTAGGAGAGTCTGGCTCAGGAAAATCTGTAACGTCTTTGTCAGCTATGCGTTTGGTGCCAAACCCTCCAGGTCGCATTGCTAATGGAGAAATTCTGTTTCACCAAAAAGATGGGTCAGTTGTTGATTTAGTCAGCATTTCTGAAAAAGAAATGCGTGCTTTTAGAGGTAATGAATTAGCTATGATTTTCCAAGAGCCAATGACTTCATTAAACCCTGTTTTTACTTGCGGAGATCAAGTAGTTGAGGCGATATTGCTGCACCAAAATATAAGCAAGTCAGAAGCGAAAAAACGAACAATTAAACTTTTTGAAGAAGTTCAATTGCCAGATCCTGAGCGTATTTTCAGTACTTATCCGCACCAAATTTCGGGTGGACAAAAACAACGTGTAATGATTGCTATGGCAATGTCTTGTAAACCATCTGTTTTGGTTGCCGACGAACCTACAACTGCCTTAGATGTAACAGTACAAAAAACTATTCTGGAGCTGATGCAAAATCTTCAAAAAGAGCATGATATGGGTATTATGTTCATCACGCACGATTTAGGTGTAATTGCTGAATTAGCCGATAAAGTTGTGGTGATGTACAAAGGAAAGATTGTGGAGCAAGGTAATGTGTGGGATATTTTTAAGAACCCACAACATCCCTATACAAAAGGGCTGTTAGCCTGTCGTCCACCGTTAGATAAGCGTTATAAATTTTTACCTACTGTTTCTGACTTTATGCATGTGGACGATAAAGGAGAAATTATTCAAAACAATATTACAGTAGATGAGTTTACAAAAGATTTAGTGGTTCCTGCTCGTGACCGGAAAAAGACGCATGATGCTCTTTACGCTCAAGAACCTCTTCTACAAATCAAAAATCTGAAAACACATTTCCCAATTAGAAATGGCTTTTTTGGAGGTATTACAGGGCATGTGAAAGCAGTAGATGATATAAGTTTTGACGTTTATCCAGGAGAAACGCTTGGGCTTGTTGGTGAGTCGGGTTGTGGTAAAACAACTACTGGTCGAACAATTCTTATGCTAGAAGAGCCAACTGCTGGACAGATGCTTTATAAAGGTAGTGATATTGCTACTTTTAATGAAGATGAATTACGCGCTTTTCGCAAAGAAGTTCAGATAATTTTCCAGGATCCGTATTCTTCACTAAACCCTAGAATGACCATCGGAAATGCTATTATGGAGCCGATGCAAGTTCATGGTATTCTAACTAATGATAAAGAGCGTAAAAAGCGCGTAGAGGAATTGTTAGAACGCGTGAGTTTAAGCAAAATTCATTTCAACCGATATCCGCACGAATTTTCTGGAGGTCAAAGGCAGCGAATTGGTATTGCGAGAGCATTAGCTGTAAATCCAAAATTTATCATTTGTGATGAGTCTGTTTCTGCTTTAGATGTGTCTGTTCAGGCGCAAGTTCTAAACTTGTTGAACGAACTAAAAGAAGAGTTTGGATTAACCTACATCTTTATATCTCACGATTTATCTGTGGTGAAATATATGAGTGATAGAATGGTTGTAATGCAAGGTGGTAAGATTGAGGAAATGGGCGATGCTGACAAAATTTATGCGGAATCAAAAACATCTTATACTCAAAAACTGATATCAGCTATTCCTGAAGGTAAGCTGGAGGATATTAAAAAACATTTAGAGAGTAAAGGAATTAAAGTAGACTAACCCTCCATTTTTTTGATTTTATAATTTCATTTCTGGTATTTCACCTTCAATGATGAGGTCTCCTTCTGTAGCGCTTTTGATTTCTTCAATACTAACTCCTGGCGCCCTTTCTAACAGCTTGAAGCTTCCGTCAACGACCTCCAAAACAGATAAATTAGTCACAACCTTAGTCACACAACCAACTCCTGTAAGAGGTAAAGAGCATTTTTTAAGAATCTTACTTTCTCCCTTTTTATTGGTGTGCATCATGGCAACAATGATATTTTCTGCTGAAGCCACTAAATCCATAGCGCCTCCCATTCCTTTTACCATTTTACCTGGTATTTTCCAATTGGCAATATCTCCATTTTGAGCCACCTCCATGGCGCCCAAAACTGTTAGCTGCACATGTTGACCACGAATCATACTAAAGCTTGTAGCAGAATCAAAAAAGACGGCTCCAGCCATGGTGGTAATGGTTTGTTTTCCTGCATTTATCAAGTCTGAATCTTCCTCCCCCTCAAAAGGAAAAGGACCCATTCCCAACACTCCATTTTCAGATTGAAACTCTACATCTATTCCTTGAGGGATATAGTTGGCGACCAAAGTAGGAATACCAATGCCTAAGTTCACATAGAATCCATTTTGTAGTTCTTGTGCAATTCGTTGTGCAATTCCGTTTTTATCTAAAGCCATTATTCTCTTGTTCTAACGGTTCTTTGTTCTATTCTTTTCTCGTAATCCTTTCCTTGGAAAATACGCTGTACAAAAATTCCTGGCGTATGAATCTGTGCTGGATCAAGCTCTCCTGCAGGCACTAACTCTTCTACTTCGGCTACAGTAATTTTTCCCGCCATGGCCATCATTGGATTGAAGTTTCTCGCTGTTCCTTTAAAAATCAGGTTTCCTGCTGTGTCTCCTTTCCATGCTTTTACAAAAGCAAAATCTGCTGTTAATGCCGACTCTAATATGTGTGGTTTACCATTGAACTCTCGCACTTCTTTTCCTTTTGCCACTTCTGTTCCATAACCTGCAGGCGTAAAGAATGCTGGAATACCTGCTCCTCCTGCTCTACATCTTTCTGCTAAGCTTCCTTGAGGGATTAACTCTACCTCAAGTTCTCCGCTCAACATTTGCCTTTCAAACTCTGCATTTTCTCCTACATAAGAAGAAATCATTTTTTTGATTTGGCGTTTTTGTAATAAAAGACCTAAGCCAAAATCGTCCACTCCTGCATTGTTGGAAATACACGTTAACCCTTTAATTCCCGATTGAGATAATGCTCCAATACTGTTCTCTGGTATGCCGCACAATCCAAATCCACCTAACATGAAAGTCATGTCGTCTGCAACGCCTTCAATAGCTTCTTCTACGCTGTTTACTACTTTATTTATCATCTTTAAAACTCTTCTTCGAAATTGTTATTTTCTTCTAAGTCTTGAAATTGTTCTCCACAGTCTAAAAGCACATCTACCGATTTAGCAATATCAAATTCTTCTGGATAAATTCCTAACTTAAGGCTATCAGCGTATACGCGCTGCATATACTCCGCCCAAACAGGGAGCGCCATGTTAGCTCCTTGTCCGTAGTATGTATCTCTAAAGTGAATAGCTCGATCTTCATTTCCTGACCAAACACCTGTCACTAAATTAGGTGTGATGCCCATAAACCACCCATCAGAATTGTTTTGAGTTGTTCCTGTTTTTCCGCCAATTTCGTTTTCGAACTGATATCTAAAACGCAAACGAACGCCTGTTCCTTTTTTTATTCTATTTTCTGGGTTTTCTACGCCATCCACAACACCCTGCAACATACGTACCATAATATCCGCTGTTTGTTCGCTCATTGCCTCAGTGGTTTTTGGTGTAAACTCTTCAAGAACTACTCCGTTTTTATCTTCAATTCGTGTAATAATGATTGGCTCAGTCCATATACCTTTATTTGCGAATGTAGAGTAGGCACCCACCATTTCAAATACAGATAAATCAAATGTTCCTAAACAAACAGAGGGAACGGCGGAAAGCTTTGAAGTAATACCCATTTTCCTTGCTAAATCAACTACTACATGGGGTCCAAATTGCTTCATGATATAGGCAGTAATGGTGTTGATGGAGTTGGCTAAACCAAACTTCATACTAATCATTAGTCCTTCGTATTTTTCGTCCGAATTACTTGGAACCCAATCTTTTTCTAAACCCCATTGCTCTTTTTCAAACACCACTGGAACGTTAGGAATTTGATAACAAGGAGAATAACCTTCCTGCATAGCAATAGCGTATAAAAACGGTTTGAATGTAGACCCAACTTGTCTCTTGCCAACCGCTACATGGTCATACTTAAAATGTTTATAGTTAATACCTCCAACATAAGCTTTTACGTGTCCGTTTCTTGGATCCATACTCATCATTCCAGAGTGTATGAAGTACTTGTAATACTTAATCGAATCTATTGGAGAAAGAATGGTGTCTCTTTCTCCACTCCACGAAAATATCGTCATTGGCACCTTTTTACGGAAGGCTTTGTTAATCTCGTTGTTAGATTTTCCAGCCGCTTTGAGTTTTCGATATCTTTCTGAGCGCTTAATAGCTTGCTCTATAATCATATCAATTTTCTCCTGTTCAAATTCTTTAGGAAATGGTGCCTTTGAGTAACCTTTCCAATGCTTGTAAAAATCTTTCTGTAAAGAAGATAGGTGGGTCCTCATCGCCTCTTCTCCAAAGCTTTGCATGCGTGAGTTGATGGTTGTATAAATCTTCAATCCATCAGTATAGAGGTTGTATGGCCTACCATCTGGCTTAATGTTATTTGCGCACCATTCTTTTAAAAACCCAACCCTTAAATATTCTCTTAAATAAGGGGATAGGCCCTCGTTATGACTTGCTTTTTTAAAGTCTAAAATAATCGGTTGTGCTTGCAAAGAATCGAGATTTTCACCTTCTGCTAGTAGGCCATATTTATCCATTTGACTTAATACTACATTTCTTCTTGCGCGAGTTAATGAGTCTCTTCTATTTGGATTATACAGCGCTGAGTTTTTTAGCATCCCTACAAGCATTGCAGATTCAACGGTTGAAAGGTTTGAGGGTGTTGTGTTAAAATATACTTGGGCTGCCGATTTAATTCCAACTGCATTATTTACGAAATCGTACTTGTTGAAATACATTGCAATAATCTCGTCCTTAGTATATTGTTTTTCTAAACGAACGGCTATAATCCATTCTTTAAGTTTTTGCATAACACGCTCAAATCCAGAACTTGGTCTATCGGTAAAAAGCATTTTTGCCAACTGTTGGGTGATTGTACTAGCCCCCCCTGCATCTTGTCCTAACAACTGCCCTTTAATCGCCCTTAATAAGGCGCGTACATCAATGCCTGTGTGACTTCTAAAGCGGACATCTTCAGTAGCAATCAAAGCATTTATTAGATTTTGTGGAAGATCTTCATATTTAATATTTGATCTATTTTCATAAAAATACTTACCTAAAACCTTTCCATCTTCAGAAATAATTTCAGTGGCTAAGCTGTTTTTTGGATTTTCTAATTGTTCAAAAGTGGGTAATTGTCCAAAAACACCTATTGAAGTCAAGTAAAGAACTGTTGCTAAAGCAACAAAAGGACTCATTAAAAGTAGCCATACAATTGTGATTTTTGCTTTGACAGACTTAAGCATTTATTCTTTTTTTTCGATTCGAAGACCAACACTCATAATTTCTGGTAACTGCTCAATGCGCGCTTTGTTTCCATAACGCATTGCTTGCTCTATATCAAAAACATATTCTCCCGAACTAGTAAAAGATTGTGTTTTTAAAGGTATTTGAATATCCCATATATCGCCTAAGCCGCTACCAAGCCACCTTCCGTCTTGTGCTGCCAAAACACATTCTAGCGTGTCATTACTTTGAGCGCCTTGTGGATTAGTTGTGTTTACGAATAACCAAAGATTAGAGAATGGATAACGAGCGGTGTGTCGAATATTCACGATTATATTCATTTCGATAAGTGTGTCTTCTATTTCCGTATGAAATTGAAGGTGATTTTCTAGCTTCCAAATATGTTTTTCCAAAGCTATATTTTCTTCAAACACTTTAGCTGAATCACAAGCTGATAAAAATGGAAACAAAACTATTAGCCCGAACTTTTTCATAATTTAGGTTTTTGGTTTTGGTTTCGATTTTTACCTCTAAAATTCTTCGCTTTTTTATTTTTCTTTTTTCTTTTAGTTGGCCTACTTCTACCATCAAAACGGTCAATACTATCCTGTCCAACTACATTTTCGTAATCTACTATTGGTGTAGCTTCAACTTTTTCGAAAAAGTCTTCCAGTTTGTCTGGTTTTTTCCCCGAAACATTAGATTCTATAATTTCATGAACTCTATCCAAAGAAAGCTCCACTATTCCTCCTGCTTTATGATCTTCATACGCAAACCACATCTTGCGTTGGAAAATATCCATTTTAATAAAGTGTGCGCTTCCTATCTTTGTGTGTAGTTTTGTTCTTGTACTAGGGAATTCCTTTATTCCCTCCATATAACCATCTAGCTCAAAATTTAAACAACACTTTAGCTTACCACACTGTCCTGCTAACTTTTGAGGGTTGATGGATAATTGTTGGTAGCGCGCTGCCGAAGTGCTTACCGATCGGAAGTCTGTTAGCCAAGAGGAGCAACAAAGCTCTCTACCGCAAGCGCCAATCCCCCCCAGCCTAGACGCCTCTTGTCTTGCACCAATTTGACGCATCTCTACTCGAATTTTGAACTCTGCTGAAAGGCGTTTTATTAGTTCTCTAAAATCAACTCTTCCATTTGCTGTATAATAGAATGTGGCTTTGGTTTTGTCTCCTTGATATTCCACATCTGAAATTTTCATTTCCAAACCTAAATATTCAGCTGCTTTTCTAGCACCATTCATAGTGCTATGTTCTAAGTCTACAGCTTCTTGCCATTTAGAAATATCTGTTTCTTTCGCTTTGCGATAGATTTTTTTTGTTTCGGAAAGGTCTGTCGTTTTAAGCTTCTTTTGCATTTGTATACGAACTAATTCGCCAACTAAAGAAACTACGCCTATATCATGCCCAGGGCTACCTTCTACAGCAACCACATCACCTGTAGATAATAGTAAATTGTCTTCGTTACGGAAAAACTCTTTTCTACTTCCCTTGAAACGAACCTCTACTCCTTTAAATGATTCTTGACCGCTAGGTAACTCTATGTTCGAAAGCCAGTCAAAAACTGACATTTTATTACATCCTCCGCTTCCACAATTACCATTGTTTCGACATCCTCTGGGCAGGCCGCTTCCACATCCTACTGATGAACATCCTTCACAACCCATAGTTTTTTTATTTATGTTGATTGCAAACTTAAACTTTTAATACGTAGTAATAACACTAGCTTTAACGACAAATCTGTAAATAATATTTTAGCGTTTGCGTTTCTTCCAATATCATAATGTGCTTTTTCAAGCACTTCAATGAGTTTAATAGCATTATTCTCATTAATGAAAGGTGAAAATTTTTGTGTGAAATCTTGCTCCTCTCCTGTTAGTCGTTGTAAGTCAATGGAGGCAAAATTACGAACTAAGCTTTCTCTTGTCATGTGTAAAGCATATTGTAAGAATACTTTTTGTCGCTCGCGGCCAAGCTTACTGATTTCATCAACCCAATCGGTTACTCCTAAAATATTCGCCTGATAACTTAATCGCATCCATTGTTGAAAACGTTTAGTGTTTTCTTTATTGGCCTTGTCTCCTTCTGATAATCGAAGAGCTTCGCTTATGTTTCCTTCAGAAAGTTGTACTGCTTGATTTAGCACTTCTGCGCCTATGCATTTATCTGTTAAGAAGTTACGTATTTCTAGATCTGAAAGAATTCCAATTTTAGTGATTTGTACGCGGGATATTATTGTAGTAAGCAATCGCTCCTGTTGTGGAGTCAAGAGAATAAAAATTGTTTTTTCTGGAGGTTCCTCTAATTGTTTTAAGAGTTTGTTTGCAGTTGAGGTGTTCATTTTTTCCGCATGCCATATCAATACGAATTTATACCCTCCTTCATACGCTTTAAGCGATGTTTTTTTAATTAGATCTGTAGCCTCTGTAACACTTATAAAACCTTGTTTATTCTCCGTTCCTAAATGTGTATACCACTGGCTTTCTGTGCTGTAAGGGTTTTTTAAAAAAAGCTCTCTAAACTCACTGATATAATGATCACTTATTGGATGTGTTCCTTTTCCTGTTGTAACTGGAAAAACCCAATGTACATCCGGATGAACCATTTTTTCAAACTTCAGACAGGAAGAGCACTTGCCACAGGAGTCTTCTTCTTTATCTTGACAGGAAATGTATTGCGCATACGCCCACGCTAAAGGAAAAGATGCGGAGCCGTCTTCCCCTAAAAATAGTTGCGTATGGCTTACTCTTCCGCTTTTTACAGATTGTATGAGTTTTTGTTTGACCTCTTGATTTCCGGGGATTTCGCTAAATCTCATTTCTGATCTTGCTGTTTAGTCAAAGGTAAGGAATTAAATCTTTTTACATTGAGTGTAGAAAACCTACTTTTGCTACAAATTCTAATGATATGAAGACAATTAATAAGTATTGTTTTAAAGGACAAAAAGCACTTATTCGTGTAGATTTTAATGTGCCTATGAACAAGGAGATGCAAATTACTGACGATACACGTATGCGAGCTGCGTTACCAACAATAAATAAGATTTTAAATGATGGTGGCTCTGTGATTTTGATGTCTCATAGAGGTCGCCCAAAAAACGGTCATGAAGATCGATTTTCGTTAATTCACCTAGTTGATCGCCTTGGTGAATTACTTGATAAAAAAGTAGATTTTGTAGCTGACTGCATTGGGGATGAGGTGAAAGAAAAGACAGCCTCATTAGGTGATGGTTCTGTATTGTTACTAGAAAACCTTCGTTTTTATAATCAAGAAAAGGCTGGTGATTTGAGTTTTGCAAAGGAATTAGCAGAACTGGCTGATGTATATGTGAATGATGCTTTCGGAACTGCGCATAGAGCGCACGCGTCAACTTCTGTTATCGCTCAGTTTTTTACAGAAAAAAAGTTTTTTGGACACATAATGACTAATGAAATACAAAACATCAATAAGGTGTTAAACAGTGCGCAAAAACCATTGACTGCTATAATGGGTGGTGCTAAAGTTTCTAGTAAAATCACCATCATTTCTCAATTGATGGATAAGGTGGACAACCTCATAATTGGTGGTGGGATGACTTATACTTTTGCTAAGGCAATGGGGGGAGATGTAGGAAACTCATTAGTAGAAGATGATAAGTTAGATTTAGCTTTAAATATCATTGAATCTGCAAAAGTAAAAGGTGTGAATTTATGTTTACCTATAGACTCTATCAACGCTGATGCCTTTAATAATGACGCTAGTATAGCGTTATCGCAAGTTGACCGTATACAACATGGTTTTATG
>CACHMF010000022.1 GCA_902580855.1 uncultured Bacteroidota bacterium | reverse complement strand
GGAATAATCATCCACTAAAAAATTATTTCCAAGTGGATAAGAGGCGTTAAATGATGAAATATTATTTGCTGGAATAAATAAGTTCCAATTTTCCAAAAGCCTTTCAATAAATACTTCTCTAATATTTTGAGCATTATCATCATAAAAAAACAAATGAATTGCAGTACTGTCAACTTGACCTATTGATCCTGCAGGGTAATGCATTTGTAGAATAATATTAGAATTTGCTTCAATAGTCATTCCCATTTTTACATTATCAGTATTTGGAAAAATGACTGGTTCCATACCAGGCGCATAAGTTGATATCAGCTTACCATCAACACCCATGCAATCATTAATCACGCTTGGCAGCTGGTTATTGTCAACAAAAGCAAGAGTATGATGTACAATTTGTCGATTTCCTGGAACAATTTCAATAGCTTTGATTTTTTTATCGTTAATTAATCCTGTAGGTAATGTGAAGCAAACATATTCATCCTCACTAGAAGCGGTACTTGTATATTGGGGTATTTTAAGAATTAAATCAGGATTTGATAAGATATTTTCATTGTTGTAAATAGGTTCAGGAGGAGCTAAGGCAGGATTTCCTTCGGGACTTCCAATATTTGCCCAGTCTATAATTAAATCGATTTCGTTTTGATTGAGTGTTCTTTCATGCGCATAGTTTTGATAAGTGCTGTCTGGTGGCCAAGGAGGCATTAAACCATTGCTTACCATATATGAAATTGCGCCTGAGTTTGAGAATGCAAAAGCCGTGGGGTAGTCAATTAAAGAAAAAGGCGCAACACCACCTGAATGATGGCATTGCGTACATTTATTGTAAAAAATTGGAGCGATGTCTTCACTAAAGTTAGGGGATTGACTAAAGCTGATAAAAGGTAATAAGGTAATGATGAGCAGTAGATTTTTCACAAGAAATTTTTTAGTGAATTTAGATGTATTTTAGTAGAATGTCAAGTTCGAGTTTTTGCGGTCTATTGTTAGGCTTGTAGTTTGACCTAAGATAATGGTGTTGTTGTTGGCGATATGACCAGCTGGAAAGTTAAATGCAACAGGGTAGTTGTATTCGGAAACAGATTCAGCAATAATTTCCATTGCGTTTTTTCCAAAGGGTATAGTGTTGTCGTTCATATTGTTCATCCCACCTATAACTAAGCCAGCTAATTTAGATAGTTTTCCGTTGCGTTTTAGGTTTGTCATCATTCTGTCTATATGATACAGATATTCGTCTAAATCTTCCAAGAATAGTATTTTACCATCTGTATCTATATCAGCATTTGAGCCCAATAAGCTGTAAAGAACAGAGAGATTTCCCCCAACAACTTTTCCTTTTGTATGCCCGATTCTGTTGAGTTCATGTCTTGGAAAGTTGTATGAAATCAGATTTCCATAAAGTGTTTGTCTTAAGCTTTCTAAACTATTTTTGGTGTTACCTGAGAAGTTAATAGGCATAGTACTATGCAATGAGGAAATGTTTAAGTTATGTAAAGTAGAGTGTAAGGCGGTAACATCGCTATATCCAGCAATCCATTTAGGATTTGCTTGAAAATCAGAAAAGTCAACAAGGTCAAGTATGCGTACTGTTCCATATCCACCGCGAGCACAAATAATTGCTTTAATTGCGGGATTATCAATCATCTGTTGCAAATCAGTAGATCTTTGCAGATCTGTTCCTGCAAATTGATTATATTCTTCAAATAGGTTGTTTCCAAAAACAACTTTCAGTCCCCAGCCTTCAATGGTTTTTTTAGCAAACCCTAATTCTTTTTTACTGATTTTTCGAGCAGTGGATATAATGCCAATTTGATCGCCTTTTTGAAGGACTGATGGACGAATTATAGTTTGCTTACTTATGCTCAAGGTTCTCTGCGTGCTTTTAATATCTTTGCGAAGTTAATTTTTAGTACTTAGATGAGCAAGAAATATACCGTAACATCCGCTTTGCCTTATGCGAACGGACCTTTACACATAGGACACATTGCAGGAGCATATTTACCAGCAGATATTTACGTGCGTTACAGAAAAGCAAATGGGGATGATGTATTGTTTATTTGTGGATCGGATGAACACGGAGCTGCTATAACGCTCCGAGCAAAAAAGGACGGTGTAAGTCCACAAGAAATTGTTGATAAATACCATTCGATTAACAAAAAAGCCTTTGCAGATCTTGGTATAAAGTTTGATATATTTCATAGAACATCATCAGAATTACATCATCAAACTGCTTCTGAGTATTTCAAAAATTTAGAGGAAAAAGAGGTGTTTACGCAAAAGACATCTGAGCAGTTTTTTGATGAAGAGCATCAACAATTTTTAGCAGATAGATATATCACAGGTGATTGCCCTAAATGTTATGCGGTAGGTGCTTATGGAGACCAGTGTGAAAAGTGTGGGAGTGCTTTAAGTCCCTCTGAATTAAAGAACCCAATATCTACTTTAAGTGGAAAAACTCCTATAATGAAAACAACTTCTCACTGGTATTTACCAATGCAAAAGCATGAGGCTTGGCTTAAGAAATGGATAGAGGAAGGAGTATTAGACGATAAGAAGCATCATGATCCAAAAACATGGCGCTCGCAGGTGTTGGGTCAGTGCAAGGCATGGATTGATGGAGGTTTGCAGGAACGCGCTATGACTCGTGATTTAGATTGGGGTGTAAAAGTTCCTGTTGAGGGCGCAGATGGTAAAGTTTTATATGTGTGGCTAGATGCTCCTATAGGTTATATTTCTGCCACCAAGCAGTGGGCTATTGAAAACGGTCAAGATTGGAAATCTTACTGGCAAGGAGATGATGTAGAACTTGTTCATTTTATTGGCAAGGATAATATTGTATTTCACTGTATAATATTTCCTATAATATTACACGCTCATGGAAATTATGTGCTTCCAACTAATGTGCCCGCTAATGAGTTTCTTAATTTAGAAGGAGAAAAATTGTCAACATCTAGAAATTGGGCAATATGGCTACATCAATATATTAAAGATTTTAAAAATCAACAAGATGTGCTTCGTTATGCTTTGTGTGCTACTTCCCCCGAAACCAAAGACACGGATTTTACCTGGAAAGATTTTCAAGCACGAAACAATAGTGAGCTGGTAGGAATTTTAGGCAATTTCGTAAATAGAGTAGTGGTGTTGACTAATAAATATTGGGGTGGTAAAGTTCCAAGGCAACGAGAGTTGACAACATACGATAAAGAAGTGTTGCAAGCATTAAAAAATACTCCTGTTAAAATTGGCGAAAGTATAGAAAGGTATAAATTTAGAGAAGCCTTATCTGACATGATGAGCCTAGCTCGATTAGGGAATAAATATCTAGCAGACACAGAACCTTGGAAGTTGAAAAAAACAGATGAGGAGCGCACACAAACTATCATTAATGTTGCTTTGCAGCTAGCGGCTTCTTTGTCTATATTATCAAAACCTTTTTTACCTTTCACTGCGGAAAAACTTGCAGTTATGTTAAATATTTCAGAGACCGCTTGGGAGCAGTCTACTAAACAATTGTTGTCCGCCAATCATCAAATAGAAAAAGCGTCCTTGTTATTTGATAGAATAGAAGATGAACAAATTGAAAGTCAGTTGGCTAAGCTTGGCTAAAGCATTATAATTTTTCTATATTTATTCACCAAATATATTTCTTATGAAAAGAATTCTATTTTTAACAGCTGCTTTGTTAACAGTTCAAGTTGTTGCCCAATGTGATGGTAGGTATGAAAGCGAAATTTTCTCTACTGTTTCGGTTACCGAAGTAGAGTACACAGATGTATATGATTGGGGTCCGTTTAATAGTGGCTTAGATATGGATGTATATACTCCTGATGGAGACACTTATTCAGAAAGACCCTTGATTATTTTTGCACACGGTGGTAGTTTTTATGCAGGTGATAAAGACAATCCTGCAATGGTTTCTTTGTGTGAGTCATTTGCAAAAAGAGGGTATGTAACAGCTTCTATTCAGTACAGGTTAACGTCTATTTGGAATTTGACAGACTCTATGCATATGTTACAAACTGTAATGAATGGAATTTCTGATGCAAAAGCAGCTATAAGATTTTTTAGAAAAGATGCTACAACTAATGGAAATGTTTTTGGAATAGATCCAGATCAGATTTATATTGGGGGTTACTCAGCAGGAGCGATATTGGCTGTGAATCTTGCATTTATAAATGACACTACAGGTGTTCCTTCTCACTTACTTCCAATCATAGATGCTAGCGGCGGAATAGAGGGTAGTAGTGGTAATTCAGGATATTCCACAGATGTTAAAGCAGTTATAAATGTAGCCGGAGCAGTCTATAAATCATCTTACATAGATGCAAATGATGTGCCAATTGTTAGTGTTCATGCTTCAGATGATGGAACTGTTCCTTATTATTGTGATCACGCAATGTCAAATCCGCTAATTCTAAAAGTTTGCGGTTCGGGTACAATACACAATACTATAGATCCTCTAGGCGTATACAATGCCTCGTATACATTTCCATCAGGAGATCATGCGATTCCTGTGTTGGAAATGAACAGCATAACAGTGCCATTTATTAGTGATTTTCTATATACTACTTTAGATTGTTTCGAAGGGACAGGAGTGAACAAAAATGAACTCACTATTGAGGTGTATCCTAATCCAGCAAGAAATGTTTTAAATGTGCTTGTTCCTGATAAGGTTTTTGATATACAAATCCTGAATATGTTAGGTGAGCATTCTGTATCTTCGATTAGCTCTAACGGAAAAATTGATATTTCTGCTCTATCATCTGGTGTGTATAACATAGTGTTTAAAACAAGAGATCAAACTGTTGTCAAAAAGTTTGTGAAGCAATAAAAGAAAAACCCTCCTTTGAGAGGAGGGCTTACGAGCTAAATTAATAAACAAGTACTACGAAAATAAAGCTCGTGAAGATTACGATAGCGCTATTAAACAAATCAAACTGTACAGATACAATACGTAATATGCTAAAGGCAGAACGATTTTTTTTATTGTTTTATTCAAGTTTTTAAGGCAATTGGTAAGTGTATTTAGTCTATGTTGCTATTTTTATGACTTTTAAACAATTGTAAAACGTCTATCTATTGATTATATTGTAAATGAAAGTACACATATCAAAAAGTATCAATTTGCTAGCTTAATCTAACCTGTTGATATTGGTTTTTAATTCTTTTAATACACCTGGCTTGAGCCGGTAAAGTCGTATTGCATTAACATTTAGCTGTTTATTTCTTTTGTTTCTTAGGTTGTATTCCATGAAATCTTTAGTAATTTTTGTACTTTAGCGAATTGAATTTTGACATTAATCAATAAAATACACACTTTGGATAAATTACATAAAGTGTTTATGATAACTGCGCTTCTAGTATTTGGTGTGGTTTTCTCTTATCAAGCACAAGCTCAAACATGTTCGGTTGTTGTCGATAATGATGCCGATTGTGGTAATAATGGATGTTTAACAGTAACTGTTACAGGTGGAACTTCTCCTTACGATTATGTTTGGTATGACAATTTAGGAAACTCTTTTCCTGCAACACTAAACTCTCCGTTTTTCACAAACCAAAAATGTAATTTACCTGCAGGTGATTACTTTTGTGTTGTAACTGATGCTGTTGGCAATATATGTTCAACCTCAACTGTAACTATCATCAATACTGCTGCCCAGTTAGGTACATTTGTTTCAAATAATATTTCGTGTAATGGATATTGTGATGGAGAAATTAATGGTTTTGCATTTAATGGTTCTGGAAATTATTCATTTACTTGGTCAGATGATCCAAATATGGGTAATATTCTGAGTACTACTGGTACGCTTTCAAATGCTTGTGCAGGAATATATTTTGTTGAACTTAATGATATTGGAAATTTATGTATAGATACATTTCCAGTATTGATTACAGACCCTGCAGCCTTGGATATTGTTGTCGACAATGTTACTGATGTTACATGTTCAGGATTTGGTGATGGGTCTATTAATGTAACAGCTACAGGTCCCGGTATTTTGTCTTACGAATGGCAAGATGAATTTGGAAATGGTGTAGCTTCTACAGAAGATCTATTAAATGTCAATGGTGGTATATATACACTAATACTTTCAAACAATAACTCTTGCGCCGATACAATTACTGATACTATATTAGAACCCTCTGCTCTTGTTATCAGTTTAGTAGATTCCTCAAATGTTTCTTGTGTAGGAGTAAATGATGGAGCAATTGATATAGATGTTTCTGGTGGTAATGGAAATGTCACTTACGCTTGGTCTGGTCCCAATGGCTTTAGTGGTAACACTCAGGATATAAATAATCTAGAGTGTGGGCTGTATGATGTAACAGCCACTGATCCTTTGGGTTGTAGCACTTCCTATACTCATAATATTCCATGTCCGACGTCAATTTCTGTTACGCTTGATAGTATAGCCGATGTTAGTTGCTTTGGATTATCAGATGGGGAGGTATTTATTTCTGTCTCTGGAGGAACCCCCTCTGTAGTCAATGGTTACAACTACAGTTGGAATGGAAATATATTTAATACAGAAGATTTGATTGGTATTTCTGCAGGTAGCTATTCTGTTGAAGTGACAGACTCTAACTCGTGTATAGGTACTTTTGGTATAATTGTTACTGAGCCTGCTTTATTAGAAACAAATGTACTAAATGTTGTCAATGCCAGTTGTTATGGTACTCAGGATGGAGCTATTGATATTCGTGTAGATGGAGGAACTGCTCCTTTTACAGCTTCTGTTTATGATAATGGGTTTAATTTACTGTACGATACAGTTTTCTCCAGTTTATCGGTTCTTTGTCCTGTTCCTGGAGCAGGTTTTTATGATATTGTAGTAAATGATGCTAATGGTTGTCAGGCTGCAGTAGATACAACAGTTGGTCAGCCATCTGAGATAATCATAACACTTGATTCAGTAAGTGATGTTTCATGTTTAGGTTTTGCTGATGCTGAAATCTATGTTAGTGTCGCTGGTGGAGATGGAAACTATAATTACTCATGGACAGGTCCTTCTTGTAATACATGTGCTGCTGAAGATATCACTAATCTCTCGGGAGGCGTCTATAATCTTACAGTAACAGATGCAATAAATTGTACACAATCATTTACGCAAAATGTTTCTGTGCCAACAGCATTAACGATGGCTGTTGATAGTATAGTAAATGTTAGTTGTAAAGATTCTGCTGACGCAACTATTGCATTAACCGCATCAGGAGGTACTGCACCTTACTCTTATGTTTGGAATGGACCTAATGGTTTTACAGCATCAGATTCTATAGCTACAGGCTTAGATATTGGAGCCTATAATATTGGAGTTACGGATACAAACGGGTGTGTTTTTAACTTGAATCCTCAAATAATTTCACAACCAGCAGATTATTTAACAACATCTTTTGTTATGGATTCTGTTGTTTGTTTTTCTGAAAACTCAGGAGCAATAACCACCAATACATCTGGTGGTACAGCACCGTATTCATACAGTTGGTCAAATGGAGAAAGTCTTGCTAGTCCATCATCTTTATTTGCGGGTATGTATGCTGTAACGATCAATGATGCTCAAGGATGTATTTATGTGGATTCCATTGATGTCCTAGAGCCTAATATTCTTTTGGCAAACCTTGTTCAAATTGAAGAAAATTGTGGTCAGCTAGATGGTCAAGTTATCGCTTCTCCTTCTGGAGGTACAGCTCCTTACACCTATAGTTGGAATTCAAATTCTAATGAATTATCAAATGTTTTAAGCGGATTAAATGGAGGAACTTTTATCCCTGAAATAGTAACAATTACTGACGCTAATGGTTGTTCGGTGACAGAGCAGATAACGGTACAAGAAGCTCTTCCAATTACACTAGCATCTTCTACAATAACAGATATTTCTTGTTACTTAGGTTCCGACGGTCAAATTGAAGCTAGTGTTGTTGGTGGATTACCTCCATACATTTATCAATGGTATTCTGACGCTAGTCTTACAATTCCTGTTCCATCCGCAAACGTTCTAAATGACTCTATTATTTTTGATGTACCAGCTGGGTCGTATTATTTACAAGTAACGGATGCGAGTGGATGTAGTTCATTGCTTCCTAGATTTGATATTGTTGAAACGCAATCAGCTTCTTTAACAGTAACGTTAAATACTAATCAATCATTTACCTCACTATCGTGTTTTAATGATCAAGATGGTCAAATATCCGTAAATGTTACAGGAGGTACACCATTCCCCGGTCCGCATTATGAATATACTTTAAATGGTGTACAGCAATCACAGTTAGTTGGTGTTTTCTCAGGCTTATCTGAAGGAACATATGATTTAGTAGTGAATGATAACAATAATTGTGAGGATAACATAACTATTACAATCAGTGAACCGGATCAGTTGCAAACCACACTTTCACAAACTCCTGTGAATTGTTTTGGTGGTTCAGATGCAGAATTAACTGCGCTTGTTACTGGAGGTGTTTCTGATTATAATTTTGATTGGTCGCAAGGAACACAAGAAATAACATCTGGAGTAAGCGTTATCAATAGTTTAATAGCAAACACATATTCTTTAGTTGTTACTGATAATAACGGATGTGTAGACACAGCTTCTATCGTTGTAACCCAGCCTTTGAACGCTATTGATTTATCAGTTTCCTTTACGAACGAAACATGTAGAGAAGAAGACGGTACAGCAACAGTTGTTGCTCAAGGCGGAACACCGGCTTATTTATATAACTGGACATATGATTATAATGAATTAGTTCCTATTTATACATCCTTAAATACTCCAAACCCTTCTGCCGTTACAGATAATTTAACAGATGTTTACAATGGTTGGTATTATGTTACTGTTACAGATGCTAATGGTTGTATGCAAAAAGATAGTGTTTTAATCGGACTAGATTCGAGCCCCGAAATTGTAGTAAGCTCACCTATTCATCCACTTTGTTTTGGAGACATGACAGGTCAAGTATCAGTTTCTGCAATTAACGGAAATCCAAATTACGAGTTTGCGTATGACGGCTTTGATTACGATATTATTCAAGTTTTCTCCGGATTAGGAAATGGTCAACACTACTTTACAGTTAGAGATTCTCTTGGCTGTATTGATACTGCGTTTGTCGATATAATTCAGCCGGATGCAGTGTTAGCAGACAATATGTTAATTACACATACTAGCTGTAACGGAGATGATGACGGTTCAATTACTGCAGTCATTTCAGGGGGTACTATTTCTAACGATTATACTTATCAGTGGTATAACCCTAATGGAGGACCAGCCTATCCGGCAAACCCATCAGGAATTTCAGCAACTATCACTGATTTGACAGCTGGAACTTACACTTTGAATGTTGAAGATGATAACGGTTGTGAGTATTCTACAACAGCCCAAGTCAATGAGCCGCTAGCTGTAACTGCCAATGCTTTTATAACTTCTTCATATAACAATGCTGATGTAACTTGTTTTGGTTCGTGTGATGGTAGTGTTCAAGTATCTCCTGCAGGAGGAACAGCCCCATATACATACCAATGGTCTTCTGGTTCTACAACGGATACTGATCAAAACTTGTGTGCTGGAATATATTCAGTAGAAGTTACAGATGTTAACTCTTGTGAATTTACTACTACAGTAGAGGTTTCAGAGCCTTCTGCACTATTGGCTGTGATACCTACTACTAATGTTACACACGTAAATTGTGAAGGTTGGAGTACAGGAGTGGCTACAGTAAACTCGAGTGGAGGTATTCCTACTATTTCTGGCTATACTTATTTTTGGGCAGATGTCAACGATTTATTATCTCCTTTAAGTTTTACAGAAACGGTTAACAACCTAGCTGTTGGGACTTACCAGGTCGAGGTGTCAGATTTAAATGGATGTAGTACTACAGCAACAGTTACGATAAATGATAATAATGCGTTTACATTAGCGGCAACTAATAACACAACAGATGTTAGTTGTTTCGGATTTAATGATGGATTTGCTCATTTAAATCCAATAAATGGAGTATTACCTTACTCACATAGTTGGTCAGATCCTCTTAATCAAAAAACAGACACTGCTTATTCCTTAGCTCCAGGATGGTATACAGATACAATTTATGATGCAGAAGGATGTGAAATTATAGATTCTATTTTTGTAGGTGAACCTGCAGAATTAGTAATTACCACAACAAACGTTTCTGAAGTAAGTTGTTATAATTTTGCAGATGGATCAATTCAAGTAATTGCACAAGGCGGTGTTCCAGCTTACACTTATTCTATCGATTGTAATTCATATAACAACAATAACACATTTAGTGGTTTAAACTCAGGAACATACACCGTGTGTGTACAAGACGCAAACGGTTGTATAGATGATGAAGTAGATGTGGTGATAGCACCTCAGCCTTCACAAATTATTATCAATAATTTAATAGTAAACGATATTAGCTGTTTTGGATTTGACGATGGTAGCGCTAATGTAACAGCATCAGGAGGAACAGGAGTTTTGTCTTATGAGTGGTCCAATAATCAAACAACTACATCAGCCACAGGATTCAATTCTGGCTTACAGAATATCCTTATTACAGATGAAAATGGATGTGATATTTCGGAATCTTTTATAATTAACGAACCTTCGGAGATATTAGTAGACTCTTTTGTAATAGACAATTATTGTGCACAAGTAAACCAAGCTTACATCACTGTTTATGCTAACGGAGGATCAGGAATGTTAACATATTTAGCTAATGGAAACACTTCTCCAGACTATGAAATCAATGGATTAACGTCTGGTTTGTATGTTGTAACCGTAGTAGATGATAACGGTTGTATGATTGATTCAATTATCAATATCCCAGACCCTAATATTGTTTCATTTAATACAGATACTATTTGTTTAGGAGATTCTTTATTGATGGATGGCTTAGCTAATTTCACCGATTTTCACACATTCATCTGGGCCGATTCAGATATAATATCAGCTGAAACATCGTTAACCGTATCACCAGAACAAACAACTAATTATTTTGTTTCTGCTTGGGATAATGGATGTTATTCGATTTTACCATTTTTAGATACAATACCAGTTGTTGTTAACAATCCAATAATTGATGCTGGCGATGATGTAGGCATTATAAGAGGTGAATCAACAATGTTATCTGTAACCGGTGACCCTACTTATCTTTGGAATACAGGAGAGTTTACACAGGAAATTGTTGTAAGTCCTCTACTAACAACATATTTTACGGCTTACGCAGTTGATCCATCTACCGGTTGTATAGGAATGGATAGTGTCAGAGTATTTGTTGGTATGAATGAAGGATTCTCTCCAAATGCAGATGGATATAATGACACTTGGGAAATAACTTACTTAAATCAATATTCAAGTGCAAAAGTTGAAATCTTTAACAGGTGGGGTAGTAAGTTATGGGAATCTTTGGCTCCAAGTATTGAAAATTGGGATGGAACTTATCAAGGAAGTGAATTGCCGTCAGGAACATACTATTACATAATTTCATTTGATGATAGCGAAAACCGCGAGCCATTAAGTGGACCAGTAACTATTGTTAGATAATCATGCAGATGAAAAAATATATCATATTTGTATTCGCTATTTGTGCATACACTTTTACTCATGCACAGCAGCTGCCACAATTTACTAGCTATCAGTTAAGCCCTTATTTATACAATCCAGCTTATGCAGGCGTAGATGGCTATACACAACTGAATGCCGTTGTTCGAGAACAATGGTCTGGGGTTAACAAAGCTCCTGAAACCAAATCAATTTCTATGTTTGGCCCGTTGCGCAATGAGAAAATGGCTTTAGGTGGCGTTGTTGTAAGTGACAAATTAGGAGCAGAAAGCAAAAATGGATTTCAACTTTCATATGCTTATCATTTAAGACTAAAGAATGATTTAAGCCTTTCTTTAGGTCTTTCAGGAGGCTTGATGCAATATAAGTTAGATAATACAGTAATTAACCCTTATGATGCTGGTGATCCAGTCTTTAGTATTCCTGGTTTAACAGATGTGGTCCCTAACGCCTCTTTTGGAGCATTTCTTTATGCAGATAACTACTATGTTTCTCTAGCTGTTCCACAGCTGTTGAATAGCTCGTTTTCTGCTTTAGATGACTTTGATGGAGAGCTCCTTGGAGGCTCATTAGTAAATCATTATTATTTAGGAGGGGGTTATGATCATAAGCTAAATAACCAATGGAATATTGAACCGTCTTTACTTTTAAAGATGATACCACAAGCGCCGATCCAATTTGAGTTAGTGACAAAATGCACATATAATGATATGTTGTGGGCTGCCGTAGGTTACAGACATAACGAATCAGCGTTATTGTATTTAGGTTACGACATCAATGATCAATTTTATGTTGCGTATGGACATGATTTCGTGACTTCTGGTTTAAACACAGTAAGTTCAGGAACTAATGAGTTTAAATTTGGAATGCGTTTTAATAAAGGAAAGTAGAATATGTACTCTTAAAACCCATAAAGAGAAAAGCCCTCTGGGACAGAGGGCTTTTTTTGTGCCTTAACAAATAAAGTGCTAACCAAAAACAAGTGTTACGGCTGAAACAAATTTACTCTTATATTAAAAGAAGCTGAAACTCAGTTAAATGACTTTTTAACAGCATATTGTTAGTAGCTCTTTTCTTTAATTTTGTTACGATAGAGGTTAATCGAATATATGAAGTTTAGTTATTCACAATTATTATCATGTGTTTAAAAGGCAAGGAGCTACTAAAGTAGCTCCTGAACCTAAAGTACTATGAAGAATAATTGTTGGAGACCCTAGGGGAAGGGGTATATTTTATACAACAATCAAAGCTAAATTACAGCCATACTCTTAAAAACAATTTTTCATTCTTTTCATGTTTTTTTTTTAGCTTTTAATATGACTCCTAATCACTGGTATTACACTATGTATTTATGACTATTTTTGCACTATGTCATTGTTATTAGCAATTCTAATTGGATTGATTTTAGGTTTTATTGGTGGTGGAGGGTCAATTTTAGCTGTTCCTATATTAGTATATGTGCTAGGCGTTAAGCCAGTCGAAGCTACTGCATATTCTTTATTTATAGTTGGAATTGCTTCATTATTTGGAGCTCACAAACACTATAAATTAGGAAATATTGATTTTAAAATAGGAATGATGTTTGCAATCCCCTCTTTTATCGGTGTGTTTGCAAGTAGAAGATGGGTTCTTCCTAATATTCAAAATGAACTTTTTGTTTTTGGAGATTTTGTAATAACAAAAGATCTTTTTCTAATGGTTTTTTTTGCGTTAATCATGCTTTTAGCCTCTTTCTCCATGCTACGTGAAAGATCTATATCAAAACAAACTAAAGATAATCAACAAATCAAAATTATCATTGATGGTTTATTTGTAGGCTTAATAACAGGTATGGTGGGAGCTGGAGGAGGGTTCTTAATTGTTCCTGCATTAGTATTGTTGTCAAGATTAGAAATGAAAAAAGCTATAGGAACCTCACTTATGATAATTTCAATAAAATCACTTTTTGGATTTTTAGGTGAATGGGGTTCCGAAATTGATTGGCAATTGCTAATATCTTTTACATCTCTTGCTGTAATAGGAATATTTTTTGGAGTTTATTTTAGTAAATTTTTTGACGGTAAACGACTTAAGAAATCATTTGGAGTATTTGTGCTGTTAACAGCGGTTGTTATTATGTTGAAAGAATTTTTTATTTTCTGAAATACAAGAAATTTAAATAGATAGAATATATTCGTTAATATGTTTATAGAGCAAATTTACACAAAGTGTTTAGCCGAGGCAGCTTATTACATTGAGTCCAATGGAGAGGTCGCTATTATTGATCCGTTACGTGAAGTGGAGCCATATATTAAAATGGCAAATGAAAGAGGAGCAAAGATTAAGTATGTATTTGAAACACACTTTCATGCAGATTTTGTTTCTGGCCATATTGATTTAGCCAAACAAACAGGTGCAACCATTGTTTTTGGGCCTAATGCTGAAGCAGGATATGATATTTATAATGGAGCAGATGGAGAGGTTTTTAATATTGGAGATATAAGCCTTACTCTCTTACATACGCCTGGTCATACTATGGAGTCTTCGTGTTATTTATTAAAAGACAGTGAAGGAAATCAACATGGCGTGTTTACAGGAGATACTCTCTTTGTAGGAGACGTCGGAAGGCCTGATTTAGCTGTAAAATCAGGAGAAATGACTCAAGATGATTTAGCTGGCTTTATGTATGATTCGTTGCGAAATAAATTAATGAAATTGCCAGATCATGTAATTGTTTATCCAGCGCATGGAGCAGGTTCTTCTTGTGGTAAAAATTTAAGTTCTGAAACGACTTCTACAATAGGAGAACAAAAAGCAACTAACTACGCGCTTCAACCAATGAGTAAAGAAGATTTTATTCAAGAAGTGACGGATGGTCTTTTAGCCCCACCTAATTATTTCTTTAAGGATGTAATGATGAATAAAAACGGTTACGAATCCATTGATGTTGTATTAGAAACGAATCATAAAGCATTGAGTGCTCAAGAATTTAAAAAAGAAATAGATGCTGGTGCCTTTATTTTGGATACCAGGAAGCCCGAAGATTTTGCAGTAAAACATGTAAAGTCAGCAGTTAATATTGGATTAAATGGACAATACGCTCCGTGGGTAGGAGCAATTATTCCAACAGATGCAAAGATTGTGTTAGTTGCCGATCTAGGAAAAGAGAAAGAAGCTATTATTAGGCTAGCTAGAGTTGGTTACGATTATGTTGCAGGATTTTTAGATGGAGGTATAAACGCTTGGGAAGGAGAAGAAACAACAATTCATGATGTTAGTGCAGAAGAAGGCGTTGAACTCATTAACAATCAATCTAATTTGATTTTAGATGTGAGAAATCCTGGAGAAGTAGAATTAGCACACGTATACGGTTCGCAACACATCAGACTACAAGAAATACCCAGTAGATTTAGTGAACTAGACAAAGATGCACCTATTGCTATTTATTGTGCAGGAGGTTATCGCTCAATGATAGCGGCTTCTTTTTTGCAAAAAGAAGGTTTTTTAAATATCACCAATATACAAGGTGGATTTGGTAAGCTGAAACATTTCGATATTCAAATAGTAGAAGGTCAAAGTTGTTAAACATTTTAAGTGTCAGAGAAATTTACGAAATCACAGGAACGGCTTTAGTAGGGGTGCGCACACCCCCTTATTTTAAGAAGTTTGGAATAGTGTGGATTGGAATTAAACTTAATCAGTAGGAATGGCTTTAAACTCATAGCCTAGCTTTGTAAAATGTTCCAATACTTTTGGTAACGCATACATGATGTTCTTAATCGACTTTTCATTTTCATGAAAAACAATAATTGACCCTTCTTTTGAAGAATTTATAACATTAGATAGGCAGATTTTTGCAGAAGTTTTAGTGTCAAAATCCCACGATAGAACATCCCACATAACAACTTTATATTTTTTTTTGATTTCTTGTATAGCTTGTAGGTTTATTTGTCCGTATGGAGGGCGGAACAAATTACTTTCGACAATTTTAGCGCATTTAGCGATTTCTTTTAGATAATTTTTTTTGCGACTTTGCCAACCTTTTATATGCTTATATGTATGGTTTCCTACTTGGTGTCCATTAGCTTTATAAAGTTGATACAAATCTGGATGTCTGCTAACAGCATCGCCAATTAGAAAAAAAGTGCCTTTAGCATTGTATTTATTCATTAAGTCAATGATCCATGGGGTGATAACAGGATGAGGGCCATCATCAAATGTGAGATAAATCACTTTTTCATTAGTGTCTATTTTCCAAAGAAAATCAGCAAAGAGATACTGCAAAATCTTAGGCGATTTAATTAGGTGTAGCATCTCTTTAATGATTTATTGAATAAGGGAAGCTCTTTCGTTTAGATAAGTTATTGCAGTTGAGTCTTGATAGTTTTGACTTAATCGATATAGGTTATTCACTACTTCTCCGGCCATACCATATTCTCTCTGCATACTGCTAAGAGTTTTTTGGTCAACTGAATTGTAATATTCTAATTCGTCAAAATAATTTTCTGCTAAAGTCATTATTATTTTGTTTCCTTTTTCCTTTTTATTGATGCGATAATATGCATCAGCAATAGGAAGGTTGAAATAGTTGTAAGGTATAGCTTCATTTGGCATTACTTCGATACAACGGTCTAAAACATTTTCAGCTTTTTCAAATTGATTTTCCATTATAAGAGCATCGGCAAGTCGAGCAAAATTATTGCGGAAGTTCATTGTCATACGCATATTAGTTTCATCCAAATATACGCTAGGGTCTCCCATATTTCCCCATTTAAATTTGTTAATAAGATTGTTATACATTTCATCCGTTGCAACAATTCCTGTTTGTCCGTCAATACTTTTCGTTTTAACAGGTACAAATCGATATGCCAAACCTTCTAACTGGAAGTAGTCATCAAGCCCCATAAAGTTGTCATTTCCTACTGTTATGGCAAAATAGATTGGTCGTTCCCAAGCAAAGTTGGCTAAAATATCAAGCACCATTAATTGGTTTTTAGCAAATCCTTGTCCTTTTATTTTCCATTTCACTTCATCTACTATTTTGTTAGCCTCTGAGGAATCTACAATTCCCAAAGCGAGCACTTTATCCTTGTTCACAGTCAGTTTCACCTTATTTGTAGGACAGTAATCTGACTTACCTCTACTTGTGGGGATTTTAGAGTTTTGGCTATCATCTGCGATAAATGAGATAACATCACTCAATTCAACATGCCCTATATCTCTATCATAGATAGGTAGATAATCTCTAGTTCCTTGTTTGTATTTATCCCAGTCTAAGGAGCTAGGTATAGGGGCCGCATCATAAGCAGCCCTTTTCATTTGGTCAATATACCAATCCGTATTAAATAAACTTAAATTCACTACTCTGACATCTGTTCTTATACCCTCTACCTCTTGGGCGTACCAAAGAGGGAATGTGTCATTGTCTCCATTGGTAAAAATAATAGCATTAGGTGCGCAAGAATTTAAATAGTTTGCTGCTACATCTCTTGCTGTGTAACGATTTGATCGATCGTGATCGTCCCAATTTTCTTTTGCCATAATAGTCGGAACCAACAACAAGCAAAGAATTGTAGCTCCAAATGCACTAATATTTTTTTGGGCATATTTTCCAATGAAATCATAAACTGCCATAACGCCAATTCCAATCCAAACAGCAAATGCATAAAAAGAACCAACATAAGCGTAATCTCGTTCTCTAGGTTGAAGGGGATATTGATTTAAATAAGCTACAATAGCTAATCCTGTAAATAGGAATAACAACAATATTACAAATGCATCTTTATTGTTTGTGCTAAAATGAAAGAACATTCCTAATAAACCTAGTAATAATGGTAGTAAGTAATATGTGTTTCTTCCTTTGTTGTTGGCCATTGTATTTGGTAGGTTTTCTTGCGAACCTAATCGAGCATTATCAATAAATGGAATTCCGCTTATCCAATTACCTTTATTTATTTCTCCGTGTCCTTGTATATCGTTTTGTCTTCCTGCAAAATTCCACATGAAGTATCTCATATACATATGGCCTATTTGATAACTAAATAGGTATTTGATGTTTTCGGCAAAAGTTGGGGCTCTATTTGTGTTTTTTTGACCACTCCATTTTTTATACTCTTTTGCATGATGCCCCTGTGCGCTCCACATTCTAGGAAGTAATCCTGTGAATTTTTCATCATACACATATTTTGATTTTTTACGTTGATCAGTAACAACATATTTACCTGCTTCTTCATCTTTTTTGTAAACAGGATTTCCATCTTCAAAATCTACAACCTGCGCATTGTAATATTGACCGTGTAGTATTGGCCAATCACCATATTGTTCTCTATTCAGGTATGCTAATAAACTTACAGCTTCTTCAGGGTTGTTCTCATCAATAGGTGTGTTTGCATTGGAACGAATAACCAAGGCTAAAAATGTTGAATAACCTATCAGTAGAACTGTAAACGACATGATAGCTGTTCCCCAAATAGGTTTGTTATTTTTCTTACAGTATTTTAGTCCAAATACAATTCCAGTAATCATCAAAGCAAAATAAATAATGGTTCCAAAATGGAATGGTAGACCAATTGTATTTACAAAGAAAAGCTCGAATTTTCCTGCTAAACTTACAATGCCAGGAATAATAATCGCTTGAATCCCTCCAGTTAGTAATATAGCAATGATAAAGGCTTTAATGAATCCTTCTTTACTGAATTCGTAGTTTTTGAAATAGTAGATAAATACGACAGCTGGAATCGCTAGTAAGTTGAGTAAGTGAACTCCAACAGAGAGGCCTAGTAAATAAGCAATAAAAATAATCCATCTGCCAGCATGTTTGCTTTCCGATTCGGCTTCCCATTTTAGGATCGACCAGAATGTAAGCGCAGTAAACAAAGAGGACATTGCGTAAACTTCACCTTCGACAGCAGAGAACCAAAATGAATCTGAAAAAGTATATGCTAAAGCACCAACTAATCCGCTTCCTAAAACAGCAACAATGTTTGATTGAGTTAGTTCGCCAGATTTAAGAGCAATCTTTTTACCGAATGATGTGATTGTCCAAAATAGAAATAGAATGGTGAACGCGCTACACAAAGCTGACATAAGGTTAATCATAAAAGCTACTTGACTTACATCTGCAGCGAATAAGCTAAAAAATCTGCCTATCAATTGAAAAAGAGGTGCGCCGGGAGGGTGTCCCACTTCTAATTTGTACGCAGTGCTGATGTATTCTCCACAATCCCAGAAGCTTACGGTTGGCTCTAGGGTGAGGTAATAACTGACAATCGCTATAGTAAAAGCAATCCATCCAACAATATTATTCAGTCTTTTAAAATCCATTTTGTATATAATTTGCCTGATTGCGAATTTAGTAAAATATCTGACTATAACTTTAAGATTTATCGAAGTAGAACTAAAGAAATTATTTATGAAAGTTTGTTTTGTATATATGTGATAATTATTACTTTTGCGCACCCAATGCCCGATGGTGTAACTGGCAACACGTCTGATTTTGGTTCAGAAGAGTCTAGGTTCGAGCCCTAGTCGGGCAACAGATAGCTCAGCAAAATTGCTGAGCTTTTTTTCTAATCATTTTACTTTCAGTAATACAGCTTTATTTTCTCGTAAAAAATCATTAAGTTTGTAAGTTCTCGTAATTAATTTTCGGGAAAAAATAGGGAGAATTTAACCAAAAACAAGTACTATGAGGGATGTCTACATTCGCTTAGAAAATTTATTTATTTCTATTTTTAAGTGGTTGTTTCCTGTTTTAATAGCGTCGTCTATTTTTATTGGAAAAGCCTACGGTCAGTGTGCTGAACCAACAGGTCTTACAGAATCGAATATTACATTAAGCTCTGCAACGGTTAGCTGGAACGCAATGCCAAATGTTGATTACTATCGTTTGTCTTACAGACAATTAGGTGGCGTATGGCAGTTTGCAACAAATCCCATTAACATTGATCCGTCAATTACATCAGTTGATTTATTGGGCTTGCAAGACTATTCTACTTACGAATGGAGAGTGAAGACATGGTGTACAACAGGTTTAAATTCTTCTTGGACTGAAATTCAGTCTTTTACAACACTTTCGTCTTTACCTCTAGATTGTAATGGAGATCAAAATGGCTCAGCTTTTATAGATACTTGTGGAAATTGTGTAGGAGGAAATACAGGAGATCTTGCTTGTATTTCATTTTCTCCTTCTGTTTCTGTGGCGTTAGCTTCACAAGAAGTTGGTGCAACAACTGATTTAACATTTACAATTTCACAAGATGCAAATGAGCCTGATATGGTTTCAGCATTAGTAACTTCTGATGGAGGATCTTTTAATCTTTCTTCATTGAATACTAATGATGTTGTTGGATCGGGAACAGGTGTGGCTGGTGGTGGTTATTTCAATTCTAATTTTACACTTTATGTTGATTTTATATTATCATCAAATCATGTTTCATTACGAGCTATTGACAGCGCTACCAGTAATTTAATAGGGACCTTTGAATTAGAAAACACTCCAACCGGAATAAAGATTTTATCTATTTCTCCAGCTGATAACAACAATATTACTGCGGGTAATAGCCAAATTGTCACATTGACAAATTTATATAACAATCCAGTAAATGCATCAACACTAAATTTTTATTCATCTATCAACTCTGAATTATCAGATTTTGACAACCAGGTTTTTCCAATAACTATTGACGTAACAGATTGTAATGGTGATTTTGGAGGTTCTGCATATGTAGATAATTGTAATAATTGTGTTGGTGGAAATACTGGTTTGTCTGAATGTATTCCATTTTCACCAGTAACAGTTGTAACATTAGCTGACAGCGCTTGTACATCAACTACAGATTTAGAAATAACAGTTTCTCAAGATCCTAACGAGCCTGATATGTCTACATCATTTTTTAGTTCTAATGCTGGAGCATTTAATTTTAATAATATTTCAATTGGCCAAACTATAGGATTTGCCTCTTTATCAGCAGCTGGTGGAGACATCAATTTTAACGCTAACTTAATAGTTGTTTCAATTTTAAATAATCAATTAATAGTGAGCGCTATAAATCAGTTAGACGGAACTGTAATGGGTTCCTTCACTATTTCTAACAACAATCCTGGTATTGCAATTGTCGCAAACCCATCCTATAATGATGGCAACAATGTGACTTTAGGCAATACATCTCAAGTTATTTTTTATAATTTATTTCAAACTCCAGACATCAATGAATCTTTATCATTCTTTTCTGTAATAAATTCTGAAACAGGTAATACATCT
>CACHMF010000021.1 GCA_902580855.1 uncultured Bacteroidota bacterium | reverse complement strand
GTAAATATAGGTGATTACGGAAAAGGAGAGTTTGATGATAAAAAACACGAACACACTTTTTTAGACTTGATTAAAAACTTAGACAAAGTAGAAGGTATCAATCGTATTCGAATCTCCTCTATTGAGCCAAACCTTTTGAAAAATGAAACTGTTGAATTCGTTTCTCAATCCAAAGCCTTTGTTCCACATTTTCACATACCATTACAATCAGGTTCAGATACTATTCTGAAAAATATGCGAAGAAGGTATCTTTCTGACTTATATATTAAAAGAGTGAAACAAATTAAAGAAGTTATGCCGCATTGTTGTATTGGTGCAGATGTAATAGTTGGCTTCCCTGGAGAAACTAATGAAGAGTTTTTAAAAACATATCATTTATTAAATGAACTAGATGTTTCCTATCTGCATGTCTTTTCATATTCGGAACGCGCAAAGACCTTAGCTTCCGAAATGGAAAATGTAGTACCTAAAGCAGTACGAAACAAGCGCAGTAAGATGCTGCGTGTGTTATCCGCTAAAAAACGAAGACACTTTTACGAACAACAACTAGGGAGTAAAAGAAAGGTGATATTTGAAGGAGAGAATAAAAATGGCTATATGTTCGGTTTTACCGAAAACTATATTCGAGTGAAAGCTCCTTACAATCACAAATGGGTCAATCGGTTAAAAGATTGTCAACTTAACATTATTGATGAAGACGGAGTATTTATTTTTGAAGCAGCTTAATTATGTATCCAACTATTAGTCATTTTATTGAAGATGTATTCGGTGTTTTTATACCCCTTCCTATTCAAACCTTTGGTTTTTTTGTAGCCCTTGCATTTTTAATAGCGAGCTGGACGCTTTCACTTGAGTTAAAAAGAAAGGAGGAACAAGGGATATTAACAGCTTTTGTTCAAGATAAAATAGTTGGATTAAAAGCAACAACATGGCAACTTCTATCTTCTGCTATTATTGGATTTATAATCGGATTCAAATTGACTGAAGCTGTTTTTTATTACAGTGATTTTGTGAATAATCCACAAGAATTTATTCTTTCTTCTAGAGGTCATTTTCTAGGAGGTATTATTGGAGCAATAATATCCTCATTTACTAAGTATCGAGATTATGCTAAGAAAGCTCTTCCTAAACCAAAAACAATTCAGGAAAAAATACATCCTAATGAGATTGTTGGAAACATAACTATGTTAGCAGCAGCAGCTGGATTATTAGGTGCTAAAATCTTCCATAATCTAGAAAATATGGATGCTTTTTTAGCAGATCCTATCGGACAACTTTTATCTTTTAGTGGACTTACTTTTTATGGAGGATTAATTTGTGGTGCTGCAGTTGTTATTTGGTATGGAAAAAAATTTAATATCCATTATTCACACATTGCAGATGCAGCTGCTCCTGGATTAATGTTAGCCTATGGTATTGGAAGACTAGGATGTCATTTTGCAGGTGATGGATGCTGGGGTGAATTTAATTCATGCGACATTCCTGAACAAATAAATTTTTTACCAAATTGGATTTGGCATTATGACTACAAAAATGCAGTAGTTGGTCCTCCAGGTGGATTGGTTTACCCAACAGCAATATATGAATCAATTATGGCATTTTTATTATTTTCTTTTTTGTGGATTATTCGAAAAAGATTAGCAATACCAGGGATGCTATTTGGTATTTATCTTATTGTTAACGGTCTTGAAAGATTCATTATTGAAAAAATTCGTGTAAATACAACTTATGATATATTTGGTCACGAAATTACACAAGCAGAAATCATTTCTTTCTTGCTAATTATTACAGGTTTATCAATTGTGATTTATTTAAAACGCTTCAAAAAGTAACTTTATCTAATTTACAAGATAAAGAGTAGAATAATTTTTATCTTTTAAGCAAATAAAGTCCGGCAAAAGTTATAGCACCATTTACAATTAAGAGCTCAAATCCAAAAGGAATATAAAGCTGTAAGACATAGCAGATTGCAGGAGAAGTAATAGCAACTAATGGAACCATTTTATCATGCACTTTCCATTTAGTAAATAAACCAAAAGCATACAATCCTAGCAAAGGTCCGTAAGTATATCCAGCAACTTTAAACAAGGCTGCAATCACGCTTTCATCGTTAATTGCTTTAAAAATTAAAATAGCGAAAACCAATAATATAGAAAAGGCAATATGAACCCATTTTCTTTGGTTAATTTGCTGTTTTATTAGCTTATTTTCTATATTTAGAAAATCTACACAAAACGCTGTTGTTAAAGATGTCAAAGCCGAATCAGCACTTGAATAAGCCGCAGCTATCAAACCTAAAATAAAGAATACCCCTACTCCCAATCCTAAACCACCTTGTAAGGCAACAATAGGAAATAAATCATCACCCTTATCAATACTTAATCCTTGTTGTTCTGCAAAAATGTATAGCATAGCTCCTAGAGCTAAAAAGAATATATTTACTAATATCAATGCTACCGAAAACCAATACATGTTTTTCTTTGAATCAGCTAGACTAGGACAACTTAAATTCTTTTGCATCATATCTTGATCCAAACCAGTCATTACAATCGCAATAAACATCCCAGAGAAGAATTGCTTTAAGAAATTTTGTTTCCCTTCCCAAAAAAATATCTGAGAATAATCAGAAGATTTAATGGTGTTTACTAAATCTCCTAAGCCTAATTGCATATGATCAGACATTAGCCAAATACTTACCCCTACTGCCAAAAGCATGAAGAGTGTTTGTAGTGTGTCTGTCCAAATAATTGTTTTAATTCCACTTCTAAAAGTGTACAACCAAATAAGTAAGATAGTCAACGAAACTGTAAGCCAAAAAGGAACGTTCCATGCATCAAAAATAGCCAGTTGTAACACATTAGCTACTAGGTATAATCGGAAAGAAGCACCTATAGTTCTAGAAAGTAAAAAGAAAAACGAACCCGTGCGATAAGAAACAGAGCCGAAACGTTGTTCTAAATAGCCGTAAATAGAGGTTAAATTTAGCTTGTAATATAAGGGCAATAATATGTTTGCAATAACCACATAACCTGCAGTCATTCCTATTACCATTTGCAAATAACTAAACTGACTATCTCCTACCCATCCTGGAACAGAAATGAAAGTAACTCCAGAAAGTGTTGCGCCAATCATTCCAAAAGCAACAACATACCATGGAGATTGCTTATTTCCTAGAAAGAAAGCTTCGTTACTATCACTTTTACCAGAAAGATATGAAATCAATATTAGAACTAAAAAATAGGCCGATATTATGGAAAGAATAAAAGTTGGAGTCATAAGAATTATTGAAGTAAGGAATTCTCGTATGGTGTTCTGTCTAAGATTGATCTTCCTAGTGTTACTTCATCTGCATATTCTAATTCATCTCCAATGGAAATACCTCTAGCGATCACACTTAGTTTAATATTCGTATCTTTTAGTCTTTTAAAGATGTAAAAATTAGTTGTATCACCCTCCATAGTTGTACTTAAAGCCATAATAACTTCTTTAACTGCACCATTTTGCACTTTTTGGACCAAAGATTCGATATTCAAATCAGATGGACCAATTCCATCCATAGGAGAAATGATGCCACCTAAAACATGGTATTTACCTTTAAACTGATGGGTGTTTTCAATAGCCATCACATCGCGAATATCTTCCACTACACAAAGTAAACTCTCGTCTCTAACAGGATTGATACAAATCTCACAAACTTCCAAATCAGAAATATTATGACAATCAGAACAATAATTGATGTGATTTCTTAAGTCAATAAAAGCTTGTCCAAATCGATTTACTTCTTCTTTATCCATTTGTAGTAAATAAAGAGTTAAACGCATAGCGGTCTTCTTACCTAATCCAGGTAATTTAGCAAATTGTTCTACCGCTTCTTCAATCAATTTAGATGGAAAATTCATATCAACAAATTTAAATGATTAGCCGCATTTTTCGCGATAACGTATGTAGAGTTATTGACAGACCTTTTAACAAAAACTAGTTATATATTTGTGCATATGTTGCTATCCGTAATAATTGTAAATTACAATGTAAAGCGACTCCTAAAAGAGTGTTTGCAATCCATAAAAATTGCTTCTGAAAGCATTGAGTCAGAAGTTTGGGTAGTTGATAACAACTCTAGCGATGGATCAGTAAAAATGCTTCAAGAGGAATTTCCTGAAGTGAAATTGATTGCCAACAAGAATAATCCTGGTTTTTCTGTAGCTAACAACCAAGCAATTAAACAAGCAAAAGGTGAACATATTTTACTTTTAAATCCTGACACCTTAGTTCCAAAAGATACTTTTAACAATTGTTTGAAATTTATGAACAAAAATCCAAATTGTGGGGCTTTGGGAGTATATATGCATGATAAAAGTGGTGTATTCTTGCCAGAATCCAAAAGAGGTTTACCAACACCCTGGGTTTCTTTTTGTAAGATAAGTGGTTTAAATAAATTATTTCCAAGCTCTTCACACTTTAATGGCTATCATTTAGGATATTTACAAAATAATGAAAACCACGTTGTAGATATACTTGCAGGAGCGTTTATGTGGATTCGTAAATCGACACTTGAAAAAGTTGGATTACTAGATGAAAAATTCTTTATGTATGGAGAAGATATTGATCTCTCTTATCGAATACAAAAAGCCGGTTTTGAAAATTGGTATTTGGGCACTTTAAAAATCTTACATTACAAAGGTGAAAGTACAAATAAACATAGCTATGTCTACTTACAGCGATTTTATGGTTCGATGCGCATATTCACTAAAAAGCATTTTCCTAAATACTATCTCTTGTATGCGAGTATTATACAATTTCTAATCATTTTACATAGTATCAAGTTGTTAATAGCTTATACAATACTCGGTAAAAAGTAAGGTTACAAGCCGAATTATTTCTTAGTTTTGCTCAACATTTCTAAAACCCTTTTTTAGATGGCTCATGTAGAATTGATTATGCCCAAGATGGGTGAAAGTGTTGCTGAAGCAACAATCATTAGCTGGCAAAAAGAAGTTGGCGAAACTATCGAAATGGATGAAACAGTAGTAGAAATTGCTACAGACAAAGTGGATTCCGAAGTGCCTTCTATCGTAGATGGAGTTTTAGTAAAAAAGTTATTTGAAGCAGACGATGTAGTAAAAGTTGGCGAAGCTTTTGCTATTGTAGAAACGGATGGCGGAGGTGAATCAACAGCTTTTGTAGTAGAGGAAGCTCCTATTCCTAATGTAGCAGCAGCAAAAGTGGAAGAGCAAGTAGCTCAAGTACGAGAAAGCGTTCAGCCATTTACTAATGAAGGAGGTCGTTTCTACTCTCCATTAGTGCGCTCTATTGCTAGTGAAGAAGGAATTTCTTTAGAAGAACTGGAACAAGTTCCTGGAACAGGAAAAGAAGGCAGAATAACCAAAGCAGATATTCTAGCTTATGTGAATAATAGAGGCAATACCACTTCTCCGCAAGCAGCACCTGCACCACAGCCAGTCACACCAAAATCCGAACCAATAAGAACCGCTCCTAAAGCAGCTCCAGCTGTTTCTGTAAGTGGAGATTCTGAGGTAATAGAAATGGATCGTATGCGCAAGCTAATTGCTGATCACATGGTAATGAGCAAGCAAACTTCCCCACATGTAACTTCTTTCGTAGAAGCAGATGTGACTACCTTGGTAAATTGGAGAAATAAAATAAAAGCAGAATTCAAAAAGCGAGAAGGACAAAATATTACCTTCACTCCGATTTTTATAGAAGCTACAGCAAAAGCTATCAAAGACTTCCCAATGATAAATGTTTCTGTTGATGGAACAAACATCATTGTACATAAAGATGTAAACATTGGAATGGCAGCTGCACTTCCTTCAGGAAACTTAATTGTACCTGTTGTAAAAGGTGCTGACCAAATGAACTTAATGGGTATTACCAAAACAGTAAACGACTTAGCTACTAGAGCAAGAGCTAATCAGTTAAAGCCAGATGAAATACAAGGAGGAACATTTACATTAACTAATGTTGGCTCCTTTGGAAATGTAATGGGAACGCCTATCATCAATCAACCACAAGTAGCTATCATGGCGGTAGGCACTATCAAGAAAAAGCCTGCGGTTATTGAAACACCTCAAGGTGACATGATTGGAATTCGCCACATGATGTTCCTATCACTTTCTTACGATCACCGTGTGGTAGATGGTGCCCTAGGGGGTAGTTTCCTACGAAAAGTAGCTGACTACTTAGAACAGTTTGATCCCAACACACAACTTTAAATAAAAGCCCTCATTGAGGGCTTTTTTATTACTTTTATCAAATGGAATTAAACCTAAAAAAACCTATTGTGTTTTTCGATTTGGAAACCACAGGCGTACAGGTGGCAAAAGATCGTATTGTAGAAATCTCTATATTTAAAGTACATCCTAACGGAAATAAAGAAAGTAAGACTTGGTTAGTTAATCCTACTGTCCCTATTCCACCTGAAACATCTGCTATACATGGAATCACTGATGAGAAGGTAGCCGACAAACCAACTTTTAAAGAACTGGCTCATGAGATAAAAAAGATGATGGAGGGTTGTGATTTGGGCGGCTATAATTCCAACCGTTTTGATATTCCGCTTTTAGCAGAGGAATTTTTACGAGCAGATGTCGATTTTGATATGAAAAAACACAAAGCTGTAGATGTGCAAAACATTTTCCACAAGATGGAGCAACGCACACTTTCAGCTGCTTATCGTTTTTACTGCAATAAAGATCTAGAAAACGCCCACTCTGCCGAAGCAGACACATTAGCAACTTACGAGATTCTCACTGCACAACTCGATAAATACGAAGACTTAGTGAACGATATCGACTTCTTAGCCGACTTTTCTACTAGAGGAAATACGTCTGCTGACATGGCAGGATTTATTATTTTTAACGATAAAGGAGAAGAGTGTTTCTCATTCGGAAAATACAAGGGACGAACAGTAGTTGATGTCTTAAGTGAAAATCCTGGCTATTTCTCTTGGATACAGCAAGCAGATTTTCCGCTCTATACCAAAAAAGTATTGACAGAAATTAAATTAAGAGGATTCAACTCATGAATCTAGAGTTTTCCATAGGACATTTAATAATAGGACCACTGATGCTCGTCATCTCTTATATTTTCGCAAAATATCCTCCAAAAAAAATCAACGACTTATATGGGTACAGAACCAAGCGTTCAATGCGTAATCAAGACTGTTGGGATTTTGCAAACAGACACAGTAGCAGTTTGATGTGGAAAATATCCTTACTAACCTGTATGGTTCAAGCGATAGGTGTAATATTACTAGATGAAGGAGTGGCTATACTTACTGCCACTATTGTACTGGTAACAACTCTTATTTACAGTGTTTACTTAACTGAAAAAGCACTTAAAAACACATTCGATAATGAAGGAAACAGATTATGAAGATCATTTGTATTGGAAGAAATTACTACGAGCATGCTAAAGAATTAGGAAATGAAACACCTAAAGAACCTGTTTTCTTCATGAAACCAGACACCGCTATCTCTCCAAAAGGACACCCTTTTTTCATTCCAGAGTTTTCCAAAAATGTTCAGTATGAAGTAGAATTGGTAATCCGCATCAACCGTTTAGGAAAATATATTGAAGAGAAGTTTGCACATAAATATTATGAGCAGATTGGTTTAGGGATTGATTTTACTGCTAGGGATATTCAACAAGAAGTGAAAGAGAAAGGACTCCCTTGGGAAAAAGCCAAAGGATTTGATGGATCTGCTGTTATCTCTAAAAAATATTTAGATAAAAAAGAATTAGAACTAGCTGATTTAAACTTTTCTTTGAAAAAAAATGGAGAAATGGTTCAAAGTGGCAATACACAACAAATGCTATTCAAAATAGACCAAATCATTGCATATATCTCTCAATTCTATACTTTGAAAATTGGAGACCTTATCTATACTGGAACTCCTGCAGGAGTTGGACAAGTGAATCCAGGTGATGTTTTAGAAGGGTTTATTGAAGAGCAAAAAATGTTTGAAGTCAAGGTCCGATGACCAAAGAGGAAATCATAGAAGAAATTATTGCCACTAATTGCGACCCTCGAAAGCACAGTAGTCGCTTAATGAAGCTCATAGAAAGCAGTAAAAACAATGTAAGAGAGCTTTTAGAAATAGCTTTCGAACATGATGATTTTCTTTCCTTTAGAGGAGGACGAGTATTGGAGTTTGTCTGCAAACAAACACTCGTTCCGCTCATACCTCAACTAGACTACTTTACAGAAAATATATCAACTGTAAAACACCACAGTACTAGAAGAGAAGTTGCTAAAATATGCGAGCTTATAGCTTCAGAATACGAAAGTGAAAAATCATCTTTAATGAGGGATAGCTTAACCAACGAACATAAAGAACGCATCATTGCTACTTGCTTCGATTGGTTAATTGGAAATGAAAAAGTAGCTATCCATGCTTATTCCATGCAAACTCTTTTTGTATTTGGGAAAGAAAGCGATTGGATTCACAACGAATTAAGACAGGTTTTGTTAGATAATATAGCTTATGGAAGCGCTGGATATGTATCTAGAGCAAAAAGAATATTGAAAGCTATTGCGTAACCACAATACGCTCCTGCAAACGCTCCTCTCCTACCAACAATTCTAGTAAATAAACACCAACCGATAATTGAGGAATATCTATTTGAATAATTCTAGATGAAGAGCTCACCTCTTGATAAGCAAGTAATTTCCCTTCTAGGTTATACAAGCCGTAAGTAATGTTTTCGGCATTAGCCACAAAAGCATACAATTGTGAGTAATTTTTTAGCGGATTAGGATATACACTCAAAAAAGGATGAGTTTCATCCTCTATAGACAAAAGTGCATTTGCTAAAGTGTAATTTGGAATACCATATCCTAATTGATCGTCTGGGGTGTTGTACAAATGTGCGCTTTGCATGATAGCATTCATCACTTCCGTATTGGTTTTATCAGGATTTGCTTGCCATAAACAAGCAGTCATTCCTGCAATAATTGGTGATGAAAAAGAAGTTCCATTACTAGTAGTTACATAATCTCCGGTACTATAAACAGTAGTGTTCCCTCCTTGAGCAGAAACGGATGGCTTTACTCTATTATCAGCCGAAGGGCCGAAAGAACTGAAAGAAGTAGGAGATTCATCTGCATATACTGCTCCTACCGATAAAATACTATCTGCATCTGCAGGAGCTCCAAGGTAGTGCCAACTATTATTCCCATAATTCCCCGCAGAACTACACACAATCATTCCTTTTCTGGAAGCCATAACAGCTGCTTTAGAAATCGGTGTTGTGCGCCCGTCCAAATCTGCATAAGTATGATTTTGTTCAGCAATATCAAAAGTTGTGTAGCCCAAAGAAGAATTGATAATATCTGCACCAACACTATCAGCAAATTCTGCTGCGCACAACCAATTATATTCTTCAATAAGGTTTTCAGAGGCAGCATCTTCTGTCCTCAGCAACCAAAATTTTGCTTGAGGAGCTGTACCAACAAATTCACCTTCTAAGCGTGCACCGATAGTAGAAAGGACCGCCATTCCATGACTATGATCTTCATACACAGAATTTTCCTGCGCAACAAAATCCCAAGACCCTAAAATTTGGTTGTTTTCAAAAAGCAATTCAAAAGCAGCTAATTCATCAACTTTTCTAAAACCAGCATCTAAAACAGCTATATGCATCCCCTCTCCTTGAAATCCTAATTGATGCATATCATGCCCGTTCAACATATCTAACTGCCTGAAACCATCTCCATAAAAGCTAGACTCTATAACTTCTAGTTTATTACTTAAACGAGCATTACTCTTACTGTGTGTCTGAAAATTATACACATCTGTAACAAAAGGAAGTGATGCTAAACTGTTTACCAAAATAGAATCGTTAGTAGAAACCATAATTCCATTAAACCATCTAGAACGATTAAGAACTTTAAATCCAAGATTTTTAACTGCTTGTATATAGTCTGTGTAAACCGGTAAATCAGAAACGGAAACAGCTATATTTTGACGATTTCTTCTTTCTAACGCCCTTTCAGATAGAGAAACTTCTGTAGTATTGATAATTTGCCCTCCTTTATCGGAAAAACTAATCCAATACTTATGTTGTGCTGAAAGCGATAATGGGAGTAAAAATATGAGTATTAAGCTCCTCATTTTTTAGCAATAAACCCTCCTCCTAACAAATCATTTCCCTCATAAAAAACAGCAGACTGTCCTGGAGCAATCCCTTCTACTTTAGCATGAAAAAGTGCTTTAATCTCCTCTCCTTCATTACTTAAGGTTGCTAGTTCTCCTGGATGTTTGTAGCGCACTTTAGTAAGCGCTTCTGTTCCATTTGGTATATGATTGTATTTTACCAAGTTGAGACCCTTCACATACATCTCCAACCTCTTTAAATCTTCCTTACTTCCAACAACCACTTCATTGGTTTCTGGCCTGATTTCTACCACATAAGAAGCATCTGCTCCAAACGAGACACCTAGCTTACGCTGGCCAATAGTGTAGAATGGATAGCCATCATGTGTACCAATAACTTCTCCTGCTGTATTGACAAAATTTCCGCCTTTCACTTCTTCTTCTAAGCCCTTTACTCTTCGCTTCAAAAATCCTCTATAGTCATTATCTGGAATGAAACAGATTTCATAACTCTCCGGCTTTTTAGCTAACTCCTCATATCCTCTATCAATGGCCATTTGTTTGATGTCGTCCTTATGGAACTGTCCCATTGGAAAAATGGTTCTTTTCAAACACTCTTGCGACAAACCCCACAAAACATAAGATTGGTCTTTCCAAGTGTCTACACCTCTAGAAACCACATAACGACCATTTTCTTCTCTCACCTGTGCGTAATGACCTGTTGCAATATACTCGCAACCCAACTGATCGGCTCTTTTCAATAATGCCTCCCACTTAATGTGTGTGTTGCATAACACACAAGGGTTTGGTGTTCTTCCAGCAATGTATTCATCTACAAAATTATCAATGATGTAATCGCCAAATTCGTTTCGTATATCCAGGATGATATGAGGAAAACCACAATCAACAGCTAATTGCCTAGCATCATTGATAGAGTCTAAACTACAACAACCCGTCTCCTTTTTACTACCACCTGATATTTCATAATCCCAGGTTTTCATGGTAATACCTACCACCTCATAACCTTGCTCATGCAACATCAAAGCAGTAACGGTACTATCGATACCACCACTCATCGCCACCAACACTTTTCCTTTTTTAATCATCCTCTAGCTCTAATTCGGTTAATAAACGGCCATTGTCATATTCCAACTCATAGTCAACTTCACTATTTGATAAATAAAACTTCCAAATTCCATCCTTTAAATCATTCTTATACCTACCCTCAAACTCTATTCTACCATCTTGGTAATAACGAATATAACGACCGTTTAATTTGTTGTTGACATACAAGCATTTTACCATCTCTTGTCCATCTTCATAAAATTGCTTCCACTCTCCCTCTTTTAAACCTTCTACATATATGAATCGCTCTGCAACCTTTCCGTTTTTATAAAAGGTTCTACTTGGTCCATGTAAATTCCCAGAACGATAAGTCTCTTCTGAAACCAACAGCTCTTTCTCATTGTAATAGCGCCATAAACTATCTTTCTGCTCTTTCGAATACAATCCTACAGCTTGTATTTTTCCGTTCAGATGATATAATCGAGCAGCTACCGAATTACCTTCGTTGAAGTATTCCAAATTAGCAGTCATATTTCCTTTCTGATCATAATGCTTGAAAATACCTATCGGAACATCGTTTTTAAATTGCCCTTCATAACGAAGTTGTCCGTTCGGATATTCTTTGGTCCATTCACCTTGTTTTCTTCCTTGCTCATCCACAGTGTTTTGAGCTAGAAGAGCTAAAGGAAAAATAAGGAGTAAAATCAGTCTTGAAATCATGGGGCAAAATTAGGAAGAAAAAAGCATACTGAGAGATAATAAAAAAGAGCCCTCTAATGAGAGCTCTTCTTTGTGACCTCGGCAGGATTCAAACCTGCAACCGCCTGAGCCGTAATCAGGTATTCTATTCAGTTGAACTACGAGGCCAAAATCGGCTGCAAACTTACAAAAGGTTTATCTTACTAAACAAGAAAAAACAATTTTTTAATAATCACCTCTTCTTCTTAATTTAATCTTTACTTTACTTTCCTCTCCTCTAAATATTCGTTCTATATTTCGTTGATGTGTTGCCAATAATAATATAGGAACAAAAAGAGAAAAAATGACCATGGTAGAAATCAGAATCTCTGAAAATAAGTAAACACCAATTGGGAATACAAAACCTGCTAAAATGGAGCTTAAAGAGACATATTTTGATAAAATCAATATAAAAACAAAGACTCCTATAGAAAGTAATGCTGCTTGCGGAAAAGCACCGATCATTAGTCCTAGTAGTGTTGCTACTCCCTTTCCACCTCTAAAACCAACATATACTGGAAAGACATGTCCCAAAACAGCAGCTATACCATAAGCAAGGGAAATGTTTATGAACATCTCAGTATCTGAACCAAACTCACTGTAGTGAGCTAAACTTACCGCAAGAAACCCTTTAAGTACATCAAGAAATAAAACAGGTATCCCTGCTTTCTTACCAAGGACTCTAAAGGTGTTAGTTGCTCCAGCATTACCACTACCATGCTCACGAATATCAATTCCTTTCAGCAGTTTTCCTGCAAGGATACTGAATGGTAATGCTCCTATTAGATAAGCTAAAGTTAAAAGTAATATATTAGTTGTGGTTATCACGATTGTCGAAATTACAAAGTTTGTCTTTTATCTAAAGAAGCGCTTTTTGAAGTTATCAACATCTTCTTCTGTAGCCAAATCATATTGATATTCTGTTTGACCTTTCTTTGCAGGAGCTTTTTTCTGTCCTGTTTTAACCTCTAAAATCATAATATTAAAATCATCTAAAGATGAACGAGTCAACATCAATTCGTTGGAGTAAGTAAAGAAATACCAATCACCTATATCGGTTTCTAAATACACACTCAACTCGTCTCCAGAACGATCTTTAGCCAACTCTACATAGCCTGTATAAAGTTTATTTACTTGATGGTGCTTCACATTTCCTAAACCCAACATTCCTTTAGATAAGAATGTTGCTGTTTCAGAGTTCCATTCTAAATCTAATTCATAGAAATATAAAGATTTCTTCAACTCTTTTGGCAAACGCTCAAACTCTCCGTACATTTCATATTCAAAAGTTAAATCTTGTCCTTTCAGAATTCTGTCAAATGCTGGGATATAGAATCGTTCATTCATTTCTAATTCATCAGCCATAGGATCATTAACAAGCTCTTGTCCCATCTGATCCATTGCTTTATCACTCATATAGAAATTAGCAGAGAACATTGTATTGACTGAGAAAGTATTACTCATAGCATTATAAGTAAAGTCACCCATATTAGATGTTTTAACCCTTCCTAAATTTGTGCCTAAAACAAATTGTCCATTCCCTTTCATAACACATCCTGTGTTGTTCATAGTAAAGACATTCCCTAAACTATCATTTTCATCTTTAATCACAAATCTATCTTTTGAATGGTCAAAGTATAGATTCCCTTTCACCTCCATCATCAAGGCATCAGATTCATCGGCTAATGTAGAAAGGAAAGTTGGGTAGATAGCGTCTTGGGCCATCACAGGTCCGATATATAGTGGATTTCCATTAAGATCTTTTACCCCATCTACAGGAAGTTGCATTTTTTCAGCCCCCACATAAGCACTGAATTGCACCCAAGTACTTGGAATAATACTACACTCGTGACGTACTTGATATGCTCCTTCATAAAAGAATTCTTTATAGTTTCCTTCAAGCCGAACATTTCCTTTGAATCCAAACTGTGGATTGAAGGAAAACTTCATCTCTTCTGATATCATTCCTTCTCCAATTGTTTGCTCATCACGAACCATTAAGTTTGTAAAACGAATATTTTGTTCATCCACATTCCTACCGTGATAAGTAATAGTAGCTTCACCTGTATAGCTGTACCCTCCCTGTATATTAATAGTTGCATCAAACAGCTGATGGAATCGTTCCTCTCTATTAACCAATAGCGTAGCGTTTTCTAGTGTTCGCATAAAGGCGCCTGTTTCCACTGTCACCCTTCCTTCGTTTGGATAAATTTCTGCATCGGCCACTACAATTTCCTCTACACCGCCCGCTTCAATGATATAGTCTTTTAAACTGTAAGACGCAGCAGTAGAAACAAATCGTAAAGAATCCTGATCTGGATGAACAGAAACAAATTTAGATCCCGAACCGAATTCAGAAGCACCTAGCTCAACATGACTTTCATCCATAAACCACTTGAGTTGATCTATATAACAGATGTATTGATTTTCGGGGAAAGTAACAAACGAACCCGATCCGTTAGATTGGAAGGTACCTGTTCGTTGAATCAAATCAATTTCTGTCTGTAAATTAACAGACTCAAAAGCAATCGCATCTAAATCTGAACGATTTAAGCGGAAATCAGCTGTATCAGAATCAAAAGTATTTAGATGAAAAGAGTATAAATCTGCTGTTAATTCAGAGTCTTCCATCTTCACTAACCCACCTCCAGTTAACCCATCTGGACGAAGATATACCTCTCCATCTAGAGACGCTTGTGCATCATACATGACTAAATCATCCGCCTCACTACGCACTAATAAAACATCATTATATGGCTCCCAATGCTCGTAAATTGTTTCTCCGCTTACAGCAGGAAACTCTGCTTCATTAACTGTTCTTGGTAAATTGAATGATTGAGCATATGTATTCATAGAATCTGGGAAAAAGACATAATCTTCTGATTGTGTTACAGAAGTTAAATAATCAAATTGGCCTGATCCTCTTAAGCCCGACTTATCTAAAGAAATTCGATTTTTAGCATGGAAAAATCCTTTATCCAAATACAATGAGAATCCATCTTCAGGTGTTTGAATAATAAATCCTAAAGCATTGTCATCTTGCACACGAAGTTCTTGTCGAAAGTTAGGTAAAATATTAGCCGAGTAAAACTCTCCGGGAAAACTTAATGACTCTCTAGTATAAGTATCCAAAGAATCAATCTCAAACGGATCAACATCAAAGAAGAAGTTATCACGTTTATATACCCCGCTAAATATCTCTTCCTTATCGTAGTATACTTTAGAATTATCATAAGAACGAATAATAGGATATTCTGGATAATCCTCTTTCCATATACCTGATTTATTAATATTGGTATCTACTAATAATTCTCCATTCGCAATAGTAATTTCGGTTTCTAAACGCTCTAAAGCAAGATTTCCTTTCTCATCATAAATTTCTTTGTTGTTCGGAATCCAAATTTCTGTAGACGCATCTTTAAACTCCATCCTGAAATCATCATAATCAAAATCTATTGACTCGCAATTAATTCGGAATCGTCCTCCATTACCAGCAATTAAACGACCACTCATGGTGAAGTCTCTATTCTCCTTCACCACTATTTGCTTATTTCTAGGAATAGCAATAACATCTCGAACATTGCTTACAAAAACATTATCCACTCCATAAATGGTTAAATCCATAGTGTTTAAATCAAGTAGAGCGTTTTTGTTTTCTTTTGGTTGTTGGGAAACAAAGTTGATAACATCATAATCCTTCTTTTTAGCTTTAGCCGCTAAATAACGATACACTCTATCTTTAACCTGAACCTCCCCTGTTGTGCCATTGTAAATTAAAAATCCTTCAGCCGACATCCACATTAAAAATCGCTTTGCCTGGTCTGCTGGCAATCGAGATGCGTTAATAAAGTCATTTATCAAGAAATCATTCTCAAAACCCTGGTTACGCATAAAGTCTCGAATACGAACCAAAGGGTGTACCTTATCAATTCCCATCATCAAATCAAATCTTTGATCAGAGTAAAAATCAGCTGACTCGAAAGTTGCTGGAGTAGCCGTATTCCCAGGCATTGTACCAAAAGAAATTAAATCTTCATCCGTATACCATTTCAACACCTGAAAATCCATTTCTAAATCATGATATGTATTGAAATAAGGTGCTGCCGACAAACCATCTCCATCTCTAATTAAATCTAATCTTGATTCATTTTGATCAAATCGTAAATCCAATCCAGGATGCATGATAGAGTCGTTAGGGAAAATGATTTTTATAGCTGCATCAGATGCCATCACTCTATTATTTGTGATAGCAATTCGACCAGAAGCAGCTTCAATAAACTTTTGTCCTTTCCTGTAAAAAACCAATTTAGCAGCTTCACCTTCTCCTCCACTTGCTACAAAACGATCTCCGTACAATGAGTACCCTCCAATAAAATCGACATCTTCTATTAGCTCTGAAAGGACTAACTTTTTATTATAAGAATCGAACTTAGGGTAAGTTGCTTTATCATCCTTTCTTTGTTCAATCAGTTTGTCTTCTAACCTTCCTAAAATAGCTTTGTCATCAAACAACATGAAATTATAAAAGCGTACAGAATCGGCAGTAAATCCAGGAGTACGCATCTTGATGTTGTAGCTGCTTAACTCAGCATACACTTCTGCTCTTGAAAACCCTGCTTTTTTCCAATCAACTATACCGTTTTTTCCTGACCACTTTCCGTTTATTGGAGAGAACACTCCTTCCGTATGTTTTACTTGAAGCGTATCTCCTCTAGCTAAGCACATCAATGTTATAGGCTGAGTAAATCTTAATCTTGGCATGCTATCCATACTAAAAGTGTAAGTAGGAGATGATGTTTTCCAAATCACAGATCGATTACGCATCAAGGTATTATCTTGAAATAAATCTTGAGAAAAGGCGAAAAATTTCATTTGCCTAGAAGTAGCTGATGTTTTCAACATCTCTTGCACTACCCCAGCCCAATTACTAAACTCACTATTAAACTTTTCTGTCTTTGCAAAAGCTACCACCGCCCCTAACATCTTTTCAAAATGTGTTGGACGCTTACGCTCCTTCAGCATTGTGTTAGAGATATCATAAATCGTTTGTTTCTTATCAGAACTAAAGGTTTCTCCTTTCCACATTTTAGAGAATTCCTTCATGAGTTTTTTACCATCCTCTGATGGTGATGCCAACATGAAATCACTCAACTCTTCTAGATAAGTTCCGGATTCTTCTGTAAATACGCGCAAACGCTTTTTTGCTTGTCCCATTGCACTATTAACTAATAGCGAAAGACATAAAATAATAATGATTTTCTTCATCTGTTTATCTTTTTACAAATTGAGCTGCCACCCAATTGTCTTTAGTCGTATGTTGTATATATTCCAAACCACAATCTATTGCAGTTTGTTTAATAAGCATTAAATCCTTTGTATAAAAACCACTAAACAAAATAAATCCACCTGTTATTAAGGCTGCAGAATATTGAGGCATATCGTTGAGTAAAACATTACGATTAATATTGGCTAAAATACCATCAAAAACACCTTTTATTTTTTCAGATCCACCAATAGTAATTTGAATGTTATTACAATCGTTCATTTGTAAATTTTCTAAAGCATTGTTATAAGCCCACTCATCAATATCAATCCCTTGTGTCTCTGTGGCGCCTAGCTTTTCAGCAAGAATGGCTAAAACGGCTGTTCCACAGCCCATGTCCAAAATGCGCTTATCAGAGAAATCTATTTGCAACATTTGTTGCATCATTCCGAAAGTTGTGGCATGATGACCTGTACCAAAGGACATTTTTGGTGTAATGATAATCTCATGTTCAACCTCTAATGGCTCGTGAAAGTCTGCTCGTATTCCACAAGCATCTCCTAACCTTACTGGCTCAAAATCAGATTCCCAAACAGCATTCCAATTTTGCTGTTTTACCTCTTTTACTTCAAAAGAAACTTGAGCATCTAAACTATCACATAGCTCATCCAAAGCTGCTTGATCAAAGTCTTCAGTCAAGATATAAGCTTTCAAACCATTTTCCTCTTCTACAAAACTATCGTATGGCAACTCTCCCAAATGCGCTAATAAAATATCACGCCATGGTTCTATCGTGCTAATCTCAAATATGACTTCTTTATATTCCATTAAAATGAATTGATGATCGCTACAAAATCATTGGCTTTTAAGGATGCCCCTCCTATCAATCCTCCATCCACATCTTTCTCAGAAAATAGTTCCTGTGCATTAGCGGGTTTACAACTTCCACCATACAAAATAGAAGTATTTTCTGCCGCTATAACTCCATATTGCTTTTGCAATAAGCTTCTGATAAAAGCATGCATTTCTTGCGCTTGTTCGGAAGAGGCAGTTACACCTGTTCCAATAGCCCAAACCGGTTCGTAAGCAATAACAACCTCTTTCATTTGCTCTTTACTTAAATGAAAAAGTCCTTCTAGAATTTGATCACCCACCACCTCAAACTGTTGGTTATTTTCTCTTTCGGAAAGCACCTCTCCACAGCAGTAAATCACTTTTAATCCATGCTCTAAAGCCATGTTTACCTTTTCCGCTAGTAAGGCATTTTCCTCTCCATGATATTCTCTTCTTTCAGAATGTCCTAAAATAACATACTCTGCTCCTGTAGAAGCTACCATCATAGCCGACACCTCTCCTGTAAAAGCACCACTTTCATTAGCGCTGCAATCTTGTGCACTCACTGCTACTTCTCCTTCTAAAGCATGAGATATTGCTGTTAAATGCGAGAAAGGTACACCTAAGACTACCTGCACATCCCCAGTAGGATTAGCTAACAACTGAGCTTCTACTTCCTTTGCTAAAGCAATCCCTTCAGGAAGGCTTAAATTCATTTTCCAATTTCCTGCTACTAATTTTCTAGTCATTACTGTATTCTTATGCGGGGGTCAAGCCACCCATAAATTAAATCAACTAATATATTTATGATAACAAACAAGCTTGCTATCGTCAGTACACTACCCATTACAACGGGTAAATCCAGATTATTTAATGCCTCTACGATTTCTTTTCCCAGACCATTCCAAGCAAAAATATACTCTACAAAAACTGCCCCTGCTAGCAAGCTAGCAAACCACCCAGAGACTGCTGTAACAACTGGGTTTAAAGAATTACGCATCACATGCTTTTGAAGCACCTTCGTAAAACTTAAACCTTTAGCTACTGCTGTACGAACATAATCTTGAGAAAGCGTTTCTAAAACCGAGCTTCTTGTCAGTTGAATTATCACAGCTAAAGGACGAATCCCTAATGTAAACGCCGGCAATATCAAATTAGATAAAGTTAAATACTCTCCATTTCCGTAATCATCCACAGTATACAAGCTACCTGTCATATTAAGTCCTGTTACATCAGCTAATACAAAACCAAAAAGCCAAGCAACTATAATTGAAGAAAAGAAAGATGGAATAGACATACCTAAAACTCCAAAAAACAATGCAAAACGATCAAACCAACTATCTTTCCAAACAGCCGCTAACAACCCAATAAACACACCAATCACAATAGCAAAACAAATAGAACTTATCGCTAAAACAAAAGTGTTAGGTAATGTATCTCCAATAATAGTAACTACTGATTTACCTGTCTTTTTGAAAGAAGTTCGTAGATATGGAAGTTTCAAAGCTATTTGATAACTTCCTACATCAAATAAAGGACATGCTTGATACTTACTAATATGCGTATATGCATCCAAATTGAAATGGTGAAAAGAAAGTAAAGATAGATCGTTCAGATATAAGAAGTATTGTTCGCTAAGACTTCTGTCAAAACCATACTTTGCTCGTATATTTTCTAGTTGCTGAGCATCTTCCCTTTGATCTAACATCATCCTAGCAGGATCACCAGGCAAAACATTAAACAAGAGAAAAACGACAGTTGCTACGCCCCACATTACAAGTAGGCCATAATATACTCGTCTAATGATAAATCCAATCAAAATATATTACAATAGGATTTGTTTTATCTCTTCAAAAGTTGGGAAATCATTATAGTGCCATTTTCCTATAATCGTTCCCTTTTTCAGCAATAACAAACCTGGATTTGAACGAACAATTGTTTTTAGCGTAGTCTCATCTGTGAAGTAAAAAGGATATGCTGCCTGCACATCATGTCTAAATTCATCTATCAATTCATCCGAAGAAGCAGATAAAGTGATGAATGGAATCTTCATTTCTTCAGCACCAGCAGCTAAATCATTAACACGACTCCAGGAATGATTAGCTGTTTTTGAAAGATCATAAGCAACTACTAGAATTGCATAATCTGAGTTTAGGATTGAATCAGTATAATCAGCTCCATCAATAGAAATAGTAAAGTCTTTAACAGGAGGTTCATACCCCTCAATTTCAATCCACTTTTCCGTGTTAGATATAAAATCATCTGTTTGCCAATTCCACTCTGAAGAAAGTACTACTTTCTCTTCTCCTGTTTCTTTATTTTTCACTAAAAAATAATCTATCTTTTCTGGACAAGGAAGACCTAACTCATCGCAAGACTTCATGCCTTCAGGAATACTTTTACCAACAGCATAAGGACGAAAATCTTTTATTGGCAAATGATTATATGTGTGATAAACAAGGGTAAAGCAGAAGAAGGTTATAACAACTAACAAAATGTTTTCCATCCTGAATGAAAGCAACGGTTTTACAACATTCTTTTTCAAGAAAATAACTGTTATAAAAAATAAAAGAACAATATCCTTTCCAAATGATTCCCAAGGAGTTAACTTTACAGCATCACCAAAGCAACCACAATCTGTAACCTTATTAAAGTATGCTGAATAGAATGTGAGAAAAGTGAAGAAAACAATCATCCCAAGTAAGGACCAAGAAGTGAATTTTGGTCTTGCCCCGATTAGAACCATGACACCCAAAACAATTTCAGCAATACAAATACCTGCCGCTAGCAAAAAAGAAAAAGGAATTAAAAATTCCATATTAAGTACTCCTGACGAAAAATATTCCTCAAGCTTATATGAAAATCCAAGCGCATCATTTGCTTTAATTAATCCAGAAACAATAAATAAAAGCCCTACTAATAATCTAGAAATCAATGTTAAAAATTGCATATTAATTTAATTTTATGAGTGCGAAAATCGCATAGTTAATCATATCAAAATAATTGGCATCGATACCTTCAGAAATCAAAGTTTTTCCATTGTTATTTTCTATTTGCTTTACTCTTAAAAGCTTTTGAAGAATCAAATCTGTTAATGAACTAACGCGCATATCTCTCCATGCCTCGCCATAATCATGGTTTTTAGCCTGCATCAAGTCATTCGCTTCCTGTGCTAGATTATTATACATAACATCTACCTCTTCTGTGTCCATATCTGGTTGTTCTGCAATTCCTTTTTCTAACTGAATAAGTGCAATAATAGAATAGTTGACAATTCCAATAAATTCATTTCGTATATCCTCACCTACTTTCTGACGACCTTCATTCATCTCAATACTACGAATACGTTGAGCTTTAATAAATATTTGATCTGTTAAAGAACTCAATCGAAGTATACGCCAAGCACAACCATAATCTTTCATTTTCTTGATGAAAATATCCTTACATTTGACCATTGCCAAATCATATTCATGTATGGTTTTTTCCATGTGTTGAATTATATTTTATAATGAATAAAGATAAAAATTTCCACCCTACAAAAACGATTGACATACATGGTATATTGCTTGATTTATCAACAACTCATGTAATGGGAATTCTAAATGTAACCAATGATTCATTTTATGATGGAGGAAAACACAATAATTTGAGAAAAGCCCTCAAAAAAGTTGAGCAATTTATCAAGGAAGGTGCTAGTATTGTAGATATAGGGGGCTACTCTTCAAGGCCTGGTGCTAAGCATATTTCTAATAATGAAGAATGGAAACGTTTAAAAGAGATTGTGCCAATTGTTAACAAGGAGTTCCCTGAAATTATTATTTCAGTAGATACATTTCGTGCTGATATTGCGCAAAAATCTTTTGAAAATGGAGCGCACATGATTAATGATATTTCGGCAGGTGAAATGGATAGTAATATGTTTGACACCATTGCTAAATTACAAGTTCCTTATATCATGATGCACATGCAAGGAAAACCTCAAAATATGCAAGACAATCCAAAATATAGCTGCATAGAAAAAGAGGTTTTTTGTTACTTTGAAAACAAAATAAAAACATTAAAAAATAAAGGAGTAAAAAATATTATTATTGATCCTGGATTTGGTTTTGGAAAAACCCTAGTACATAACTACCAACTTTTAAACAATTTAGAGTTGTTACACGACTTAAACTTACCCATTCTTGTAGGTGTTTCTAGAAAATCAATGATATATAAGTTGTTAGAAAATACTCCCGAAGATTGCTTAAATGGTACTACAGCTTTAAATACTGTTTGTTTACAAAAAGGTGTTTCTATTTTACGCGTTCACGATGTCAAAGAAGCTGTTGAATGCACGAAAATCATTAACTTCGCTCAAAATCACTATTAGATGAATTTTTTAGAATTCAGCATCTTAGACATTGTCGACATCCTACTAGTTGCTTTCCTACTTTTTCAACTTTACAAACTTGTAAGAGGAACTGTTGCAATTAAGATTTTCGTAGGAATTTCAGCAATTTACCTTCTTTGGAAACTAGTAGAAGCATTACAAATGGACCTACTTAGTGAAATTTTAGGACAATTCATTGGTGTTGGTGTATTAGCAGTAATTATTGTATTTCAGCAAGAATTAAGAAAATTTCTTTTAATGATTGGCAACACAAAATTCTTTTCGAAAGATGGAATTATGAAGTTTAAATGGGTGAACGAAGAAAATACTGCCGAAGTAAATATTAACGCTGTTATTGATGCTTGTAAGCAAATGGCTAATAGTATGACAGGAGCAATCATTATTATCACTAAAGAAAACTCCCTATCATCTTACATTGACACAGGTGAATTGATACAAGGCAAAACTTCCACTAGTCTATTGCAAAACATCTTCTTTAAAAATAGTCCGATGCATGATGGAGCTGTAATTATCACAGGAAATAAACTAATGGCTGCTCGGTGCATTTTACCAGTTATTGAAAATGATGCCTTTCCTTCTCACTTGGGGATGCGACATAGAGCTGGTGCCGGTATTACAGAAAACACTGATTGCTTAGCTATTATAGTTTCTGAAGAAAGGGGGAAAATATCTTTTGCTAAAAATGGTAAACTAGAAATCGATTTAAGTTCCGAACAACTAAAAGGAAGGTTACAAGAAGAACTTCACTAGTTTTTCTCTTCAAACTGTTTTACCAACTCCTCTATTGGAATACCTAAATTTTGAATTGAAAGCTTTACTGTTTCTGATAATTCGTGTTGTGGGTATTTATATAAAAAAGATTCATACACTGTTTTTGCTTGCTCTTGTTGACCTAAATAATTCTCTAACACAAATCCCTGATAAAAAAGTGCTATTTCAGCTTTTTCATAATTTGGGAAATCATTGTATACTTTTTGAAAAAAATACAATCCTTTAACTGGGAGTTGTAGTGAATGTGTATATAAGTCGCCTAATTGCATGTAATAATCGGGCATAGTTGTTGAATCAGTGTATTTTTTAATATAATTTTCCATCTCTGAAACCAATTCTTGAGTTACTTCTAAATTTTTTTTTGGATCAGCATTTACGAGTTGTAATTGCAAATCATTTATTTTGTCCAAATGAATCTTTTGATCGGACTGGCAAGCAAAAGCTAAACACATTAACAACACTCCAAAAATATGTTTCATTATCTACCTTTTTTTTGTGGAAACTTCATTCTATAATCTACTGTAATATTTCCCTTTGATATATCTTTCAGTTTTCGCTTTAACAAGCGTTTCTTTAGAGGGCTTAAATAATCAATAAACAAAACACCTTCAATGTGATCATATTCATGTTGAATAATACGTGCTGCAATTCCCTCAAATACTTCTTCGTGAGTAATGAAATGCTCATCTTGATAACGAATACGAATCTTTGGTTTTCTTCTCACATCTTCCCTTATATGCGGTATAGACAAACACCCCTCGTTAAAACTCCACTCTTCACCCTCTTCTTCTAAAATTTTGGGATTTAAAAAAACTTGCTGAAAATCTTTTAATTCAGGATCATCTTCTTCAAAAGGAGATGCATCTACAATAAATAAACGAATACTTTTACCAATTTGCGGTGCTGCTAAACCAACTCCGCTTGCTTCATGCATTGTTTCAAACATATTATCGATAAGCTCCGATAACCCTTCATAA
>CACHMF010000020.1 GCA_902580855.1 uncultured Bacteroidota bacterium | reverse complement strand
AAGTATCATGATGAGATTAGAAGACACGGCAATAAAGCCAAGTCGCTTACTAGAATGATTAAGAAAATAGGGAATGTCACGATTTTGACCAATGCTACTACGGCCTCTGGTTTTGCAACATTTATCTTAACATCTAGCAAAGATTTACGTGAGTTTGGACTGGTTGCTTCGGTCAATATTTTCGCTGTTTTTTTACTTTCATTATTATTGATTCCAATAATATTCAGCTATTTAAATCCTCCAAAAGATAAGCATACCCAACACTTAGATAGAAAGTGGATGCTTTCAGTAATTAAACAATTGATATTTTGGGTAACTCATAGAAGAACAGTAGTATATGTTTGGACAATTCTTTTGGTGGTTGTTGGGCTTGTTGGTGTTTATAAAGTACACACTACTGGAAATGTTACAGATGATATTCCTGAATCATCAGCCATATATCAAGATGCTAAGTTTTTTGAAGAACATTTTACATCCGTTCTTCCCTTTGAAATTATTATAGATACACATAGAAAAAATGGAATGACTAAACTGTCAACCTTAAGAAGGTTGAATCAGTTGCAAGATACATTAGCCACTTACTCTGAACTGTCTCGTTCTTTGTCTATACTAGATGTTGTCAAGTTTTCTAAACAAGCATTTTATAATGGTAATGTTGCCTATTATGACATGCCCAACTCACAGGAAAAAAACTGGCTTTTATCATATGCTAAAAACTCCAAGTCTCAGCAGGATTGGACCAAAACTTATGTTGACGAAGATATGCAAGTAGGAAGGGTAAGTGTACAGTTGGCAGATATTGGAACTTCTGAAATGGAATTACTAAAAATAAAGTTAAGAGGCCAGATAGATCAAATTTTTGACCCAGAAAAATATGATATTAAACTAACAGGGACAAGCGTTGTTTTTCTAGAAGGCACTACATATTTAGTTCGCAACTTGTTTGTGAGTTTATTTCTTGCAGTCATTCTTATTTCAATTTTCATGGCATGGATGTTCAATTCCTTTAGAATGGTGGTGGTTTCCCTTATCCCAAATTTAATCCCTTTGCTCCTTACCGCAGCAATTATGGGGTATTTTGGAGTGGCAATCAAGCCCTCAACCATTTTAGTTTTTAGTATTGCTTTTGGTATTTCGGTAGATGATACGATTCACTTTTTAGCTAAATACAGACAGGAACTGAAAGCAAGAAAATACAATATACGGCCTGCAGTTTTAGCGGCAATCAAAGAAACAGGCGTTAGTATGATTTACACCTCTATCGTACTTTTCTTCGGATTTTTTATCTTTATAGCTTCTCAATTTGGAGGGACTGTAGCTTTAGGATTATTGGTATCTATTACACTATTGATAGCAATGTTATCTAACTTAGTGGTATTACCTGCGTTATTACTAACGTTGGAAAAATCAATCAATCTTGAAGCCTTCAGAGAACCGTTATTAAATGTGTTTGATGAAGAGGAAGATATCGACTTGGGTGAACTAACATTAAAGAACGAAGAAGAATGAAAGGAATCGTTTTAGCAGGAGGGTCAGGCACAAGACTGCATCCGCTTACATTTGCAATGAGTAAGCAGATGATGCCTATTTATGATAAACCAATGATTTATTATCCACTGTCAACATTGATGTTTTCAGGAATAAAGGATATTCTTATCATTTCTACCCCACAGGATTTACCATTGTTTGAAAGATTATTAGGAGATGGCTCTAAATTTGGCTGTAACTTTCAGTATAAATCACAAGAGGTTCCTAATGGACTAGCTCAAGCTTTTATAATTGGTGAAGAGTTTATTGGAAACGATAAAGTATGCTTAGTGTTGGGAGATAATATCTTTTATATGAAGAGACGTGTTTTAGAATCTTGTAAAGATGTTAATGGAGGAATTGTTTTTGGATATCACGTAAATGATCCTGAACGATATGGTGTGGTTGAGTATGACGAAAATTTCAAAGCGCTTTCAATAGAAGAAAAACCTACAATTCCAAAATCAAATTATGCGGTTCCAGGCTTGTACTACTATGATAATGATGTGGTAGAAATAGCAAAAAAAATTGAGCCTTCTGCTAGAGGAGAGTATGAAATTACAGATGTGAACTTAGAGTATTTGAAAAGAGGGAATTTAGAAGTACGACTATTAGGTAGAGGAACAGCTTGGCTGGATACAGGCACATTTAATTCTTTGATGCAAGCCAGTCAGTTTGTACAGGTGATTGAAGATAGACAGGGTCGAAAAATTGGTTGTATTGAGGAAGCAGCTTACAAGATGGGCTTTATAAACGAAGCTCAATTAGAGAGACTAGCACAACCGCTTTTGAAAAGTGGTTATGGTAATTATTTACTGTCATTAATATAAAAATAAATGAAGTCGATAAAAGAACTTCAACAGATAATTGAAAAAGAATTAGCCGGCATCACTTATCCAGAGAGTCCGGCTGATTTATATACGCCTATTGATTATGTGCTTGGTTTAGGTGGTAAACGTATGCGACCAATATTGCTATTATTAGCTCATCAATTATTTAATCAAAATTTGAGTGCTGCCATAAAGCCTGCACTAGGAATAGAAGTCTTCCATAATTTCACCCTTTTACATGATGATATTATGGATAATGCACCATTGAGAAGAGGACAGCAAACCGTGCATGAAAAGTGGAACCCAAATGTAGCTATTCTCTCTGGAGATACTATGTTGGTGCAAGCATATCAACTCATATCCGAAGTTCCTAGTGAGGTACTCAAAAAATCATTAGATGTTTTTAGTAAAACAGCTGTTGAGGTTTGTGAAGGACAACAATGGGATATGGATTTTGAGAAACGCGATGACGTTACTATTCCTGAATACTTGAAAATGATTGAGTATAAGACGGCAGTTCTTTTAGCAGGTGCATTGAAAATAGGCGCTTTATCAGGGGGAGCCAACGAAGAACAAGCGCAACATTTGTATGAATTCGGAAGAAACATGGGGGTTGCGTTTCAGCTAAAAGATGATTTGCTAGACGTGTTTGGAGATCAGGATAAGTTTGGGAAGCAGGTTGGAGGAGATATATTATCAAATAAGAAAACTTACCTATATCTACAGTCGTTAGCTGTTTCTGAGGAAGCGCATAAAGAGGAGTTACAGTTTTGGTTTTCCTCTAAAGAACATGACAGAGCACAGAAGGTTAATGCTGTAAAAGCACTTTACGAACAATTAGAAATTAAAAAAGTCACGACTGATTCAATCCATGAATTTCATCAAAAAGCCATGACTCATCTCAAAGCAATTGATGGTGATAAAAGTGGATTGGAGCAATTTGCTGCCATGTTGCTACAAAGAGAAAGTTGATGAAAATATCTGAGAAAGAAGTTAACCAGTACCTTGCCAGAAGAAGTTGGCTATCAGCTACTATTCAACAGATTCAAAAAGATTTATCCTGGCAAAATTTAGAGTTGCCATTGAGCACTTCTCCTTCGGCGGAAGAGCTTCAAGAACAATTATCAAAACTCTTTTCTTTTCTAGAGCAAGGTCAATACCAAACACTGATGAATATCCTTTATAGAGTAGATGTTGGAGAGGAACAGATACAAAAAGCTATATTAGAAACAGTGGATGAACCTTTTTCAGATGTTGTGGCTAAAATGCTAATGAAACGATGTTTGTTAAAAGTATTGATGAAGCATCATTTTTCTAATCAAGAAAATAGGGGTTCAGAAGGACTTCTTAATCAATAAATTTGAATAATTTTGTCATCAAATTTTAGGTAACGAATGGATAAGTATTCTTTCCTAGGAGCAGTACACTCCAACATGATTGAGATGATGTATGACCAATACATCCAAAATCCTGACTCTGTAGATGAGGGTTGGCGCAGCTTTTTTCAAGGTTTCGATTTTGCAAAGGAGATTTACTCTGAGGATGATGAGGTTCCAGAAACTTTTAAGAAAGAATTTCGTGTCATTAATCTTATAAACGCTTATCGTACAAGAGGACACTTGTTTACTAAGACAAACCCTGTTCGTGAGCGTAGAAAATACACACCATCACTAGCGATTGAACATTTTGATTTAGAAGAAGCAGATCTTGAAATTGTTTTTCAGGCCGGCTCTACCGTTGGAATTGGGCCAGCAACTTTGCAGGAAATCATCACTCATTTAGAGCAAGTTTATTGTCAATCAATTGGTGTAGAGTATATGTACATTCGTAAACCAGAAGAGGTAGAGTGGATTAAAAATCGTTTACATCAAAACAACAATACACCAACATTTAATGTTGACCAAAAGAAGCATATTCTTCACAAACTAAATCAAGCGGTTGCTTTCGAAAACTTCTTGCATACTAAGTACGTTGGACAGAAGAGATTTTCTTTGGAAGGAGCAGAATCTTTAATTCCTGCACTTGATGCATTGATTGAAAGAGGGGCAGATTTAGGTGTTGAGGAATATGTGATGGGAATGGCTCATCGAGGCAGATTGAATGTTCTTGCCAACATTTTTAATAAGACATACAAAGATATTTTTACGGAGTTTGAAGGCAAGGAGTATGAAGATGCTCTTTTTGATGGAGATGTAAAATATCATCTTGGTTTCACATCAGAACAGGCTTGTGATAATGGAAAGAAAGTAAAAATGTCACTTTCCCCAAATCCTTCTCACTTAGAGGCTGTTGACCCAGTTGTAGAAGGGATTTCTAGAGCAAAAATTGACGATAAATACGCTGGAAACAACAAAAAGCTTGTTCCAATTCTTATACATGGAGATGCGGCATTAGCAGGACAAGGGGTTGTGTATGAGGTTATTCAAATGGCGCAATTAGATGGGTATAAAACAGGAGGAACCATACATGTGGTCATCAACAATCAAATAGGCTTTACTACAAATTATTTGGATGCACGCTCTAGTACTTATTGTACAGATGTTGCTAAGGTAACTTTGTCTCCGGTCTTTCATGTAAATGGAGATGATGTAGAGGCGGTAGTTCATGCAATGCAGATTGCAACAGAATATCGTCAAAAGTTTGGTAAAGATGTGTTTATCGATTTGTTATGCTATCGTAAGTATGGTCATAACGAAGGAGATGAACCACGCTTCACGCAGCCCTTGTTGTATAAGGCGATTTCAAAACATAAAAATCCACGCGAAATTTACAATCAGAAATTGATGAGTGAAGGCGTAGTTGAAGCTAACATTGCTAAAGAGATGGAGGCGGAGTTTAAGCTATTGCTTCAAGATCGTTTTGATGAATCGAAAGAGGTAGAAAAGGCATTTATTACACCATTTTTGGAGCAAGAATGGGAAGGCTTTCTGAAAGCAAAACCGGAAGATTTTGATATTTCTCCAGAAACAGGTGTTGCTAAAGATGATATATTAGCTGTAGCTGAAAAGTTATATAATGTGCAAGAGGAAAAACAACTTTTCAAAAAGTCAAGACGTTTATTATCTGACCGTAAAAAGATGGTAGAAGATACCAATAGATTAGATTGGGCTATGGGAGAGTTGTTGGCTTATGGAACGCTTTTACAAGAAGGTCACCCTATTCGTATTAGCGGACAAGATGTTGAACGTGGAACCTTCTCGCATCGACATGCAGTCTTGACGTCAGAGGATTCGGAACAAGAAATCTGCCCTCTTAATAGCGTTAGTGATGTTGCTAAATTTACTGCATTTAATTCCTTGTTATCAGAGTATGGCGTTCTTGGTTTCGATTATGGATACGCTATGGCAATGCCAAATTCGTTAACTATTTGGGAAGCACAGTTTGGTGATTTCAGTAATGGTGCACAAATAATGTTAGATCAATTTATTAGTTCTGCAGAAGATAAGTGGAAAATGATGAATGGTTTGGTAATGTTATTACCACATGGTTATGAAGGCCAAGGTGCTGAACACTCAAGTGCAAGATTGGAGCGTTATTTACAGTTGTGTGCGCAACACAATATGCAGATGGTTAATTGTACCACTCCTGCTAATTTCTTCCATGTTTTAAGAAGACAGTTAAAGCGTAACTTTCGTAAACCATTAGTAGTATTTACACCAAAAAGTTTGTTACGCCATCCACAATGTATTTCCCCTATTCAAGATTTTACAACAGGAAGGTTCCAAGAAATTATTGATGATACGATTGAAGCATCATCAGTGAAAAAACTGGTTTTATGCAGCGGTAAATTATATTATGAGTTATTACAAGAAAGAGAAGAAAATAATAGAAACGATGTGGCTATTGTAAGAATGGAGCAATTATATCCATTGCCTACAAAACAAATAAATACCGTAATTGAAAAATATAATCCAGAACAACTAATTTGGGCTCAAGAAGAACCAGAGAATATGGGTGCATGGAGTCATATTTTAAGAAATTTACGCTACTTACCATTTGAGGTAGTAGCAAGAACTGAGAGTGCAGCCACTGCTAGTGGTTCTAGTAAGCGCTCTGCCAAACGTCAAAAAATAATTATAGAACAAGTTTTTAAATAATATATAGATCATGCTCTTAGAAATGAAAGTTCCCAGTCCGGGCGAGTCAATCTCGGAAGTAGAAATTGCTACTTGGTTAGTGGAAGATGGGGAATATGTAGAAAAAGATCAAGAAATTGCTGAAGTAGATTCAGACAAAGCAACTTTAGCATTACCTGCAGAGGTAAGTGGTGCAATTAAAATTGTCGTGGAAGAAGGCGAAACAGTAGCCGTAGGTGATATAGTATGTATCATTGACACTAGTGTAAAAGGTGAGGCAAAAGCTAAGCCTGTTGATTCTGTAGAGAAAGCGTCAGTAGCAACTGCTCCAAAAAGTAATGTTTCGTTAGATGCAAAAGCAACACCTTTAGCTAAAGAATATATCAAGCAAAATGATATTTCTCCTTCAGATGTTAACGGAACAGGAGAAGGAGGAAAAATTTTGAAAGAAGATGTGATAGAGGCCATGGAAGGGGTGAAAACTGATGGCCCAAGAGGTATTGAGCGTAAGAAAATGTCAATGCTTCGTAGAAAGGTAGCACAGCGTTTAGTATCGGTGAAAAACGATACCGCAATGCTAACTACTTTCAATGAAGTAGATATGAGTCCAATCAATTCAATTAGAAAGGAATACAAAGAAGTATTCAAAGAAAAGTATGGAGTAAATCTTGGTTTTATGTCTTTTTTCACTAAAGCTGTTACTACTGCTTTAATGGAGTATCCTGATGTAAATGCTATGATTGATGGTAAAGAAGTTCAGTACCATAATTATGCAGATATCAGTATTGCGGTAAGTGCGCCAAAAGGTTTGATGGTACCCGTAATTCGTAATGCTGAGCTGATGAACTTTCAAGAGTTAGAATCGGAAGTAAAGCGTTTAGCAATCAAAGCGAGAGATGGAAAAATTACTCCTGACGAAATGATTGGCGGCACCTTTACTATTACTAACGGTGGTGTATTTGGGTCAATGTTGTCTACGCCTATCATCAATCCTCCACAATCAGCTATTTTAGGAATGCACAATATTGTAGAGCGTCCGGTAGCAGTTGATGGTAAAGTAGAGATCCGTCCGATTATGTATATCGCACTTTCTTACGATCACCGAATTATTGATGGTCGGGAGTCTGTAGGATTCCTTTGTAGAGTGAAAGAATGCTTGGAAGATCCAATAACCCATTTGCTTGGAGGTGATATCAGGAAAAGTTTAGGATTATAAAAAAAAGAGCCCTTGAAAGAGGTTTTTTTTAATCATGAAAGAAATATCTTAAATCGATAGTAACAAAGTTGCCGAGCACTTCTAAATAATGTGCATCTAAACTGGGAGCACTTTCATTGAAATAGTCATATTCAGGATAAATTCTTCCTATTTCATCCCATGGTCGGTGCAAAGAAGCACCAATATAAAAGATTCCGTATTTTTCGGTTCTATATTCAGCTCCAATATTAGCTAACATAGCCATTTGTATTCTTCTTCTTTTCAGCGTATTTTGTATAAATTTATAATCTTCCTCTCCTTCTGAATATACATCTGAAGCAAATATGTTATGTGATACACCAAAGGCAACATTGAGATAAATATTATCAGATACTCGTACATTGGTAAGTAGTTGGTATGGGATTTCATAAGATCTGAGACTGAAGTCAGTAAAATCATTAAGACTGATTGTTGAATTACTAGTGCTTAGTCTATAATTTCTATCGATGTAGTTAATTCCTGTTTCGAAGGAAAAAGTTTTATTCACTTCTCTTCTAACTACCATTCCTAGGGAATAGCTATATCTTGGAGATAAATCAAATTTAAAGTTATCCCATTCATTTGAAATATTAGCTGCATTAAAGTATGCTGCAGGTATAATCGGTTTGTATTGTAGTGCAAAAAAAGCTTGTTTTTCTTGCGCTTGAGCGATAGAAACAGAAAAAAAAAGAATAAAAATTCTATTAATCATTATCAGCTACTACTTCTATTACCTCATTAGGCATCATTTTCTTTAAGAGACCTTCTATTCCCCCTTTTAGTGTTTGAGAAGAAGAAGGACAACCGCTACAAGCGCCTTGTAAAGAAACAGTAACAATACCATCTTCAAATTTTTTCAAAGAGATAAAACCACCGTCTTGCTCTACTGCAGGACGAACATATTCATCTAGCAAATTGGCAATTTTTTGTTCTATTTCGTTAAATTCTATATCTAACTCTTGTTTGTATTTAACAATTTCAATGTCATCTTTTACCCGTGCATTTTCTTTAATTACCACACCGCCATCTACCAAGTAATCTCTTATAAATTCTCGCATTTCAATGACAATATCAGACCAATCAATGCTATTGGCTTTTTTACTGACCGATACAAAGTTGTTGCTGATAAATACACTATCTACAAAAGAGAAACCAAATAACTCAAGAGCTAAAGGAGATTCAACAGCTTCTGCTCGGTTATTAAATTCATAATTGTGTGTATCAACTAACATTTTATTAGCTGTAAACTTCATCACATTTGGGTTAGGTGTGGCTTCAGCATATAGCGAAACAGGGATTTTTGCTGTATTCATAGTGACGGATTTAGACTACAAAGTTAAGCCATTCTTTTATCTTTGAGGAAAATCAAAGAAGATGGCTTTAATTAAAGAAGTAAAAGGTATGTATCCTGTTTTTGGAACAAACGTTTACCTTGCAGAAAATGCAACTGTTATAGGAGAAGTACAGTTGGGAGATGATTGTTCTATTTGGTTCAATGCCGTTGTTCGTGGTGATGTGCATTATGTCAGGATAGGAAACAAGGTCAATATACAAGATGGGGCAGTTATTCATTGTACTTACCAAAAGGCACCTACAAATGTGGGAAACAATGTTTCTATTGGCCATAATGCATTAGTACATGGTTGCACTATTCGTGATAATGTATTAGTAGGTATGGGAGCTATTATCATGGATGGTGTTATAGTTGAAAGCAATAGCATTATTGCCGCTGGGGCTGTTGTTTTAGAAGGAACACATATTGAAAGCGGAAGTATTTATGCGGGAGTACCAGCTAAAAAAGTGAAAGAGTTAAGTGAAGAACAAACAACGCATTTAGTCGAAGGAATTGCAAATAATTATGTGATGTATGCATCGTGGTTTAAAGTTTAATCTCTTCTAAATGAATTTCTTCATGAAAGAAAAATTTAGCTGATTTTTCGAAAGAATCGGTATAGTCAGAAACAAAAAACTGATACAATGCTTCTTTATTACTTAACAATGATTTATTTTCTAAAAGTACTTTTACTGCTTTTGATACTTGGGATGCAGAATCTATAATATCAACTTTTCCTTGATAATAATTTTGAATAGCTTCTTGAATAAGAGGATAATGCGTGCAAGCTAATATAAGTTTATCGATACCCATTAGTTGTGGGCTACTTAAATAGGATTCAATAACAGTCTGGCTTAGTTGGTCATTAAAAAAACCCTCTTCAATCATGGGAGCTAAAAGAGGCGTTGCTAAAGAGGTAACTTCTGCTTTAGCATTTAGTAAGTGTAATTTTTTTGGGTACACATGTGAATTAGTAGTCCCTTTTGTTCCAATAACTCCAATGTGACAGTTTTGACAATGTGTAGCTACATGTTTTACTACTGGATCAATCACATTGATGACAGGAATGCCTTGAGCTGTTTGTTTGACTACATCATAGGCAACTGATGAAGCTGTGTTACAAGCAATGATGATTAGTTTGCATTCTTTTGTTATTAAGAATTCTGTAATTCGTTTAGAAAATTGCTGAATAGCTTCAGCTGATTTTTCCCCATAAGGAAGGTGTTCTGTGTCTCCAAAATAAAGAATGCTTTCATTGGGAAGGGCTTTTTTTATAGCATTTGCTACAGTTAGTCCTCCGATTCCAGAGTCAAAGATTCCAATAGAAAAATCCTTTTTCATTTTCCGAAGTTACATAAAAAAAGCAGCTCATGGAGAACTGCTTTTCTGTTGTACTTGTTGATTCTACAATCCTAGTTTTGCTTTTACAAGTGGCAAGATATTTTCACTTTTCTCAGCATACAATATGTTTCCAGTACTTGCGTCAAAAATGTAAGTAAAGTTTTCTTCTTTAGCTACATCTTCAATAGCTTTTCTAGCTTTATCTAGTATAGGTGTTATTAGTTCTTGTTCTTTAGCAGCTAAAGATTCTTGAGCATTTTGTTGAAACTCTAGGATTCTCTGTTGAATGCTTTCCAACTCACGAATTTTATCTTGCTTTACTAGTTCACTCATTGTCGCTTCGTTCTGTTGATAATCTGCAAGTTTCTTTTCTCCTTCCGCTTGCATAGCAGCTAAGGAAGATTCTAATCCTTTAGCATATGATTGAAGTTCAGTCTGCATTTCAATGCTTTGAGGCATAATACTTAACAACTCATTTGAATTGATATATCCTAACTTGTTTTGAGCCTCTGCTGCAAATAAAGTAGCTATTCCAAGGCAAATAATTAATAATGTTTTTTTCATTGTTTTTAAATTTATTATTTATATCCTAACATACGAAGAATGTCATCGCTTTTATCTAGATCAGGATCGGCAAAAAGCATACTTAATTCTCCTGATTTATCAAAAATGACTCCGAATCTTTTTTCAGTTGCTAAATCTTGTATAGCGTTGTAAATTTTGTCTTGAATTGGTTTTACTAATTCTTGTCTTTTAGTGAAAAGGTCTCCTTCAGGACCAAATCTTTTTCTTTGTAGTTCTTTAGCCGCTTTTTCTTTATTAATGATTTCATTTTCTCGTTTTACTTTCATGTCTTGCGTTAGCAAAATTTGATCGGCTTGGTATTTTTTATAGAGCTGATCAATCTCTTGATAAAGTTGTTCAATATCTTCCTGCCAGCTTAATGTCATTTTGTCTAGCTGCTCTTGTGCTGATTGATATTCAGGAACTCTTTCTAAGATGTAGTCGGAGTCGACATAAGCGAACTTTTGAGCATGTGTTGTGAAGCAAAATAAACCCAAACATGCTATCAGTATTAACTTTTTCATATGATTACCTTCTTTTAAGCGAAATTAATTAAAATTGTTGGTTGATAGAAAAGTGGAATTGTCCTTTGTTTGCATCTGGATTTCCAAGAATATCGTCAAATCCGTAGCCCCAATCAACACCCATCATCCCCATCATTGGAATAGTAATTCTGATGCCTACACCTGCGGATCGTTTTACAGTAAATGGATCAAAATTATCAAAGTTGTCCCATGAATTACCTGCTTCTAAAAAGCTGAGCGCATAAATAGGAGATTGTGGATTTAATGAAAGCGCATAACGCAGTTCCAAAGTGTATTTGTTATAAAGTGTAGCACCATAATCTGGTGATAAAGCTCCGTTAGAATAGCCTCTTAGCGCTATGACTTCTCGATCGTCTAAAGCATAACCACTTAAGCCGTCACCACCAAGGTAATATCTTTCAAAAGGAGAAAGACCTATGTCTGGATTATACGTTCCAATTAAGCCATAGTCTAAGTTTGTTTTAAGGACTAATTTGTCCGCTAAACTAATGAACCAGTTAGCCCCAATATTCCATTTATGGTATTCTACCCATTTAAACTTTTCATTGTCTGTTAGATTAGAATAATCTTCTATTCCGTCAAATAGCGAGTATGGAGGCGTTAGTTGCACAGACAATTTCATATTAGACCCTCTTCTAGGGAACGTGGGTTGGTCTACAGAGTTTCGACCTAAAGAGAAGTTATAGCTGTAATTGTATGCTGTTCCAGATCCTAAAGAGTTGAAGTTAGTCCACTCATCAAGGTTGTATTTCTTTAAAGTAATGTTCTGATGTAGTGTAAAGAAATCATCCGGCCACTGTAATCTCTTTCCTAAACCAACAGTCACACCTGTGATTTTCATTTTCGGCATTGAATCTATGGGCATTTCTGTAGATGTAGGAGATCGTTGAACAGAATGCCAAGAGCCAATGGTTAAAGCATTTGGTTTTTTACCTCCCAGCCAAGGTTCCGTAAATGAGATATTCCCCGATTGGTAATATAAGCCATTGGAAGATGCAGCAAGACTTAATCGTTGTCCATCTCCAGAAGGGAGTGGAGTCCAATTCCCTTTTCCTTTTGCAAACATTTTACGTGCCGAAAAGTTATTGAATGAAAGTCGGAATGTACCAATTATTCTATTAGCTCCGTAGCCTCCTTGTAATTCTATTTGATCTGTTGACTTTTCTTCTACAACATAAGTGAGATCTACCGTTCCATTTTGTGGGTCAGGGCTAACATCTATATCTAATTTTTCGGGGTCAAAATAGTTTAAAGTAGCCAATTCTCTTTGCGAGCGCATGATCAAAGAACGATTGAATAAGTCGCCCGGTTTTGTGCGGATTTCGCGCATAATTACATGGTCGTTCGTTTTAGTATTACCTATTACTGTTACTTTGTTAATACGTGCTTGTTGTCCCTCATAAATTCGAATCTCTAAATCAATAGTGTCATTTCTTACTTCTGTTTCAACAGGAGTTACTTGAGAAAATAAATAGCCATTGTCTAGGTATTTTGAATGAACATCTCTGCTGTCAGGACTTCCTAATAAACGAGTTTGCAATACCGTGTTGTCGTATATGTCACCTTTCTCTATTCCTAATAGGTTGTCTAATTCGTTATTGGAGTACTTGCTATTTCCTACCCATGTAATATTTCCGAAGTAGTAGGGAGAACCTTCACTAATGTGTATTCTAACGGATAGATGTCCTTCTTCATTTAACCAAATACTATCGGTGATGATTTTAGCATCACGAAACCCCTTTTCATTGTAATTAATAATGATATTGTTTTTATCAGTTTTATACGCGTCTTCTAAATATTTGGAAGCTTTGAATAAACGGTAAAACTTTTTTTCTTTAGTTTCTTTTAATAATCGTTTTAGTTTTTTCTCGTTGAAAATAGTGTTTCCTACAAATTTGATTTCGGATATTTTCACCTTTTCACCTTTATGAATATTGATAACAAGTAAGACATGTTTTTTGCTTTGAGAATCTTTCTCTTGTTCAATGTTAATTTCTACATTTAGAAAACCCTTTTCTACATAAAAGTCACGGATAATATTCTGGGTATTACTAATCAAGCTTTCAGTGATTATTTTACCTCTAACAAGTTTTATTTTTTCACGAAGTGCGTCTATGTCTGATTTCTTAATACCTATGAATTTAAACTTAGAAAGTCTAGGTCTTTCTTCTAAAAAGAAATTTAGAAAGATGCTGTTTCCTTGAATTTTTGTAGCTGTAATTTGCACATCTGAGAACAGGCCCTGCTCCCATAATTTTTCTACTGCTTGTGTGATGTCATCTCCTGGAACAACAAGTGTTTCACCAATTTTTAATCCAGAAATCTGAATTAATGTATTTTGATCTAGGTGTTTTGTTCCGCTAACAGTAACACCTCCTAAAACATACTGTCTTGGGTTAGCGTACGAAATAGTTTCTAAACTTGTGTTTAAAGTTACTTGAGCTTGAGTTCCTAGCGAAACTCCCAATATACATACAAATAGCAATAAAATTTTATGCATTTTCCTTTTCAATTTGTTCGCTGGTTTTTCCAAACCTTCTCTCTCTGTTTTGATAATTTACTATCGCATCATTTAGATGTTCTCTTCTAAAGTCGGGCCATAGAACATCGGTAAAATAAAGTTCTGAGTAAGCAATTTGCCAAAGCAAAAAATTACTGATGCGATGTTCTCCGCTAGTTCTAATTAACAACTCAGGATTGGGAATATTGTGTGTGCTTAAACAAGAGTTAAATATTTCTTCGTTTATGTCTCTTATTTGTAATTTTTGTTTCTCTACTTTTTCTGCAATTTTTTTAACAGCTTCTATTATTTCCCACTTGGAACTATAGCTTAAGGCCAGCACCAATGTCATTCTTTTGTTGTTAGCGGTTTTGTTAATAGCTTCTTCTAGGTTTCTTTTACATTTTTTAGGTAGACTTTCTATGTTGCCGATTGCTTGTAATCGTATGTCATTGTCCATCAAGGTTCTTGTTTCTTTATTGATGGTGTTTACAAGTAGTTCCATCAATGCGTCTATTTCTAGTTTTGGACGATTCCAATTTTCAGTAGAGAAAGCATAAAGTGTTAGATATTTAATACCCATTTCTGCAGCTCCTTCTACAGTGTCTCGGACAGCCTCAACCCCACCTTGATGTCCAAAAACACGTAGTTTGGATTGTTGCTTTGCCCAACGCCCATTGCCATCCATTATAATGGCAATGTGCCTAGGCAATCTTTCTGTATTGATTGAAGTTTTCAAGTTTTTTAGAACTGACAAACTTTTGGAGTTTTTACGATCTTGAATGATAAAGTTATACCAGCAAACGTATACCAATCATTCCAGTTATTTTCATTTGCTCTTTGCGTCTCATTGAATCCACTTGGATACAATTGTTGCCAATAAGCTTGCCAATCAGCATTTGATGGGGCGGATCCATTTACAGGTGTAGGGGGTTCAATGCCTTGATAAGATAACTGATGAGATAACTGCGCAGCTATAGCATTTTCTGCGTTTAAGTATTGTGGATCAGCATACGTTCCTCCTACATCATCTAAATAGTCAGTAAATGTTTTACGAATACCATATTCTGCCACTAGACTAAACTTTTCTCCTAAACTCCATTTTATACCTAAACCTAGAGGAATAGCTATTTGTGTTAATGAATATGGATCTTTTCCTGGGTAGTGTACAGAGTTTTGACCCTCTGTTCCTAGTGGTTGTAATTCTATCCATTCATTACTGCTTCCATATCCATCTCTATCAAATGGATTTTCAGTATTCCATCTTCTTGCTTGTGGATTATGTTTAAAAAAAGAAATTCCAGTAAAAATAAATGGAGAAAAAGGATAGCGTTTACTTCCTGTTTCATATTCGAAAAAATTAAACTCTATTTGTCCCGAAAGCTCCATAATTGGAGATCGAAAATGTAGATTTCTTATTATTTTAGCAGTATCAACATTATTGATTTTATCGTTTCCTCGTATTTCCCCAGTCCATGCAGATGCTTTTAATGTAAATCTTCTATTTATGTTGTTTCTGTAAATTAGTCCTAGTGCAGGCTGAGCTAGATCAAAATGATTATCGTTTAAATCACCAATGTAATAGGATGTCCCCATAAAAACTCCTACTTCTGTAGAAGGCTTAAATGATTGTGCTTGTGTATCAACTAAAGAACAGATGACCAAACACCCAAATAGCCATTTTTTTATCATTTGTGTAAATCTTTTACTCTAAACGAGCAAATATAGGGATTTATGATAGAATGAACTTAATTTCTTTTGTCCTTACCCCACATTAATTTTTCGCGAATTGTAGCGATAAAAGATTGGCTGTGAAGTTTAATTAAGTTCACCTTGAAATCTGCTTTTCGAATAGTGAGTTCTAGCGTAGGGTCAATAGCTCTAGAACGAGAGTCTAAAGCAACAAGCGCTAACTCATCTCTATCTTCAACTTTCAGTTTTAAAACCCTATCTTCAGAAACAATGACAGGCCGCACATTTAAGTTGTGAGGAGCAATAGGCGCAATAATAAAGTTTTCTGTTCCTGGCACTACAATTGGTCCACCGCAACTTAATGAATAACCAGTAGAACCGGTTGGTGTTGCAACAATCAAGCCATCAGCCCAGTAAGAGTTGAGAAATTCATCATCTAAAAATGCATGTATGCGTATCATGGATGAGGTATCTTTTTTTAAAACGGTTACTTCGTTCAGAGCAAAATTTGTTTCTCCAAATAATTGATTATCAGTGTCCAATTGTAAAAGCGTTCGCTTTTCAAGCGTATATTCCTTCTTAAAAAGCTGATTAATAGCATTATCAATTTGATCAGTAGATACGCTAGAAATAAACCCTAATCTTCCTGTATTGATTCCAAGTACAGGAATACCGGAATCTCTTACTAAAGTAATGGTGTTAAGAAGCGTTCCATCTCCTCCAATACTAAGTAGAATATCGGCATTTTCTTGTAATTCTTTAGGCGTGTCAAAAATTTCAATATCCTTTTTAAACTGTACATGATCAATTAGAAAGTCATGAAATTGATGTTCGATAATGATAGGTACATTATTCTCTTCTAATTTGTAGATGAGGTGTTGCACATATTTAGCTTTAACCGGATTGAATGGATTGCCGTAAATTGCTGTTCTCATTGATTAAAACGGATTGGAAAAGTGAATGAAAAAACCTGTTTCTGCTAGGTGATTACGACTAAATTCTAAACGAATAAGTTTGTCGTAATAACTTACAATATCTATGCTGAAACCCTGACTCATTAAAAATTCATTATTTAAAGGGTTATTAACAACCTCTTTGTTGTGTACGTAACCCATATCGGCAAAGATACTGAAGTAAATAGAAAAATGGGTTTTACTAAATTGTTCATATGGGATGATGGGTAATTGCATTTCTGTTGTTTGGAGTAAAGTCCATTTTACCGCAGTTTTTGTCATTGCAAATTGGCTACCATCTATCACATAGTATTCGTACCCTCTTAGGTAATCTTCAAACCCAAATGCTTGCTTTAGCATGTAGGGAATTTCGTCTTTCCAACTAGCTTTTGCCTTTATACTATTGCCAACTGACCACCTAGAATGAAATTGATGATGATGTTCCGCTTTAGTAGTAAGACTGATGTTTCGATAACTGTTTCTAATACCATGAAATGCTTCAATGCATAATTCGCGCATATGACCATCTAAAGGATATTCTTTATAATCACGCTTTTCTTGTATAAAGTGGTAATCTAACTGAGCGTATTGAAAATTTAACCTATCGAAGAGAAAGAAAGCAGGGTTTTCAACGGAATATTGCGTGCTCATCTTACTCCCTTCTATCTCTATTTTGTGCGTAATATGTATACCAGGCTTGAATTGAAAGGCTAAAGATAACTTATGTTCTTTGAAGAGGTTTTCTCCTTGCGGGGTGTAAAATAGTTGATGATAATCTGTTTTGTAGTGAAACTTTTGCATGCGAAAAAGTTCTGTTTTAAATATCGTACCCCATGTTTTTTCTTGGTTTAGATAAGGTATATCATATTCGAAAAGATAATGCTCTTTGTATCCTTTTCGATATTTAATCTTGAGCAGTTCGTTACGCCCACGGAAATTATACCAATTGAGAAAAACTCCATAGTTGACTCTCGAGAAATCCTGAAAGTTAGAATGTCGTAAACTATCCCAAAAGACATTGAAGTTACGCTCGGATATTTCGAAGATAGGATAAGGCCATACATACCAACGCTCGGTAACTTTTAGTAGAATATCTACTTCACTTCTTTTTATAATTGGTGTGAAATCTACAAAGTTAAATAGCCATTGATTGAGCAAGTTGCTTCTGTTTTTTTCTAGTAACGAATGTAGTTCTTGAATAGTGACTTTATCTCCTACAGAAAAGCTGAGTTCTCTTAGCACAGTTGCTTCTTTAGTAGTTTTTAGTCCCTCAATCTGTATGTTTCGAATCTGTAATTCTTGAGCGTTTAGAGCTGTATTCAACAGACATAAAACCAATAAAAACTTCTTCATTAGATGTTGAGGTAGCGCATTAAAGAGTCGTATCGATCTTGTAATCCATCAGTAGATTGTGACTGGTCGTAGTGAGCCGTAATAGTGTAATCATAGCGCTGAAAGGTTTGGATAACTGGACTCAACTCATTTACATTTAGTTTGAGTGTAACCTTAATTGTATTGCTATCCTTATGATTGCTTATGTAGGAGCTTAAAATTTTTGCATTGTTTCCCTCAACAATTTGTGCCATCTCGCTCATTGAGTAGTCATTTTTATTCATTTCCAATATAATAACACCCCCTTCGGATTGCATTGCTACAATAGATGCTAATGCTTTTAGGATTGATCGTATACTTATAGCTCCTAAATAGCGATTATTATCTACTACTGGAATAAGGGTCAGATCGTGCTCGTTTACCATTTTAACTATTTCAAAAACATCGTGTTCGAAAGTTACAAATACCTTCTTCAGTTTGATTAATATGCTATTGATGGGTTTTTCTTGATTATGCATATTCCAAATATCATCTTCGGAAATAAGTCCTAAAAGTTCTCCATTTTCTACAACGGGTAAATGTGATACTTTAAACTCGTCCATTAGGGACATAGCATTCATGCCGCTATCGCTAGGTAACGCAGGGCTGATGTCGGTAGCTATGAGTTTTTGACTTAGCATAATCTTGTAGCAAACATAAGTAATAGTATTTATACCTTTGCATTTTTATACGAGATGACAAAGCTAAGTGTTAACATTAATAAAATAGCAAGTTTGCGAAACGCTCGTGGAGGGAACTTACCGAATGTAAGTTTGGCTGCACAGCGTTGTGAACAGTTTGGAGCGGACGGTATCACAGTGCACCCAAGACCTGACGAGCGACACATAACTTACCATGACGTAGAGATATTGAAACCTTTGGTGCGAACAGAGTTTAATGTGGAGGGTTACCCTTCGGAGCGCTTTATGGACTTGGTATTAGCTATCAAGCCACATCAGGTTACTTTGGTGCCAGACCCTCCTGGTGTTTTGACTTCTAACGCTGGATGGGATACTGTGGGGCAGAAGGGTTTGCTGCAAGAGGTTATCGGCGCGCTAAAAGAAGTTGGTATCCGAACTTCTATATTTGTTGATACGAACTTGCTCCATGTGGAGGGTGCTTTAGCTTGTAATACAGATAGGGTAGAACTATATACAGAGAGCTATGCTAAAGGATATGCAAATGATAGGGAAAAGGCAGTAATTCCTTTTGTAACTGCTGGTAAGCTTGCTGGAGAACTTGGCTTAGGACTGAATGCTGGACACGATTTGAACTTAAATAACTTATCCTTTTTTGTAGAGCAGGTTCCTGATTTACTAGAAGTATCTATAGGACATGCGCTCATATCAGATGCCTTGTACTTAGGTTTGGAGAATACAATACAGTTATATAAACGCCAATTATAGTGAAACTTTTTTCAAGAATAATGGGAGAAGGGCAACCAATACTCATTGTACATGGTCTGTTTGGTATGTCGGATAATTGGCAGAGTTTAGGTAAGAAATTTGCTGATTTTTATGAGGTACATTTAGTTGATCAAAGAAACCATGGAAGATCGCCACATAGTGCGGTTTTTAATTACGAGGTATTAGCTAATGATTTGTTGAATTATATAAAAAATCATAAGTTAAAAAATGTGATTTTAATGGGGCACTCTTTGGGAGGAAAAACAGCAATGCAGCTAGCAGTGAAGCATCCCGATTTAGTTCAGAAATTGATAATAGTTGATATTTCTCCAAAAGCTTATCCAGTTCATCATAACAAGATTATTGAAGCTTTACAAAGTTTAGACTTTGATGACCTAAAGAGTCGTGGTGAGGCTGATATAAAATTGGCAGAATACATCGATGACGCTAGTGTTAGACAGTTTTTACTGAAGAGCTTGTATTGGGTAGAGAAAGAGCAATTAGCTTTTCGTTTTAACCTAAAAGCAATAGCTGATCATATAACAGAGGTAGGAAAAGTATTGGCTGATAAGATGGTATATAAGGGTCCTAGCTTATTTATAGATGGTGCTTCTTCTGCTTACATTGTGGATGAGGATGAGGATTTAATATTGGAGCATTTTCCTGAAGCTGAGATTGTGACTATTGCTGATGCAGGACATTGGGTACATGCAGAACAGCCTAAACGTTTTTTTGATGAGGTATTGCGTTTTTGTATCTCAGATTAGACAAACAAATAGAAAATAAAAGCCCCGCATTTACGAGGCTTTCTTTATTATTGTAATTGGAGTTGTTTTTTTACTGTTCCGTTATTGTAAATATAGAATTGTACTTCTCCTTTTTTGGCTGTTGTTTTACGACCTAGTGCATCAGTAATATACAAAAGTTTTCCTTTGCCTTCCTGATTATTTTCTTCTAGCTGACTACTTGTAGGTGCTAGTTCGTTATATCGTTCAATAAATTCTTGATAGTATTGGTTGGCAATGTTTTGGTTATAGTAAAAAACAGTGTTTTCGTCATTACTATTTTCTGCAGCTGCCGACCAATTATGTGAGCCAGTAATCACCAATGGGTCAGAAGAAGCCAAAGCTTGATCGATAATAGCATATTTATGGTGCATAATATGTTGCACTCCAGTATGCGAGCGCACATCTATTCCTGCATCGATAAGATATTGGTATTCAGATCCGGTGGTATTTATCTGTTCTATAATACCTTGTACTGTAATACCATTATCGTGCAAATTTTCTAATGCCCATCCTAAATCATTTTGTGTAAATACGAGTAATGCAAAATTGAGTTCATCATCGGATGTTTGAAACGCATCAATTAACTTGTTAGTTGTGTTATCTGAGGGAGAAAAATATACTTCCATGGCGTCGCCATTCACTAAAAATTGGTGAGGTGTGTTGTCTGTTTTATTAGATCCAAAAAGCGCATTATTAGCATTGGGCTGCAAGGAGTCCGATCCCCACATTTCGTTGAACTCCAGTTCGTAAGTTCGAGCGATAGATTGGTCTTGTATTAATAGTAGGTTGTTGTAATCGTCAAAAAGTTGTCCGTTTGTCCAATTAGTAGCCCCAGTAATTACCCAAGAACTATCGGTTACATCGGCATCAATCACCACGAATTTATTATGCATTATTCCAGAACCTCCTTGTTTTTCTAATACATGTATATTGGTGTCTAGGTCGCCAAGTGCTAGAGTAGTTGTAGATCCACATGTGAGATATCTTACAGTTACACCTCTATTATAAGCATCGTTAATGGCAGTTGTGATAAGCGCGTCTGAATGGTTATAAATTGCAATATCAAGAGTGTGTTTGGCTTTGTCGATATACGCTTTGATGGTGTCGTTCATGGTGGTACCAATGTTGTGTGCATTTTGCATGATAGCTACACTATGATCAACTGAATTATTGAAATATACATGCACAATACCACTGGAGTTAGATACAGTTGCAAATACGCCTATTGCAGAAAAAGCAGTATCTGTTCCGTTGACAGAAAACGCTTGTGCATAGTAGATAGTACCTGGCGACAGTCCAGAAAGGCTTAAACTATGGCTGCTTGTAGATGCACTATTGCTTATTGTGTCTATTTCTAAACTCGAGCTTAGTCCATAAGCAATGTTGGAACTTCCCGTATTGTCTGTTGTCCAGCTAATATCGAAACCATTATTACTGAGATTACTTTGTGTTAAAGCAGAGGTCATGTTGATGCCACCACTGAAAATAATATCGTTTGCATCACGTGGTAATAGTTGGTATCCACCAATACCTGATGGAGCATATTGTGATGCAATTCCGATAAGCGTTATTGGAGCTGAAGGAATAAGCGTTCCAATTAAAGGATGCCCGTTTCTCAAATATAGAATACCATTTTCTCCATTGGCTGAAAAACTGTGTGTCCCTTGTGTGAAATTACTTCCCCCATTACTTATTAAAACATTGTCTATTTGCACTAGTTCAGATTCTGTGTTTTCATCTATTTGTAACGGTGTAATTATTTGTGGATTAATGCTGTATCCTGTTCCATGATTAGTAAAGTTATTTACTGGTTGTATTTCTAGTAATCCGTTATAATCAATAAGTTCACCAGTCAAAGTAATACTGTCTCCACGTAATGTTCCAACAAGATTGCTAGGGTCATAGGCAGCTATTGCGGCAGTTGCATCTTCGATATATCGAATGGGACCTAGTTCATCACCATTAGTTATGATTCCGCTAATAGTGACTGAACTTCCAATTGTTTGCGCTCTTGCTGTGGCAATGCTTTGTGCTTGAACACTTGTTACACAAATTGATAGTAATATTAGACATATAGATTTCATTTCTAAAAGTTTAATTTGATTGATGCGTTATATCTTCTGCCCATTCCTACAAACACTCCAGCAGATGTAGCATCGAAGTTTTCGGTGTTACCAGCAATGTACTGATCGTTGTTTTGAGCATCGGAAATGTATGTTTTGTCGAACAAGTTCAGCACACTTAAATTGAACCGTAAAGCCATTTTTCTGTTAATTGGAAGTTTAAACCCTGCGTATAAGTTGTATAGATTATAAGATGGTATCATCCAAGATTCTGTTCTTGCGGTTGCTCCAGTTAAAGATATAGGGTCGAAGTCGGCATAATGATTATCGTAGTAAGATCTTCTAATTTTTACCCAAGCATTTTTAGAGATTTCCCAGCGAATACTCATAGCAAACTGTGTTTGTGCAGCATCTCCTACATGCACTCCTCGTGCATCGAATGCAACTACTTCTTGATTTCCATTGTCGTTTATTACAGGCATTCCTTCATCATCATAAAAACGAGCAGTATCTTTTGATGTCCAAGTCCAATCACCAATAGAACTCATCCATTCAATTGTAATAGGTTTTAGTTTGAACGCCCAGTCGAGCTCTACCCCCTTGTGTAGCGCATCCATTCCATTGATGTTTGCTTTGTAAGGCATATCATCAATAATTACTGTAACCCCTCCGTTGACTGGTTTGTTTCTCCAAATGGTGTTGTAAGCATTGGCGTTTAAAGAGAAATGAGTAGAACGATAGGCATACCCAGCTTCAAGCGCTTTTACAAATTCGTTTTGGATATCTCGAAAAAGTTGATTGTTATAGTCGAAAACATTACCAAATTTTGGGGCTTTAGAAATATAGCCTGCATTTACAAAAACATTGTGATAGTCGTTGATGTTGTAATTAGCACCTGTTTTAAAGGTCCATCCGTGAAACTTTTGCCATTCGCTTTGAGCGTGTTTAGCTTCTGAGGAGTTTTGTGTGTAAGTCAAGCCATTATGAAATATTGTATCCTCTACCATTACTTTGTTTGCCCCTACGATATTTCCGTTTTCATCATAAATGATTTCAGTACTTACAGAAGTTCCTAAAGCTTCATTATAAGTGGTGTCCGCTAAAACTAAATCTTTCTTCTTGAAATAATCAATGCGCTTATACATTGATGTTGCTTCAGAAACATTTAGAAATAAGCTAAATTTGTCATCGGCATATTCTAATTGTCCAAAACCACCATACCATTTCACTAACCCATCATAATTGTAGCTGATTTTATTTCCTACTGTTTTAATCAAAGATGTTTGTGTTTTGTTGGCATCATCGATGAAATAATCCCCGCCTAACAAATCGTAGACTTCCTGATAGTGTTCTCCTTTGTAAGAGCGCGCATCAAATCCTCCTGAAATTGTTGTGTGTTGAGATAAACTATAATTAACGGTAGAAAGTAAGCCATACCAATAGTGATTATTAAACGAGCTTTTAAGTATGGTTGTAGATTTGTGCAAATCGGAACTGTAAAGAGGGTCTATCATCCCCATATTTTCGTCATAGATAGGTTGAAGGTTTAGCTGACCCTCGTTATCGTAATTGGAGGTTTGTCCGTCTAAGCGAGTGCCGCCTCCATTACCAATAGAAGCATAAGCAATATTTGAAATATGTAATTTATCGTTTACAACCCAAAAATCACGTAAAGAAAATTGTGGTTTATGATAATAGTTTTTGCGTGTGTTTAGTGCTGTTCTTTGTCCTTGAATAGTGTCTCCATTTTCGTTTAGGCTCCATCGGTTGAGCCATCCCCAATGTCTATTGTATTGCCTTCCTTTATCCATTGAGGGTTGCCCAGTTGTGTCCGCACCAACACTTAATGCAAAGTCACTATCAAAGGTGCTAATACTACTTTTGTAACTCCTTTGTCCATGTTCTTGAGGGGCACCCATTGCAGATAGACTGATGATATGTTTTCCAATACTCTTTTGCAGTTTTGCATAGTAGAAATAACCTTTTGTGAAATTTTGATCGACCCATCCATTACCTTCTTTATATGAGCCTGCAAGAGTCAATCCCCATCCAGTTTTACTTTTACCTGTATTTAGACCAAATGAAGTATTGAGGTATCCGTTAGGTCCAATACTTTGCTTCAACATCCCACCAGATTTGTTGCTAATACCTTTTGTAATGATATTCATGGTTCCACCAATTGAAGGTATAGCTATTTTAGAAGCTCCAAGGCCTCTTTGTACTTGGGTGTTGCTTGTTACAGAACTCAATCCAAACCAATTAGACCAATACACCCATCCATTTTCCATGTCATTAACAGGTATTCCATCAATCATTACTGCAATATTTCGTTGGTTGAAACCACGAATATTGATCCTTGCATCTCCATCTCCTCCACCTTGCTGAGTGGCGTAAACACCTGGTGTAGAATTAAGCAGCATGGGTATATCTTGTCCTGCCAATTCTTCTTCTATTTTCTTTGCTGGAATC
>CACHMF010000019.1 GCA_902580855.1 uncultured Bacteroidota bacterium | reverse complement strand
ATTTACCTTGATTCTCTATAGAAGCAGAAATATCCGTCATTGGTTTGTCAATGCGATCAATCCCTTTTCCTAGCATACGCGCAACAGAGCTGTCCGTATTTTTACAAAGAGTTTTAGCTGCTTTCAAATCTTTATCCTGTACATAGTTTTTAATACTGTTAAAAAAGGCAGGATCTTGTTTGCTAGCGCGCTTAATGGTGTTGTAGCGTTCAATAAACAAATAGACAGAAATTATTGAGAGGATAGCGAGGGTAATCATGATTAGATTACCTCCGGTTCCTCCGCTTGTAATAAGTTCAATAATAGAGAGGGTTTTTTCCTCTACAATGATTTCGTTGCTTTCGCTAACTTGCTTTAATTTGTCGCTTAATACATCGATTTGTAAAAGCAGTGACTTCATACTTTTTATGTTTTAGGATTTAACGAAGGCAACCCATTACTTATTGTAATAAGATGTATGTGATTGCTCCTGCAATATAACCTAAAAACGCTAATAAGCTAATATTCTTAACATACCAAATGAAGTCGATTTTTAAGATTCCCATAGCGGCAACTCCAGCAGCAGATCCAATTATTAGTACAGAGCCACCTGTACCTGCACAATAAGCCAAGAACTCCCAGAACATACCATCAACTGCATAAAATCCTGTTTCTGTTATTTCATACATTCCCATTGCTCCCGCTACTAAAGGGACATTGTCAACTATAGACGAAAGAAGCCCAATAATGATGTTAATAATGTAAATACCCTCAGCTGTTTGACCATTGAATGAATCGTTTAAAATATTTGCCATATCGCCAAGGTGTCCCATTGATTGTAGCGCTGCAACTGCTAAAAGAATTCCTAGAAAGAAAAAGATAGTTGGAATATCAATTTTTTTCAAAACGCTAATAACAGTTAACCCAGATTTTTTTTCATAGTTTTTATTTCTGTGTAGCAACTCTGTAGCTAACCACATAACTCCTAAACTGAATAATATTCCTACAAAAGGAGGGAGGTGAGTAACTGTTTTAAAAATTGGAACAAATAACAACCCACAAACTCCTAATATGAAAACAAACTTTCTTTCAAAAGGTGTAGTAGTATTTGTTACATGCTTATTGGATTCTTCCTGATTTGGTTTTGTAATATTTCCTTTTAAACGGAATGAAATGTAAATCATTGGTACGATCAAACATACTATAGAAGGGATAATTATAGAAGTAATAATGTTAGAAGCTGTAACCTGGCCGCCAATCCAAAGCATGATGGTTGTTACATCTCCAATTGGAGACCATGCGCCTCCTGCATTAGCAGCAATAATAATCATACCAGCAAACATCCAAATATCATTTTTATCCTTAATAAGCTTGGTTAGTAAAGCAGACATTACTATAGCAGCCGTAAGGTTGTCTAATACAGCTGAGAAAAAGAATGAAAGGATAGTTAAGATCCACATTAGTGGAACTCTTTTAGTTGTATTAATTTTATCAGTAATAATCGAAAAACCTTGATGCGCATCTACAAGTTCAACGATAGTCATAGCCCCAAGTAGAAAGAATAAAATTTCTGCTATATCTACAACATGATGAGAAAGGTGTTCTCCAATGTGATGAAAATCGACTCCGCTAAATGCATAAAGCGCCCAACCTAAAGCACCAATAATTAATGCCGAAGCTGCCTTATCAATTTTTAATGGGTGCTCTAAGGCAATTGCTAGATAGCCTAAAACAAATACTACTAACATTAAGATGTAAATCATTTGTAATATATTAGGTTAATTTTTTTTCTGATTTTCGCGCTGCAAATATACTGTTGTAGACGGAAATGCAAAATCACAACTGTGTTTTTGTACAATTCCCATTATTTGGTAGTTGATGTCTTCTTTGGTATTTATATAATCATCCCAACTAGGACTATCTACAAAATACATAATCATGATGTCTAAAGAACTTCCTCCAAACTCCTGAAAACGCACACGACCATCTTGATTGGTTTTAGGGTGCTCATCAATCATTTTTTGGATGTCTGAAACAACAGCTTTTATTTGATCAACGCTAGATTCGTAAGTCAGTCCTATCATGAATTTCGCTCTTCTTACAGGTCGTTCTCCTAAATTGTCTAGCTCGGCAGAAATCATATTTTTATTAGGAACAGTAACAATACTTTTGTCAAAAGTACGAATGCGTGTACTGCGAAAACCAACCTTTTCTACAACTCCAGTTACACTGCCTGCAGTAACAATATCTCCCACAGTAAAAGGACGATCAAAGAAGATGGTGAAAGAGCCTAGTAAGTTCTCTAAGCTTTCTTTAGAAGCCATAGCAATAGCTATACCTCCAATTCCTAAACCAGTAGCTAGAGCGGTAACATCTACTTCAAATATTTTTCCTAGAATTATGAAGAAACCAATTATGAATACAGCAATTTTTCCAATTTCTAATGCAAATGGTACTAATTGATCGTCCATTTTGCTATCTGTTTGGTCTGCTTTATTTTGCAAAAGAATTCCAAAGTATTCGACCAATCTCAAGAAAATCCATACAAAAGAAATGATATAGGCTAAAGCAAAACCTTTACCTAATACCATCTTTAGACCAAACTCATCTTTACTAGCAAGTTCCCAAGTAGAAGGTAGTTCTATGTGGGAAGAGCCTATGAAAATAATGGTTAGCATTACACAAAATCCAATTGGCACGGTGAGTAGTGCATCAAATTGTTCGATGCTTACACTTGAATTTTTTCCTACTAATCGATACAGTAGATGACTGAAATATCTAGAGATTAACTTTTTAAACACCAATCCTAACAACAACATGCCGAAAAACCAGGCATAATCTTCTATTGTGTTGCCGAAATAAACTTGTTGAAGTAGTGTTTGTAAGTCCATAATTATATCAATTGATTCAGTGCGATTTCAAATGCTGTTTTTGCAATGTTTGTTTTACTGTTGTTAGCAGCATACGATTTTTTCAGGGCGTCTCCAATAGTTGCAGATGTGTCTGCAAAAATAGCTGAATCTGTCATTTTAATATTTGCTTGCATTAAGTAAGCAAATACACGAGCCATTCCGCAGTTAGCAATAAAGTCTGGTAATACACTTACTTTTTCATCTGTGTATTCTCCAGTTACACCAAAGAAAATTTCCGGATCTGCAAAAGGCACATTGGCACCACAAGAAATAACTTCTAGCCCACCAGCAATCATGCTGTCTACTTGTGCTTGAGTCACTAATCGAGAAGCTGCTGCAGGAATAAATACTTCAGCGCCAACATTCCAAATCTTTTCGTTCATTTCTTCAAATGATAAAATATTGTCTGCGTTTAAGAAATTCCCGTCCTTTTTTAAGAACAAAGCTTTTATTTCTTCAAAAGAAAACCCTTCTGGATTTATAAGACCTCCAACTCTATCAATTATTCCGACAATTTTTGCACCCGCCTGTGCTTGATAATAAGCCGAAGCAGCGCCAACATTACCCCACCCTTGAATAATAACTCGTTTACCTAAAATACTTCCTCCATAGATGTCGTAGTAGTGATTAACCGCTTCCGAAACACCGTACCCAGTAATCATATCAGCTACTGTAAAATTACGTGCTGGAGATGGAGTTAATTTTTCGTCTTTTACAGGAAGTAAAACACCCTTTTGTAATTGTTTTATGATTTGTGCTTTTTCTTCATCTGTTGGTTTGAAGTGCCCATTAAATACACCTTCTTGTGGATGTTCGATTCCTAAATCAGCAGTAATTGGAATTACTTCATGGATTTCATCAACATTTAAATCACCACCTGTACCGTAGTAGTTCTTTAATAAAGGTTTTACTGCAGCGTACCAACGCTTTAAAACGCCTTCTTTTCTTGGGTCGTTTGGATCAAAGTTGATGCCTGATTTTGCACCTCCGATAGCAGGTCCAGCAACAGTAAACTTAACTTCCATGGTTTTGGCTAAAGATTCTACTTCGTGTTTATTTAAGCCAATACGCATGCGAGTCCCACCTCCTGCGGCTCCTCCTCTTAATGAATTGATAACTACCCATCCTTCTGCTTCTGTTTCAGCATCTTTCCATTCAAAAACAACTTCTGGTTGTTTATGCTCGTATTTGTTTAGTAATTCATTCATTAGTGTTTTTTAACTTGGTGCAAAAGTAGTCATTATGGAATAAAAATGACTCCTCCTGAGCAATCAGATTTTGCACCTGTTACAGAACTTAAACAATTCACTTCGTTTCGGTAGCGGAGAACGCCTAAAAAAGCAAAAATGAGTGCTTCTTTATAATCAATGATTTTTTTATTAGGTAGGTATATGTCAATTTTTGTGTAACACTTCAGTCTTTCTATAAGATAACTGTTAAATGCCCCTCCTCCTGTTATAAGGCAGCTTCCTGCTTGAAGATTTTTTCCAATTTGAAAAGCAGCATGTTCTGTGAAAGTATTCAGTAAATCTGGGATGTTTGAATGTTGCTTGATTAGTGGTTGGATGTATTGCTCTACCCATTCCTTTCCTAAAGATTTAGGAGCATTTTCTTTATAGTATGGTAGTTGGTTGAGCTGAGTAAATAGTGAGTCAATCATATGTCCCGTTTGTGCAATTGCTCCGTTTTTATCGTAAGAACGCCCTAGTTGTTGTGCTAAATCATTGAGGACAATATTGACAGGGCAAATATCGTACGCTTTTCTGATACTACTTTTTTGGTAAGACACATTGCTAAATCCGCCTAGATTGAGGCAGTAATAATAATCTTCAAAAAGCAATTGGTCGCCAATTGGAACTAAAGGAGCTCCTTGTCCACCAAGAGAGACGTCTAAAGAACGAAAATCGCAAATAACAGTTTTTTTTGATTGATTGGCAATGGATTGTCCATTGCCAATTTGTAATGTGTAGTTGCTCTTTGGTTGATGGAAAATCGTGTGCCCGTGTGAGCAGATAAAATCTACCCGGAGCTTATTTGTTTGGATAAATTTTTGAGCTAAATTTCCAAGGTAAAGTCCGTATTTGATATCTGTTTGTTGGATTTCTTTGTCAGACTTTTTGTGTAAGTTAGATAACTGAATTCTCCATTTTTCAGGGTAAGGAATCATATCGCATACACCAAGGTCAAATTGCCATTTTTCGTTCAGCTCAAACTCTGCATAAGCAATGTCTACACCATCCAACGAAGTGCCTGACATCAGTCCAATTACTCGATATTTTTGTTCATTTTTCATCTTGCTTCAAAAGTAAGGGAAAAACCCTATTTTTGTTGGGTTTCAAAACAAGAATAAAACAATTAGAAGATGGAATTTACATTAACTGAAGAGCATAAGATGATTAGAGATGCGGCAAGAGACTTTGCTCAGACAGAACTCTTATCAGGCGTCATTGATCGTGATGAGAATCAAACCTTCCCTAATGAACAAATCAAAAAGTTAGGTCAACTAGGCTTTATGGGTATGATGGTTGACCCTAAGTATGGAGGAGCAGGAATGGATACTGTTTCTTATGTCTTGGCAATGGAGGAAATTTCTAAGGTAGACGCTTCTACTTCGGTTGTTATGTCTGTAAATAATTCTTTAGTTTGTTGGGGCATCGAAACTTTCGGAACAGAAGAGCAAAAAGAAAAATACTTAAAGCCTCTGGCTTCTGGGGAGATTATTGGCGCATTTTGTTTATCTGAACCAGAAGCGGGAAGTGATGCTACTTCACAAAAAACTACTGCAAAAGATATGGGTGATCATTACCTATTGAATGGTACAAAAAACTGGATTACCAACGGAGGAACAGCTTCTGTTTATTTAGTGATTGCGCAAACAGATGTAGAAAAAGGTCATAAGGGAATAAATGCTTTAATCATAGAGAAAGATATGGATGGATTCCAAATTGGTCCAAAAGAAAATAAGCTAGGTATTCGTGGTTCTGACACACACTCTTTAATGTTTACAGATGTGAAGGTCCCAAAAGAAAATAGAATTGGTGAAGATGGATTTGGTTTCAAATTTGCTATGAAAACCTTATCGGGGGGGCGTATAGGTATCGCAGCTCAAGCTTTAGGTATTGCTTCAGGAGCTTATGAGTTAGCTTTACAATATTCCAAAGAGCGTAAAGCCTTCGCAAAGCCTATTTCAAAGCACCAAGCTATTAGCTTTAAGTTGGCCGATATGGTAACAGAAATAGACGCTGCAAGATTGCTTTGTTTCCGTGCAGCTTGGATGAAAGATAATGGTTTAAACTATGATAAAGAGGCAGCAATGGCGAAAGTATTTGCTTCAGAAACCGCTATGAAAACCACAACAGAGGCAGTGCAAATTCATGGTGGTTATGGTTTTGTAAAAGAATACCATGTTGAACGTTTGATGCGCGATGCTAAGATTACTCAGATTTATGAAGGAACATCTGAAATTCTGCGTGTTGTAATCTCTCGCTCAGTATTAAAATAATTAGGATTTACGCAATTTGCGTATATTCGAATCATTAATCGAATCATATTTTAGATGAAAAAGATTATCCTATTTGCTTTGACAGTATTACTTTACTGTACTGCTATAGCTCAGAGCGATGTGTCAAAACAGTACATGCGTTTCGCACCTTCCAACCTCAACGCATCTAATGTAAACCCTAGCGATATTCCTAGCGAACAAGTTCTTCGTCAGATGGGTTTGTCAGAGTCAGAAATTCAGGAGGCAATGGATTTTAAATATCAAAAAGGAAAGTACAATCCAAATGCTGTAGATTCTTCGGCTTTTGATTTTAAAAAAAATCGAGCAGATAATTTATATTCAGCCATGGGTGATACCGCTTTCTTTAATGATTCTGTCCAATATCCCATCGGTAAAATTTTTGGACAGGATATGTTCAGAAATAATGATTTAAACTTTTTTAATAGAGCATTTGATGCACAGGCACCAGAAAATTATTTATTAGCAGAAGGTGATGAGTTGACTATTTCTATTTGGGGAATGGCTGATCACAGCGAAAACGTAGTGGTAAATAAAAAAGGATATATTTCTACCTCTCGGGCAGGAAGAATTTATATTGGTGGTAAGAACTTCAAAACAGCTAAGTCACTCATCAAAAATAGAATGGGTAATTACTACGATTTAAATCGCTCCCAATTAGATGTAACATTAAGTTATTCTAGAGTAATTACAGTTAACATTGTAGGAGAGGTGTTTAATCCAGGTTCCTACACTATTCCAGCAACGAATACAGCTTTTAATGCTTTAATTGCAGCAGGTGGCCCAAGTCAAATAGGTTCGGTGCGTAACATTTATTTAAGAAGAAATGGTAAAACAGTTGACTCTTTAGATGTGTATGCATTTTTGTTTGACCCAACATCTTCACAAAATTTGTTTATGCAAAACAATGATTACCTTTATGTAGCTCCAGCGGAAAAAATTGTTGAGGTAAAGGGTGCTGTTAATAGGCCGTATACTTTTGAAGCAAAAGCAGGAGATGTTGTTGCAGATATGATTCGATATGCTGGTGGTTTTACAGCTAAAGCATATCGAAATGGAATAACAGTTCATCGAATTGATGGAAATAATATCAAAACATTAACGCTTGATGCAACTGCAAGTCAAAACTTACAATTAAAAAGTGGAGATGAAATCGTGGTGAATTCTATTTTAGGAATTCCATCAAATGTAGTGAAAGTCAATTCTTCAACAGGGGTTTCTGGAGATTATGAATTTGTTAAAGGAGAAACAGTTTATGATGTGATGTTAAAATCTAACTCTTTAACAGAAGAAACTTTTGTAGAAAAGGCATACTTAGTACGTACAAAGTCAGATTTTACCAAAGAATATATTGTGCTAGAAATTGCTAATATAATTTCAGATTTTACTTCTGCATCTAATATTACTCTTCAAGAATATGATGAGCTTTACATTTTTTCTCAAAGAGATTTTATAGATGAATTTAAGATTGATGTAAACGGTGGTGTTAGATCAGCAGGAACTTTTCATTATGGTGAGGGATTGACCTTAGGAGATGCTCTTGTGTTAGCAGGTGGAATGGTTCAAGAGTCAGGGGGTGGTAAAGTAGAGATTTCTAGAGTGGTCGATTATGATGCTGCGAATAATCAATTATCGCCAAAAAGAGCTATTGTACAAGGATACCCAATTACAAATGAAGGCGAACTTTCTGAAAATGCTTTGGCTTATGAACTGAAGCCTTATGATCAAGTAAGTATTCGATTAAATCCGGACTTTGAAGAAGTTAGAACTGTTCAGTTGATGGGAGAAGTTAATTTTCCGGGAACATATACTTTGTTGTCAAGAGAAGAAACCGTTGCTGATCTAATAGAAAGAGCAGGAGGTTTAAAATCTCATGCTGATGCAAATTCCGTACAAATGTATCGTTGGATGACAGTGGAGAAGGAAGCCAACAATATGATTGACTTCTATGAAGATGATGAGGAAATTGTGAATGGATTTTTCTCTAATGGAAAGTTTGTTCAAATTATCCCAACCAATGAAGAGGAGGAGAGCTTAATTACGAAGAATAAGGAATACATGGATTTATACAATCCCGTTTATCTTCATTTAGCAAAGGCATTAAAGCATCCTAAGTCAAAATATAATTTAGTGCTTCAAGATCGAGATAGTATTTCTATTCCAATTACTAATGATGTAGTCACTATTACAGGAGCTTTAGAGCATTTAAGTAACAATGCGATTAGCGCTCCGTATTTTGATGGAGCACGCGCAAATTATTACGTAAATAATTTTGCAGGAGGATTCACTAAGCATAATGTGAAAGAAAATACTTTTGTGGTTTATGCTTCTGGAAAGGTGAAGAAAGCAACGGACCTAGGCCTGTTTGTCTTGTATCCAAAAGTAGAGCCAGGCGCAACTATAAAAGTAACAGAGGATATAAAAATTAAGCGTCAAAAACCAGAACCCGTCGATTGGACAAGAGTACTAGAAGGCACAATTACAAAAATTTCTGCTATTGCTTCGTTATACATTCTTTATTTATCTAGACAATAATGCAAACGTCTAATAATTTTTATGATGATGAAATCCGCTTAAAGGATGTAATTCTTAAACTTCAAGCATTGAAGGGTGAGCTTTTCTCTAGATGGAAACTTATTTTTATAACATCTTTATTGTTTGCTGTTTTAGGTGTTTTATATGCAATAAAAAAACAAGTCATCTATAAAGCAGAATTAAATTTTGTAGTTGAAGATAATAGTGGAGGAGGTGGAGCACTAGGTAAATACTCAGGTTTAGCTTCTCAGTTTGGGTTTGATTTGGGTTTAGGGACATCTACAACTTTTAGTGAGGGTAATATTCATGAGTTATTGACTTCTAGGAGAGTAGTTGAGGAAGCGCTACTTTCAAAAGTTAATATCAATGGTAATGATGAGCTTCTCATCAACTATCACATAGAATTTAATGATTATAGAGATGAATGGAGTGAAACGATGCCTGAAATCAAAGACTTAATATTTACTACTGATAGGAGTAGATTCAGCTTAGCTAAAGATAGTATTCTTGCTTTAGCATGGAAAAATTTAACAAATGAAAATCTGCAAATTGAATTAGGAGAAGAGTCAAGTATTATTACAGTGATATGTCAGTCAAAAGATGAACAGTTTGCAAAACTTTTGGTTGAGGCATTAGTCAGTGAAGTAAGTGATTACTATACGCACACTCAAACAGCTAAGGCGAGACATACACTAGATTTCATTCAAAACAGGGCAGATTCTGTATTGACTGAGTTAAAGCTAGCTGAGTTATCTTATGCACGCCATAAAGATTCAAATTTTGGTGTGATGCGAGCAGAAGGTTTGTTGGATGAGTTGCGCTTAAAACGAGAAGTGGAAATTTTGAATGTGATGTACGGAGAAATTATTAAAAATTTAGAGATTTCTAAAGTCACATTGCTTAATCAAAAGCCTTTGATAAATGTTATTGACTCCCCTCGTTTTCCTTTGGAAGTGGTTCGTCTTTCTAAGTTAAAGGGATTACTTTTATTTGCGTTGTTAGGAGTAACGATTGCTTCTATTTATGTTGTGATTAATAGTTTAATAAGAGATGTATTAGAAGAAAGTTAAAGTTCTGTATTTAGTTTTTCTAATTGAACTCCTCTCGATCCTTTTAGTAAAATAGTACTATCTGTAATTGGATTTGATTTAAGCCAATTGTTCAGTTCCTTTGTGTTAGCGAATGAAGAAAAAGAGTTTGTTGTTTTCTGAAACTCTTCACCTACTAAAAACACACTATGAAAGTCAGACAATTTTAAAATTTCAACAATCTCTTGATGCTCATGTAATGAGTCATCTCCTAACTCTAACATGTCTCCTAAGATTGCAATTTTACTATTAGCATTCATTTGTTGTAATGATTCTATAGCCACACGCATACTACTCGGATTAGCATTATAGGCGTCTAGAATTAATGTGTTTCCTCTTTTAGATTTTTCTACTTGGGACCTATTATTAGTTGGTATATAGTTTTCAATAGCTTTTTTACAATTACTTGTAGTAATACCAAAATACGTCCCGACACAACAGGCTGCTGCAAGGTTCGAATAATTGTAAGAGCCTATTAGTTGCGTGGATATCTTAGTTTTCTGATAGCTAAAATGAACGTATGGATTGGCGCTTAAAAAATGACTATTGCTGTTGTAAGTTATGCGCTCTATTTTTTCAGATAAATTCAGTAATAATTCATCTTTATCATTGACAAATAATTTTCCTCCATTATTTTTTATGTAATTATACAATTCACTTTTAGTTTTAATTACTCCTTTATATCCACCAAAACCTTCTAAGTGTGCTTTACCTATATTGGTAATTATTCCAAAGTTAGGCTTTGCTATGTTGCTTAAAAAGGCAATTTCACCAGAATGATTTGCCCCCATTTCAACAATTAAGATTTCTGTATCAAGAGGAGTTGATAGTAAGGTTAATGGAACTCCAATATGATTGTTGTAGTTGCCTTGAGTAGCTATTGTTTTATATTGTGTTTTTAACACTGTATAAATCAATTCTTTGGTGGTTGTTTTTCCATTAGTTCCAGTAATTCCAATAACTGGACAGTTTAATTGTTCTCTATGATAAGTAGAGAGCTTTTGTAAGCAATCTAGAACATCATCAACTAAAATAAATTGTTTGTTTTTTTGGAATTTTTCTTCATCAATAATAGCATAGCTGCATCCTTCATGAATGGCTTTATCGGCGAAAAAGTTTCCGTTAAAGTTAGCACCTCTCAAAGCAAAAAAGATATTATCTTTTTTAATTTTTCGACTATCAGTACAAACTCCACTAGAATTTAAAAAGAGGTGATATAGTTCTTGAATTGTCATCTTAAGAAAAAACCCCAAGTATTCTTGGGGTTTTGTTGATTATATAAAGATTAATATCCTTTCTTTCTTTCCCAATCCACAGGTTTGCGTTGATTCTCTTTTAATTGGCTTGTTGGAGGTCCTAATCGGTCCATAGCACAACGGAATCCAATTGTAGCAGTTGATAAAGATTGGTCTAGGAATCTTCTGGTCCCTGGCACCATCCAATAAGCTCTGTCGTTCCATGATCCGCCCTTATATACCTTAGAGTTGTCAGTAACTAAAGATGTTTTTCCGTAATCATAAACTTCAAGAGTATTTTTATCTAATTCAAATGAATTTTGATTGTTTCGATCTTTATTACTTAAATATCCTTCTTTTTCTGGTCTTATTTGTACTTGAGTATTATCGTTTATAACAATTTCACCACTTACTATATTTTCTTTAGTTTCACCAAATTCATTAATATTTTCATCCTTTCCCCAATCATTGGATAGGCGTGAATCGTAATCTCCATCTAAAAAGTTAATATTGTTAGAATTTGAATAGTTTCTTCTTTTCCAAAGATTCTTATCATTAGCGTGAGAAACATTTTCTTTGATAATTCTACCTAAGCTATCCTTTTCAATAAGAAAACGGTCTTCGTCTCTTGACCATGTTTGGTATACATTACCTCTGTAGGGATTTAGATCTGTTGTTGTTTGATCAACCAACGGACGGTAAACATCCATTACCCATTCGGAAACATTTCCAGCCATGTTGTAAAGACCAAATCCATTTGGCCAATATGTTCTTGTAGGACCAGGGATATCAGCATTATCATTTAATTTGCTAGCAATACCCATATTATCGCCTCTACCTCTTTTGAAGTTAGCTACGATTTCTCCTTTATTTTTATTTGCAGCATTTCTTACACCATCCCCATCCCAAGGATACAGTCTTCTTTCATCGATATTTTCTTCTTCAGTATTGTTAACTAATCCCAAAGCAGCGTATTCCCATTCTGCTTCTGTTGGAAGTCTGAAGGCAGGGAATAGGATTCCATCTCTTTCTTGTACAATACGAACTGCTTCTCTATCTCTACCAGCCTTCTTGTTATAGTTGTGTACGCCTTGTTTTAAGTTTGGTAGCATTCTACGAATCCTTCCTTCGTATTGTCCCATTAAGTAGGATTCTGTTGTAAAAACATTTTCATCAACTTGATCAGGATCTTCCCAAAGATATCCATTGTCAATCAAAATTCTTTCGTTAACTCGATCGGTTCTCCAAGCACAATAATCAACAGCTTGCTCCCAGCTAATACCTACAACAGGATATTGGTGGTAAGCAGGGTGTCTTAAATAGTGCTCTACAAGTGGTTCGTTAAATGCTAATTTATCTCTCCAAACGTTCGTGTCAGGTAATGCATTCCAGTAAACTTCAGGGTAAGATCCGTTATCGTAGTTAGATCCGTATACTCTTTCTAGCCAAAATAAGTATTCTAGGTAATCTACGTTTCTTACTTCTGTTTCATCTAAGTAAAAGGAGCTAACTGTTACTCCTTTAGGAATATTGTTCCAATCGTATCGAACATCTTGTTCAACACGACCCATAGTGAACGAGCCTCCTTCTACAAAAACCATTCCTGGGGGAGTATTCTGTTCTGCAAAGTTTGTAGAAACTTCAAAACCTCCATGTTTTGGATCGTTATAGTTCCAACCTGTTGTTTTCGATTTTTCTTGTCCACAACCAAAAATAATGGCTGTTCCGGCAAGTATCAACAAATGCTTTTTCATTTTTATCATGATTTTCATTTTTCAATAACTAAAAAGTAGGACAATTTATTGTCTCGTACGACTTGCCTTTGTATCGGCAAGGTAATTTATATGCAAAGGAGAATTCGTGTGCTCCCTGCGTATTACTATTGTTTAAGTCAGAGATAGTTACATCATAACTATAGCCAAACTTCCAGCTGCTTTGTTCAATTCCAAGTAGTAGGATGAATGCATCAAAATTTTCTGCGCTTTGTCTCGCCCATAAACCTCCAACAATGGGTCCTTTAATTACATACACACCATAGTTTAATTGCATGAAATCTTGTTGTTTTTGGAATAAAATGTTAGGAGATAAAATCGCTGCATTTTTTGGACGTACTCCACTATTTGTTCTGTATGTACCGTATGGATTGAGCGGGAATGCTGCTCCAATATTAGCAGTCATTTTTATAGGTAGTCTGCTTTCTCCTAAAAATCCTTGATCAGGTTGTGTAATGTGATGCGCAGCAAAACCAAAGTAATAATCAAATTTATCATTAGCAGATCCAAATCCCATAAAACCAGATGCAAAATCAGTGAATCCCTTGTTGTCCGCATAATTGATTATATCTTCAGCAGTAGGATAAATGAATCCTTGCACAGGGTCGATCATATCTCCGAACGTGAGTTGGGACCAGTCTACACCTAATTGACGATAGGCTGCTTCAAAACCTGCATTTAATGAGAATTTTTTACTCACTTTCAAGTGGTATGCATATGTTAGGTTGATATGAGTTGTATTTAAATCTCCAGCTCCAGCAACATCTTTAGCTACTCCAATCCCTATACCCCCACCAAGTTTTTCGGCATACTGATCATATGTTGCGCTATATGTAACATATGTTTTTCCAATGCCAGGCCATTGATTTCTGTGATTCAAACTTAGCCTTGGGCAAATATCAGTTCCTGCCATTGCAGGGTTTAGATAAAGTGGGTTAGCAAAGAATTGACTAAATGCAGGATCCTGTGCTTTTGCCTTGTTACTAATAGCAACAAATGCGATTAAACACAAGATGGAAACTATTCTTTTGGTCATAAATGACAAATTTTGGTGTCAACAAAAATAAAAAATTATTTCTATCTCCTTATCAAGTGCTTAGGAGAGGAAATAATAAACTCAATTTCAGCTCGTTTCGTATTAAAAACAAAAGCATCCACAAATATACGATTTAATTGCTCGAGATATACTAATTTTGACTTTTTCCTTGAGATAAAATGAGAATTTATAGTTTTATTTTTTTAATATTTATTGCAAATCTGCCTTTAAAGGCAGATGTTGTAGAGTATGTTTTCTTGCAGTGGGATTGTTCGGAAAAATTGTTGTTAGAAGGAGAGATTGTGACTCATAATACTAGATTTGAAAAACAATTTGAATTTTCTTTCAATAATCCAGTGAGTGTTTCTTTAACCAATGAAGTATATATTCCATTATCAAATTGTGAAAACAACCAACTGCAAACTCAACTTATTTGTAATAGTTCCTTATTAGAGGTCTCGCAAGGAGTCGAGCGTAAACAACGAAAAATACAAATAAGTATTTTTCCGTTTAAGCATATTGATGGAGTATGGCACAAGTTGTTATATGCATCCCTAAAAATAGAAAAGAAACCATTTGCTAAGAAAAAAAGAGGTGTATTTAACTCTGTTTTAAATCAAGGTGATTGGTATAAGTTAGGGGTTGATATCGATGGTGTTCATGAGATTACATACAGTGACTTACAATCTCTAGGCATAGATGTTGAAAATATCGATCCTAATAAGATTCAATTGTATGGTATGCCTGGGGGGATGGTTCCGTTGTTAAATAACGAAGAAAGAATTGAGGATTTGCATGAGTTGGCAATACAAGTAGAAGGTAGTTCAGATGGTCAATTCAATTACAATGATAAGGTCGTTTTTTTCGGGCAATCACCAAATCAATGGGAGTATGATTCAATAGGCGGAATATTTAAACATCAATTGCATTACTTTTCTGATCTCACATACTACTTTTTAAGAGTGAATTATGAGCAAGGATTACGTGTTCAGGATGCAGCTGTTATTACACAGCCTGAGGATGTTGTTGTGACTTCTTATGACGACTACGCTTTTAGAGAATCGGAGGAGGTCAATTTAATAAAGTCTGGTCGTAAATGGTATGGAGATGCATTTGGTTTTACTAGCAAAAGAGACTTTAAATTTTCTTTTCCAAATTGTGATGGCCCTATATATTTAAAATCTGTATTTGCTACTGCAGTACCATCTCCATATAGTTCAATGTATACTATTGATCTTAACGGGGAGTCAGTATCGATAAATGCACCTGGAACTAGTGGTAGTTACACATTTGCAAGTATTACCACTGCTCAAAATCAATTTCTTCCTGCCAACGATGTTGATATTTCTGTTCAGTTTTCTTCTTCTTATGCGGGAGCTGAGGGATGGATTGATTATTTAGCTCTTAATACTAGAAGAAAGCTAATTTTTACAGGTTCCCAACTTTTATTTAGAGATACTGAATGTGTAGCTGAAGATGTTATAGCTGAATTCCAATTGTCAAATGCAAATAACGGTTTGGAAATTTGGAATGTTCAAGATCCATTGAAACCGATAAGTATACCTACTTCAATTACAGGTAGTGTGATAAAATTTAAGGATAGTTGCTCTTCTTTGAAAGAGTATATTGTTTTTAATGGTGAATATAAGTCTGTACAAATAATTGGTGCTGTCGAAAATCAAAATTTACACGCTTTACAAGCAGTAGATATGTTAATTGTGTCACCACCAGAATTTATAGTGGAAGCTAATAGGTTAGCTCAATTTCATCGCAGCAATGATAATTTTACTGTTGAGGTTGTACAACCTCAACAGATATACAATGAGTTTTCTGGTGGCTCGCAAGATGTTTCGGCAATTCGAGATTTTGCAAAGTTCCTATATGAAAATGAGAGTAATCCTCTACAGTATTTGTTGCTGTTTGGAGATGCTTCTTACGACCCAAAAAATCGAATTCCAAACAACACCAACTTTATTCCTTCTTATCAATCAACAAATTCTCATTCGGAAACTAGTTCTTATGTTTCCGACGACTTTTTTGCTCTCTTAGATGAAGAAGAGAGTATTTCTGAAAATAGTCCATCAATACCATTTTTAGATATAGGTGTAGGTAGGTTTCCTGTTCAAACTATTGAAGAGGCTAGAATAGTTGTTGATAAGGTGTTTAATTATCATGAAGATTTGGCTATGGGTGCATGGAGATTAAATGTGTGTTTTGTAGGAGATGATAATGATGTCTCAGAAACTATTCATACTGCCCAAGCAGAAGAGTTGGCAGATGAACTTACAGCAACTTATCCATTATATAATATTGATAAAATTTATTTGGACGCATATCAGCAAGAATCTACACCTGGAGGACAGCGATGCGAGTTAGTAAATCAGGCTATCAACGAACGCATTGAAAAAGGAGCATTTTTAATTAATTATACAGGTCATGGTGGTGAATTGGGTTGGGCTCATGAGAGAATCTTACGTTTAGATGATATCAATAGTTGGTCTAATCAAAATAAACTGCCTTTGTTTATGACTGCTACATGTGAGTTTAGTCGTTATGATGATCCTGCTCGAGTTTCGGCTGGAGAAGAAGTTTTTTTGAAAAAAGATGCTGGAGCTATTGCTTTATTTTCCACTTCAAGAGTAGTTTTTACAGGAGGAAATATGGATTTGAACGAAGCGTTTTTAGCGCAGATCTTTCAGAAAAATTCTGATGGCAGTAGACCTAGAGTTGGTGATTTATTTAGAAAAACAAAGAATACTGTATTCAATATTTCAAGTACGAATCATAGAAACTTTACTTTACTTGGAGATCCTGCTTTGTGCTTAGCTTATCCTCAATTTCAAGTAGAATTGACAAATGTACAGGACAGTGTTATGGCGTTGGGTAAGGTTACTATGAGCGGGAGAGTAGTTGATGAAAATGGAATTTTGTTATCTGGATTTAATGGTTTTGTGTATCCGTCAGTGTTAGATAAATCGATTAATTATCAAACACTTGGTCAAGATGCATCACCAGTTTTAGATTTTGATTTACAAAACGCATTGTTGTTTAAGGGAAAATCCACTGTTAGTAATGGAGAATTTACATTCTCTTTTGTTGTGCCAAAAGACATCAACTATAGTTACGGAAAAGGGAAGGTGAGTTTGTATGCACAAGGAGAATTAAATGGTGAATTGGTAGATGCTGCAGGGTATAATGAGGATTTTACAGTAGGAGGAACGGCTTCTGAATATCAACTTGACTCGGATGGGCCTGAAATAAATGTCTTCATGAATGATACTTCGTTCCAATTTGGAGGAGTTACAAATGAAAGTCCTGATTTGTTAGCACTTGTGTTTGATGAAAACGGTGTTAACACTGTTGGGAATGGGATTGGACATGATGTGGTTGCTATTTTAGACGAGAACACAACAAGCCCTATCATATTGAATGATTTTTACGAATCATATGTAGATGATTACCAAAGAGGAGAAATCAAATATCCATTTACTAATTTGGAAGAAGGTGTTCATACTCTAAGAGTAAAGGTGTGGGATGTTTTTAATAACTCATCAGAAGCGTATACCGAGTTTTTAGTTTCTCATTCTTCAGAGTTAATAATTGAGAATTTGGTTAATCATCCTAACCCAATGATTGATCTAACAGCCTTTTATTTTGAGCACAATCAATCTAATTCCCCATTGAAAGTTACTCTGGAAATTAGTAATTTACAAGGAAAAATACTAGATATCCAGCAAGACAACCTGGTACCGAATGGTTATAGATATGGGCCTATTTACTGGGATGGAAAGACTAAACATGGAATAATACTGTCCTCGGGAGTGTATATATACAGAGTTATAGCAATTTCTGAAAACGGAGGTCAAATAGAAAAATCAGGTAAACTAGTAATAAGTAGATGATAAATTCGTTAATCCTACACAATAAGTATATTTGCTGATTAAAATTACACCACTGAATATGAAAAAAGGATTTGTATTATTAATTTCGATGTTGTACTTTACTATCATAGTTAAGGCTCAAATTGACTTTATTGATAGATACGAAGAGTTAAATACAATTACTACCGCAGTTCCGTTCCTAATAATCAGTCCTGATGCCAAAGCCGGTGGTATGGGTGATGTCGGTGTTGCTTCAACGCCTGATGCAATGTCTATGCACTGGAATCCTGCTAAATACGCATTTGTAGATGATCAGGCTGGTGTTGCTGTTTGTTACACCCCTTGGTTAAAATCCCTGATTCCAGATATCGATTTATCCTACCTATCTGGATACACTAAAAGAAATGAAAACGAGGCATTTGCTTTTGCATTAAGGTATTTTACACTTGGTGAAATTAAGTTTACTGATAATTCAGGTAATTCTTTGGGTTCTTTTAACCCAAATGAGTTAGCATTGTCTACTGCTTATTCAAGAAAGTTGTCAGATAACATGTCTACTGCTATTGCGCTTAGATATATTTACTCAAACCTAACAGGGGGTCAGCAAGTAGGAACCTTACCAACAGAGGCGGGACAGTCTATTGCTGGAGATGTTTCTGCCTTTTATCTTCAGCCAATTCGTTTAGGTTCTCAAAATGCTGATTTATCGATTGGATTAAATATTTCAAATATTGGATCGAAAATTGCCTACACAGAAACAACAACAAGGGACTTTATTCCAACAAATATGCGATTTGGTTCCGCTGTAACAACAGCTATCGATGATTATAATAAAATATCAATAGAGATAGATTTTAATAAACTTTTAGTTCCAACACCTCCTCAATATGATAGTGATGGAGAAATTATTGCAGGAATGAACCCAGATGTTTCTGTAGTGAGTGGGATTTTCCAGTCTTTTGGAGACGCTCCAGGTGGCGCTAAAGAAGAGTTTAGAGAAATTATTTATTCTTTTGGTACAGAGTACTGGTATGATGAGCAATTTGCTGTTCGTGCTGGTTATTTTCATGAGGCGCCGACAAAAGGAGATAGGCAATTCTTTTCTTTAGGAGCAGGCCTTCGTTATAATGTTTTTGGATTGGATTTTTCTTATTTAATTCCAGTTAGAAGTCGTGATGAAGCAGGTGCTGTAAATCCACTTTCTAATACACTCCGTTTTGCATTGACTTTTGATTTTGGAGCGTTGCAAGAGAAACCAATAATTCCTAACGAAAGCTAATGAGTTTTCGTATCGGATATGGGTATGATGTTCACCAATTAATAGATGGTGAAGATTTTATATTAGGAGGAATCCAGATTGAGCACAACAAAGGCGCTTTTGGTCATTCAGATGCTGATGTGCTTGTTCATGTTATTTGTGATGCTATTTTAGGGGCTGCAAACATGAGGGATATCGGTTTTCATTTTCCAGACACCTCTGCCAAATATAAAGGGATAGACTCCAAAATTTTACTTAAAGAAGTGATGACTCTTATTCGTGCAAAAGGATTTGAACTTGGAAATATTGATTCTACAATTTGTTTACAACAACCTAAAATAAATCCTTATATTCCAGAGATGCAAAAAACACTGGCGGGATGTATGGAGGTAAACCATGATCAAATATCTATAAAGGCTACTACAACCGAAAAATTAGGATTTGTTGGTAGTGAAGAAGGTGTTTCTGCGCATGCTGTAGTATTGTTGAAACAAGAGGCGTAGTAGTAACAATATCTTCTTATGTTTAGCTATTACATTTAGCATTTTTATCAATGTATAGCTAATATTTATACTCTTTATGGTTTATCATAAGGTAGTTATGTAATTCAAATGGTATATATGACAAGAGATAGATATTGGTTGCAAAAAGCTTTGGATTACCTATTGAAATATACATAAAAAACCCACTCGTTTTAGTGGGTTTTTTTGTAGCGGGGGCAGGACTCGAACCTACGACCTTCGGGTTATGAGCCCGACGAGCTACCAACTGCTCCACCCCGCGATGTTAAGTGCAAATATACATCAAATCTGATTTATTGCAATTCAAATTTATATTTTTTAATGCTAATCAAAAGACTACTTTTGTGAGCAATGATTTCAGTTAATAATATATCTGTCTATTTTGGTGGTCAAGAGTTGTTTGACCAGGTTTCTTTTATGGTAAACAAAGGTGATAGGATTGGTCTTGTAGGCAAAAATGGAGCTGGAAAATCGACTTTGCTTCGTATTCTGTCGGGAGAGCAAACACCTAATACAGGTAGTTTAGCAACCCCTAATAAGATTACGATAGGTTATTTGAAGCAAGATTTAGATTTTGAAGATGGTCGTACGATTCAGGAGGAGGCGGAACAGGCATTTCAGAAAATTAAATTTTTAGAACAAAAAATTGTCGATGTGAATTTGCAAATCTCGGAGCGTACCGATTATGAGAGTCAAGCTTATTTGGATTTAATAAGTAGTTTGAATGAGTTAAATGAGCAATTTCATTTATTAGGAGGATATTCTATACAAACAGATTTGAGTCAAGTTTTGTTAGGTCTCGGCTTTCAAATTTCTGATTTTTCTAGATCAACAAATGAGTTTAGTGGCGGTTGGAGAATGCGTTTAGAACTTGCGAAAATTTTGTTGCAAAAACCCGATGTTTTATTGTTAGATGAGCCCACTAATCATTTAGATATTGAATCGATAATTTGGTTAGAGCAGTGGTTGAAAAATTATAATGGATCTGTACTTCTAGTTTCACACGATCGTGCTTTTTTGGATGCCGTTACCAATAGAACAATTGAACTGATTTTAGGTAAAGCTAATGATTATAAAGCATCGTATAGTAAGTATGTAGAGTTAAGGAAAGAGCGTCAGGAAAAACAAATTCAATCAAAAAAGAATCAAGACAAACAAATTAAGCATACAGAGCTGTTAATTGAAAAATTCCGCTACAAGAAGAATAAAGCGGCTTTTGCGCAATCACTTATCAAGAAATTGGATAAGTTAGAAAGGATAGAGGTTGAGCAAGATGATTTATCAGGAATGCATTTTAGATTTCCGCCTGCTCCACACTCAGGAAAAGTTACTTTACGAGCAAAAAAAATAGCTAAAAGTTATGGCGATTTTGAAGTATTGAAGCATGTAGATTTAGAGGTTGAGCGAGGGGAAAAAATAGCTTTTGTTGGTAAAAACGGAGAAGGGAAGACAACTTTGGCTAAAATCATTGTAGATGAGTTAGATTTTCAAGGGAAGGTGGAGTTGGGTCATCAGGTAAAGTTAGGATATTATGCGCAAAATCAATCTGATTTACTCGATGAGAGCAAGACAATTCTTGAGATTATTGAAGATTCTGCTGATGAACAAAGTAGACCAAGAGTTCGTGATATGCTTGGCTCTTTTCTCTTTGGAGGTGAGGCAGTAGAAAAGAAGATTAAGGTGTTGTCAGGTGGAGAGCGTGCAAGAGTAGCTTTGTGTAAATTATTATTAGAACCCGTAAACCTTTTAGTGATGGATGAGCCTACTAATCATCTTGATATGAATTCAAAAGATATTTTGAAATCAGCACTTAAAAGGTTTGATGGAACGTTGATTATTGTGTCGCATGATCGTGACTTTTTACAAGGACTTACCGAAAAGGTGTATGAGTTTAAGAATAAAAATATCAAAGAATATTTGGGTGATGTAAATGCTTTTTTAGAAGCTAAAATGGTCGATAACTTTAAGGATTTTGAGCTAAGAAAGCCTGCAGAAAAAAATGCTACTGAAAAAGAATTTTCTTCAAATAAGCAAAGTTATGAAGAACGTAAGCAGCTTGATAAAGATATTCGAAAGTTGTCTAATAAAGTCACAAAACTAGAAAGAGAGGTTGACGCTATAGATAAAGAATTAAAGCAGTTGGATGCCGAATTAGCAAATCCTGAAAAGTTTCAAGAAATGAGCAAAAAAGAAGGTTTTTTTGAAGAATATCAACAAAAACAACAAAAATTAAGCGATTTTATGAATAATTGGGAAAAATATCTTGAAGAGCTTGAGATCAAAAAGAAACTGCGAAGCCAATTTTAATTTCATTATTTTTGAATATGGGAGTTCATAAAGCAGGTTATATTAATATTATAGGTAATCCAAATGTTGGAAAATCTACCTTAATGAATGTGTTAGTAGGAGAGCGTTTGTCAATTATTACTTCAAAAGCACAAACAACTAGACATCGCATTTTGGGAATTGTTAATGAAGAAGATTATCAACTTATTTTTTCTGATACTCCAGGGATTATTAAACCAGCTTATAAACTTCAAGAAAATATGATGGATTTTGTATATTCTGCTTTTCAAGATGCAGATGTACTTTTATACATGGTGGAAATTGGAGAAAACCATTTAAAAGATCAAAATCTTTTTGAGCGTTTGCAAAACACCAAAATACCATTACTTTTATTAATAAATAAAATTGACACGGCTGATCAGAATTATGTATTAGACCAAGTAGCATATTGGCAAGAACAATTACCAAATGCAACTATTTTTCCCTTGTCTGCACTTAATAAGTTTAATATTGATGCAGTGATGAAATGCATTAAAGATTTGCTACCTGAGTGTCCGCCATACTTTGAAAAAGATACTTTAACTGATAAGTCAGAGCGTTTTTTTGTGTGCGAAACGATTCGCGAAAAAATCTTGAAATACTACAAAAAGGAAATTCCTTATTCTGTAGAGATAGAAGTGGAAGAGTTTAAGGAGGAAGTCGATATAATTCGAATCCGTTCCATTATTTATGTAATACGCGATTCTCAAAAAGGGATCATCATAGGTCATCAAGGAAAATCCTTAAAAAAAGTAGGCTCCCTAGCTCGCAGAGATTTGGAACAATTTTTCCAAAAGAAAATCTTTTTAGAGCTTTATGTGAAAGTAAATAAGGAATGGAGAAATGATGTTAATCAATTGAAACGATTTGGCTATTCATAGATGTTATGAGATCTTTTGCATTACAAAGACCAGCAATCGTTAGAACACATTTACAAATGCAGTTTAAGTTTATAGAGTAATGGGAAATATCATTGCAATAGTAGGAAGGCCTAACGTAGGAAAGTCCACCTTTTTTAACCGCCTGATTCAAAAAAGACAGGCTATTGTTGATTCAGTAAGCGGTGTTACTCGTGATAGACACTATGGGAAAGCAGATTGGAATGGGCAAGAATTTTCAGTCATTGATACAGGTGGTTATATCATTGGTTCTGATGATATTTTTGAAGGAGAAATTCGTAAACAAGTAGATTTAGCTATCGATGAAGCCAATGCTATTCTTTTTTTAGTAGATGCTCAACAAGGAGTTACTGATTTAGACATTACTGTTGCGCATCATTTACGTAAATCAGATAAGCCTGTTTTCCTTGTAGCAAATAAAGTAGACAATGGAAAAATAATGAAACAAGCCGTTGAGCTCTATTCTTTGGGGATGGGGGATTACTATTGTATTTCTTCCATCAACGGAAGTGGTACAGGTGAACTTTTAGATGCAGTGGTAGAATCTTTACCAAACATAGCACAAGATGTAGATGAAATCGATATTCCACGCTTTGCAATTATTGGAAGGCCCAATGTTGGGAAATCTTCGTTTGTGAATGCACTTGTTGGAGAAGAACGAAATATTGTTACTAACATTGCGGGGACAACTCGAGATTCTTTAGATACACACTACACTAAGTTTGGGCACGATTTCGTTTTAGTAGATACAGCTGGGGTTCGAAAAAAAAGGAAAGTTCATGAAGATTTAGAGTTTTACTCTGTTATGCGTTCTATACGATCGATCGAATATTCTGACGTTTGTCTTTTGTTAATTGATGCAACATTGGGTTTTGAAGCACAAGATCAAAGTATATTTCATTTAGCGGATAAAAATAAAAAGGGAATAATTATTTTAGTTAATAAATGGGATTTAATTGATAAGAATACACAATCTGTTAAAGATTACGAAGCATCTATTCGTGAAAAGATCGCCCCATTTACTGATGTTCCTATTTTGTTTGTTTCTGCACAGACTAAGCAGCGTTTATTAAAAGCTTTACAAGCTGCTATTGATGTATATAAAAGTAGAAAAATACGAATCAGCACTTCAAAACTAAACGATGTGATGTTAGAAATTATTAATCAAAATCCACCACCGGCAACTAAAGGCAAATACATAAGGATAAAATTCTGCACACAGTTGCCAACTAAAACTCCTACTTTTGCATTTTTCGCTAATTTACCTCAATATATCAAGGATCCTTACAAACGATTTTTAGAAAATAAACTTCGACAAAATTTCAATTTTACAGGTGTGCCAATTCAAATATTTTTTAGAAAAAAATAACACTTACTGTATTATAATTTTCTTGTTGTAAGTATTTTTTTCAGTACAAAAATTAGCAAAATATATTCCCTTTTCTATTGAAATGTCAATTAAATTTTTTCCATTTTTTAAGACTTCTTGAAATACAATTTTACCATTCAAATTATATACAGTTAACTTTGTATTTTCAATTGTACTTACATTAAACACTCCTTTATTAGGATTAGGATAAACTATTATTTCTGAATGTTCTTTTGTTTGAATATTAGAGAAGCAATCAATATCTACATATTCGTATTGAATATCAGAATCACCAAGTTCAGAATTAATATTTGCAGTAAATTCGATTGTAGTTGGTGTTGTAGGGTTTAAGAAAATATTCTCAAAAACTCCCATTGAATAATTTCCATCAGTAACATTATTATTATCTCCCGGTGATGTTGCAGTTATGTAGATGCCCGGATTGAGATTAGCAATTGTAAAGTTGCCAACATTGTTATTTGTGATTGTATCAATTGAACTTAGCACTAATTGATTATTACTAATAACACTACTGACTACGAAAACTGTGCTGATCATTATATTACCTCCATCTGTATTCAAAAATCCGTAACCAATGGTATCTCCTAAATTAATATTTTGGAGAATGAATGTTCCTGCATCTGACCAAAAAAGACTGTTTTGTATATCTGGTTCATATTGATTTTGCTCAAACATTATTGTTAAATCTGTTGTGTCTCCACATATTGTACTTGTAAGGCTAGTACTTGTATTTGGTGAAAAATTTATACAGTTTT
>CACHMF010000018.1 GCA_902580855.1 uncultured Bacteroidota bacterium | reverse complement strand
TTACAGATAATGCTGTTTGAAGACACTTACCATATGCCCACCAATACCAGTGAGGGACTTTACAAAGAAAAAGGAAGTAAGTTTATTGCTTATGCTTTTCCTGTGTTTTCAGAAGAAGATGTGAAAGAACGCCTGGAGGAAATTCGCAAAAAAGAATACGCAGCAAGGCATCATTGCTATGCATACACCCTACATCCAGATAAATCAGCTTTGCGTGCCAATGATGATGGCGAGCCTGCTAACACAGCCGGAAAACCAATTTTGGGGCAGATACAATCAAAGGATTTAACGAATATTCTAATTGTTGTAGTGCGTTACTTTGGCGGTGTTAAATTAGGTGTAGGTGGACTCATTACCGCATACAGAGCTGCAGCTGCTGATGCCTTAGAAAACATCAGTATTGAAAAACGCTTTGTGAAAGAAATTTATGAAGTAGCTTTTCAATACCCCAAAATGAATGAGGTAATGCGTTTAGTGAAGGATAAATCACTAGAGGTAGTGAATCAAGATTTTCAAATAGACTGCAAGCTCATTTTCGCCATTCGAAAAAGTCAAGCAGATGCCGTTGTTGCTGCTTTTAAAAAGAACCATGAATTAACCATCAAATACCAAAAAACAATCTAATGGAATTACTAAAACAACTTTGTAAAATTCATGCTCCTGCTGGTAGCGAAGCTCCTTTAACAGATTTTGTATTGAATTATATTCAAGCAAACAAGAAAGACTGGAAAGTGCAGCCAGAAATTTTTCATGGAGATGGCTTTCAAGATTGTATCGTATTGGTATTTGGAAAACCTAAAACAGCCATTTTCGCACACTTTGACAGCATCGGATTTACTGTCAAGTACGATAACGAAATTGTGAAGATTGGCGGCCCTGTTATTAAGGATGGAATTGAGTTAATCGGAGAAGATAGTCAAGGGCAAATAGACAGTAAACTTACTGTAAAAGAGGATGAAAATGGTGATAAAACTTTTCATTTAGTAGATCGTCCTATTGATAGAGGAACCACACTCACCTTTAAACCTAATTTCAAAGAAGATGAAAACTTCGTTCAATGTTGCTACATGGACAACCGCTTAGGTGTTTGGAATGCTTTGCAAGTAGCTGAAACATTAGAAGATGGTATTATCTGTTTCTCTTGCTGGGAAGAGCACGGTGGTGGTTCTGTAGGTTATTTAGCCAAGTTTATTTATGAAAACTACGGAGTAAAACAAGCGCTTATCTCAGACATTACTTGGGTAACGAAAGGTGTTAAGCACGGAGAAGGTGTAGCTATTTCTATGCGTGATAGTGGATTGCCAAGAAGGTCTTATGTCAACAAAATTATCGGTTTAGCTAAAGAAAGCGGTATTCCATTTCAATTAGAGGTAGAAAATGCTGGAGGTAGCGATGGGAATGCTTTACAAAGATCTCCCTATCCTTTTGATTGGTGTTTTATAGGTGCTGCAGAAGATAATGTGCATTCTCCAGATGAGAAAGTACACAAGAAAGATATCGAAGCAATGGTAGCGCTCTACCAATACCTCATGAAGAATCTTTAGGGCTTAATCAATCTATAAGCACCTACCGAAGCAACTGCTCCCAATGTGGTTGCCACAATATACAACCAAAGATGTGTTAGATTTCCTGCCATTACAGCAGGTGCGATAGATCGTGCTGGATTCATAGATGCGCCACAAACAGGACCAGCAAAAATAGCCTCTAAGGCAACAACAGCACCAATAGCAATAGCTGCGATTGTTCCTGTTTCTTTACTACCAGAAGAGACTTGTAAGATAACAAACATCAGAATAAAAGTAAGGATGAATTCAAGGATAAAAGACTGCTCCCAACTGTCAGCAGGCAAGGTGGCTCCTAACAAGTTTGATTCAGGAAATAGCATTTTAATGGTAAAGGATGCTAAAAATGCTCCTAGTATCTGGAATACAATATAGGGCAAAACCTCTTTTCCATTCATTCGTTTTGCTGCCCAAAAAGCAATGCTTACCGCAGGATTGATGTGAGCGCCTGAAATTTCTCCAATGGAATAGATGACAGCCATCACTACCAAGCCAAAAGTTAGCCCCACACCTAAATGAGTTACGCTTCCATAAAGCTCATTGATAACGATAGCTCCTGTTCCTGCAAAAACAAGAATAAATGTCCCTATCAGTTCTGCCCAATACTTTTTCATTAAAAATATTTTTTTAATTGACCCATTAAATTCTCAGGAGCAGAACATGGTTTTTTTGTTTCCATATTTACAAACACTAAAGTCGCTTCAGCATCATTTAACTTTACTCCTTCTTGATTAAACACTTCAAAATCGAAATGAATACGAGCAGTTGGTAGTTCTTTAATAATGGTCTTGATTGTTAACTCATCATCATACAACGCTGGCTTGTAGTATTTAGTAGCGTAATGAAGCACAGGCATCATAACGCCTGCATCTTCTAACTCTTTGTAGCTAATTCCTAAGCTTTTCATGGAATCTACCCTAGCTACCTCAAAGTAAGTGGCATAGTTTCCATAGTAGACATAACCCATCTGATCAGTTTCAGCATAGCGAACCCTCACTTTTGTTTCGTGTGTAAACATGCAGTCAAAAATAAATAAAATAGTCTTGGAGATAATTGCACAATCTTTTTAGTTTTGAGCTATGCATTATATTATTGCCTTATTGTTATTAGGATTGCTTCAAAATCCAGACTATCAATTGGTAGAAATTGAATACCACAACTCTGATATTTCTACTGCGAAAGTAGATAGTAGCATTTGGAACATTATTGCTCCTTACAAAAAAACATTAGATGCTGACATGAATGAGGTTTTGTGTTATGCTAAAACAAATCTAAAAAAAGGACAACCAGAAAGTTTGCTAGGTAACTGGACTGCCGATTTATGTTTGGAAGAAGCTCAAGACTTATTTCAGGATACTATTGACATGGTCCTTTTTAACAATGGAGGCTTGCGTGCTAGTCTCTCTGAAGGAAATATAACCAAAAGAGATATCTATCAGCTCATGCCTTTCGAAAATGAATTGGTTGTACTATCACTATCACTAGATGATGTAGGCGATTTAATGAATTACCTGAAGTATACAGGGGGTCAGCCGTCAGCATTTTCTGAATGGTTTAAAAAAGATGAGTTGCCTTTTTATGTGCTTACTACGGATTATCTTGCTAATGGTGGCGATAAAATGCGCTTTTTCAACAACAAGCATCAAAATGTATTGGGAGTTAAAATGCGAGATGCCATTATTCAATATTGTTTCGAAAAAGACACTATCGCAAGCCAACTAGATAATAGACACCTTTATTTTATGGCAGATGAGTAGAAGAAAGTTTATAAAACAAGTTGGCGCAGGAGCAACGCTTTTAAGTTTAGCACCCCTTGAGTTATTGGCTGCACGAGAAGAAGTGATTAAAATAAGCATCTTACACACCAACGACATGCATAGTCGTATTGAATGCTTTACTACTGGAAGAAATAAAGGCTCAGGCGGAATGCTTCAACTTGCCTCTGTTATTAAGCAAATACGAACCGAAGAAGAAAACATCCTACTTTTGGATGCTGGAGATATCTTTCAAGGAACACCATACTTCAATTATTATGGCGGAGAGCTTGAATTTAAACTAATGAGTGAAATGGGTTTTGATGCCTCCACTTTAGGAAATCACGACTTTGATAACGGTATTGAAGGTCTTTTTAAACAATTACCACATGCCAACTTTCCGTTTTTATCCGCTAATTACGATGTAAGAAATACCGCATTGAACGGACACACTCTTCCGTACAAAATATTTAATAAAAACGGTATTAAAATTGGCGTGTTCGGATTAGGTATTGAGCTTGCTGGATTAGTTGATCCTAAACTTTATAAAGACACACTATATATAGACCCTATTCGTGTAGCAAATGAGCAATCTAGTTTGTTAAAAAATGAATTGAATTGCGACCTTGTTGTATGCCTGTCTCACTTGGGTTATTCTTACAAGAGTAAAAAGGTGTCAGACAGGGTTTTAGCTCAAGAAACTAGCAATATCGATTTAATTATTGGAGGACACACGCACACCTTTTTAAAAGAGCCTAAATTACTAGAGAACAAAGAAGGTGGAGAAGTGTTGATAAATCAGGTGGGTTTCGGTGCTATAAAGTTAGGTAAGATTGATTTTTACTTTGAAAAATCAACACGCAAAAAAAACTACGAAAGCGCTTCTGTTTTTGTAAAAAATGAAGCTAAATTTGTGTAAATAAATTCCTTACAAAATTGGCTTAACCGAGTGGTCAAAAAAAACTTTATGACCTGTCAAAAAAAATTAAAAGTCAATACCAAAAACACTTTTTTTTAAACTTTTTTGTTAACACATTTGTTGACGAAATAAGTGCTAAAAATTACTAACCAAAAACAACACTAAATCAATGGTAGAAGAGAAAGCTTGTGTCACTGTCTGGAATAACTGTTTAGACATTATTAAGGACAATGTGAGCCCTCAATCCTACCGAACTTGGTTTCAGCCAATTAAAGCCGTTAAACTTAAAGGTGAAATTTTAACCATTCAGGTTCCCTCTCAATTTTTCTATGAATGGCTAGAACAACACTACATTGATTTACTTAAAAAAACAGTAAAAAAAGAAATAGGTCCTGACGGAAAATTGGAATATAGTATTGTAATGGACAATGCATTTAATGCAAAACCATACACCACTAAAATCCCTAGTTCTGGAAAAGGAAACATTAAGAACCAACCGGTTCACATGCCAATTAATATTAACGAAACTTCTATTCGTAATCCATTCATTATCCCTGGATTAAAGAAGATTCAAGTAGACCCTCAGTTAAATCCAAACTTCTCATTCGAAACTTATGTTGAAGGAGAATGTAATAGGCTAGCAAGATCTGCTGGCTACGCTGTTGCGCAAAAGCCAGGAGGAACATCGTTCAACCCTCTACTTATTTATGGTAACGGAGGATTAGGTAAAACACACTTAGCAAATGCGATCGGTATTGAAGTAAAGAACCTTCATTCTGATAAAACTGTTCTTTATGTTTCTGCAGATAAGTTTCAAACACAATTTGTAGATGCCATTATGGATAATAAAAAAAATGATTTTATTCATTTTTATCAATCTATTGATGTCCTTATAATTGATGATGTACAATTCTTTGCTGGAAAAGAAAAAACACAAGACGCCTTTTTCCATATTTTTAACCATTTACATCAAAATGGTAAACAAATCATCTTGACTTCCGATAAGGCTCCTGTGGACATGCAAGGAGTTGAGCAAAGATTGCTTTCTCGATTCAAGTGGGGATTGTCTGCAGACTTACAATCACCTGATCTTGAAACAAGGATTGCTATTCTAAAAAAGAAGCTATACAACGATGGTATTGAAATGCCATATGAAGTTATCGAATACATTGCCTACTCAATCACCACAAATGTGCGCGAACTAGAAGGTGCTTTAATTTCATTGTTAGCGCAGTCTTCTTTAAATAAAAAGAACATTACAATTGATCTAGCAAAAGAAATGCTTGATAAATTTGTTAAAAATACTGCCAGAGAAATCTCTATTGACTATATACAAAAAGTAGTGTGTGACTACTTCGATATCCCAATCGAATTGATGAAGTCAAAAACAAGAAAAAGAGAAATCGTTCAAGCCAGACAATTAGCAATGTATTTCTCTAAGCAGCTAACCAAAAACTCTTTAGCAAATATCGGAATGCATTGTGGAAATAAAGATCATGCCACTGTATTACATGCATGTAAAACAGTAAATAATCTCATCGATACTGATAAGCAATTCCGCGGATATGTTTCAGATATCGAAAAGAAGCTAACCTTGAACTAACGAATCAAGTGCTATGATTAAAAACAGGAATTAGGCTTATCTTATTTCCTGTTTTTTTATTTTATCTTGGAAATTATGAAAATATTAATGGTTTGTTTAGGGAATATTTGTCGCTCACCAATGGCTGAAGGCATTATGAGAAAATTAGGAGAAAAAAAAGTAGAAGTGGATTCTGCTGGAACAGCCGACTACCACATTGGATTTCAACCTGACAAAAGAATGATTGCAACGGCTAAAGAGCATGGTGTCGACATATCCAACTTAAGAGCAAGGCAGTTTCAATCTGATGATTTTGATTCATTTGATTTGATATTTGCTATGGATTCTTCAAACTATCAAGACATCATCTCTTTAGCTAAAGATGATAATGATAAACAAAAAGTGAAAATGATATTAGATAACAGCAATGTTCCTGATCCTTATTATGGCGGAGATGAAGGATTTGAACATGTTTATCAATTACTACATGAAGCTTGCCAAAAAATTTTAGAGGATATTGAGTAAAGGAAAAGTTATATTGATACCATGTACATTAGGTGATGTCAATCCACTTGAGGTTCTACCTCAAACCAACAATGATTTCATTAATAGTTGTGATATTTTTATCGTAGAAAATTTGCGGTCTGCAAGACGTTTTCTAATTAAGACAGGGCTAAAAAAAGCAATTGATGAAATACAGTTTTTCGAAATTAATAAAAGAACTAAAGCACAAGATCTTTTCCGGTTTTTATCTGAATTAAATGAAGGGAAAAATATTGGTGTTTTATCAGAGGCTGGATGCCCTGGTATAGCGGATCCTGGAGCTGAAATTGTTAAATGGGCACATAGAAAAAATATCCAGATCATTCCTTTAATAGGTCCATCCTCAATCTTACTTGCGTTAATGGCTTCTGGAATGAATGGACAAAATTTTGCTTTTATAGGATATTTGCCAAAAGAAAAAACTGAAAGAAGAAGGAAAATTAAACAACTAGAGCAGTATTCAAAAACTCACAATCAAACTCAAATATTCATTGAAACACCTTTTAGAAACAACCACTTAATAGATGACTTACAAAAGTGTTGTGACAAAAATACCCAAATAGTTGTTGCTTGTGACTTAACACTACCTACACAATTTATTAAACGTTTATCAGCCAAAGATTGGAAAAATCATAAAGTAGACTTACATAAAAGACCTTGTATTTTTATATTACATAAATACTAGTCTTAACTCAAGTAGTTTACAATATTTTTCTATATTGCCCAACAAGAAGATTCTCTAATATAAAATGATGAAATACGAATTAGAATACCCTATACATTCCTCAATAAACATATTATTTGACAGACTTAGTACTCTAAGCGGACTGTCTGAATGGTTTGCGGACGATGTAAATGTTAACAGAGAAGGAATTTATACTTTCACATGGGAAGGAAGTGAGCAACAAGCTACACTTGTAAGTAAAAAGAAGAATAATCATGTTCGCTTCAAATGGTTAGGTTCAGATGAAGAATACTTTGAATTTCTTATTCAGGTAGACGAACTAACAAACGATATTTCACTAATTGTTACAGATTTTGCAGATGATGAGGAGGACAAAGAAGACGCTGTTCAATTGTGGGATTTACAAATTGATAACCTAAAGAAAATTATAGGTTCATAATAAAACGCTTACTTTATAGTTGTAGTTCATATTGTGAAGAAGCTACATCAACTTATTTTTAAGTCCTTTATTGGACCCTTTCTTTTTACTTTTCTAGTAGCAGTTTTTCTGTTATTGATGCAATTTCTTTGGAAATATATTGATGACCTTGTAGGGAAAGGCTTAGAATGGTATGATATTGCACAGTTACTATTTTATGCCTCTGCTAGACTTGTACCATTAGCTCTCCCCATTTCTATTCTTCTATCCTCTATTATGACTTTTGGAAATCTAGCAGAAAAATATGAATTAGTAGCTATGAAGTCTGCAGGTGTGCCTTTTCTAAAAGGTATGTCGAGTTTATTTTTTTTCATCTTAATAATCAGCTTGTCATCATTCCTTTTTTCTAATTTTTATATGCCTTATGCGAATTTAAAAGCGGGGACTTTACTTTATGATATTAGAAAACAAAAACCTGCATTGAACATAAAACCAGGAATGTTTTATAATGGCCTAGAAGGCTTTAGCATTAAAATTGACAAGAAAAATGATAATGGTGTAGACTTAGAAGGAATAATGATTTATGATCATAGTAATAAATCTGGCAATAATAAAGTCATAATAGCAGAAAGTGGCTCTATGTATCTATCTGAAAATGAGCAATACTTCATTATTTCTCTGGAAAATGGCCATAGTTATTACGAAACAGATGCATCTACTAGAAGAAATAAAAACAAGAAAAGACCACATCAAAGAGTAGCATTTAAAAAAGATGTTTTACGTTTTGATTTGTCAGGATTTGGCATGAAAAGAAGTAGTGAAGACTTGTACAGAAATCATTACGCAATGCAAAACAATCGTCAACTTTTAATCTCTATTGATTCTTTGAATAATAAAATAACTAACAAAGCAATTATAACAAAAGAACAATTAGATAAAAGATTAAGAACTGACAGTACACTTTCAAAAAAAACTTACACTAAGTTAAAGGAGCTTAGTATTTTGCGAAAAAGTAAACAATACACTTCTGCTATCAATTCAGCTCGGGCAAATAAAGCATTAATAGAAAACAGCAATAGAGATAAAGATTATAGGGAAACACTTATTATAAAGCATTTAGTTGAGTGGCATCGAAAATGGTCATTAGCTTGTGCTTGTTTTATTATGTTTTTAATTGGCGCACCACTTGGTGCTATAATAAGAAAAGGCGGCTTTGGAATGCCTGTAGTTGTCTCTATATTCTTTTTCATTCTGTATCATGTCCTATACATGACTGGAGAAAAAATGGTTAAAAAAGGTGAATTACTGGCTCTAGAAGGGATGTGGATTGCAAATATCATTCTTTTTCCAATTGGGATTTTGTTAAGTTATAAAGCTTCCAAAGATTCTAACTTACTAGATTGGAGTTATACTTATGATAAAATAAAGAATACCTTTATAAGACAATCCACTTTTTAACCTTTCTCATCCCATCACTTTCTAGTAATAATAAATAAGCTCCTTTATGCAAATTTGTTTTAAAGTGATTACTGCCTGTATTTAAGGCTTCAGAAAAAACCATATTTCCAGACAGATTGAATACTGATAAGTTAAATGATTTAGTAGAAAAAATATTTAATTCACCTGTAGCTGATGGGTTTGGGTAAAACATGATTTTACTAATATCTTCACTAGCACTTAAAGTGTTGATGGATAAATAGTCTGAAAACACCTCACAATCATGAAAGTCTGTTGTAGAAACTTGATATACACCATTTTGAAATGGTATCAAAAACTGAGATATAGCACTATCTATTGGGTTTCCATCTAAATACCATTGATATTCATAGCCTGGCTCGATACAAAGCAAAACAGAACCATTTTGAGTTATGGTTGGTGCAGGGTATGAAACCTGAATATGAAAAGTATCTGTATAATTACAACCAACTGAATTACTTAATTCAACAACATAATTACCTGATTCATTTGGAAATAACTGACCTGAGATTCCTGTGTTTACTAGGACACCATTTAAATCGTACCAATTTATAGAAGGAACCATATCTGGCGTAAATAATATTCCTTCATTGAATGTAGACCACATTGTATCATTTCGGCCATTTACAGCGAAAGCAATGGTACCGGTTTCATCATGAATACCTTGCACTCCTTCAATTGTATTACATTGAGGCTTTTGAGCTATATGAAGTTCTATTTCATTTGAATTTTCCTTCAATATAATTTGCCAAACACCTGCTTGAACAGGTCCTCCTCCACAATTAAAAGAGTTAACACTATCATACTCTATTACTAAATATCTATTCGGAATACCTCCTAAAGTTTCATACCTTACAACACCTTGCCCCCAACTAGGATTCCAATCTTCCCAAGCGGCAAAAATTGCTGCCCTTGGCGCCCCTCCGTCAGGAATTGGAAATGCATTGTATGGAGCCCCTCCTGGAAGAAAAGAAATAAAGCCATTTGAACAGATGTAAAATTCATCATATTGTTCGTTAAAAAAATTGAAATTAAAACCAATAGGAAAAGGCCCTAAAGTTTGATCGTCACCTATTGTTAAACTCTGTGTTTTTAATCCACTAACAGGAGAATAAGGTATATTAGAAATCATATAATTTTCAGTATCAAAAGCATTAAAAGTAATAGCATCTAAGACAAGCATACTTCCAGGCGTACATGAAAATGTATCTACAACTTCAATTGTACATTGAGCTTTGAGAAGAAACGGAATGAATATTAATACAAAAACAACTTTCTTCATTTAATTTATCGTTATTATTTTTGTGATTGTATGACCTAATAGATCTGAGAATTCAATAAAATACAACCCCTTAGCAAGGTTAAATGTTTTATGATGAGATTTATCTGCACTATAAGCCTCTAACAAGTGACCATGTATATCATACAAATTAATTTGCAATTTTTCTTGAAAATTTCCAAAATCAAACATCAATTGACCTCTGGTTGGGTTTGGATATATGTCTATCTCCTTACCCATTAAATCCTTGACACCTAAAGAAGAAGCGTAAAGATGGACTCGTGACATATATGAACATCCAGTAGAAGGATCTGTTACTTCAACAGTGTACAAGCCAAAAGAACCCAAAGTAGTTATTTGAAATGTTTCCCCTATCAAAGGTTGTCCATTCAAATACCATTGATAAAAATATCCAGAAAGACTAGCGTGAAGCTGATTTCCAACTCTTTGAATTAAAGGGTCTAGTGGAGTTGGGATATAAATTTCAAATTGCACAGACGCTGTACAACCAGCAACATCAGTATAATACAAGGAATATATCGTGGTTTCTTGAGGTGTAAAAACGAATGTAGGGTTGTTAGACAAAATATCACTTCCTAACTCCCAAGAATAATAGGACTGATTATTAGGTTTATATTGAACCGATTCATAATAAGAACTCCAGTTTGTAGCGTTTCTTCCATTCACTACAACTGCTTTTGTGCCATCAATATTTTGAATTCCTTGAACTGCTTTTGTTGTATCACAAGATGGTTTGTTTTTTAAATGATTTTCAATAATAAAATCTTGCTCGTTTAAAACAATTTGAAAATCACCTAAAACAGATGGATCAACTCCGCAGTTGTAATGTCCTAAAACATCAAAATCAACGACTAATTTTCTATTCGGAGCCTGACCAATTGTTTCGAATGAAATAACGCCTACTTGAGAAGGATCCCAATCTTCCCAGGGCCCCATAATGACATTTAGCGGAACATTATCGTTAGATGGTAGTGGCTTAGGTGTAAAGCTAATTGTTTGTCCTGCTGAGAAACTAATCCAACCATTGGAACCTAGGAAAAATTGATTGTAGGTGTTTCCAAAAAACTTAAAATCAAAGCCAATAGCAAAAGGTCCTACTACATCATCATCAGTCATAAAAATAGAATAGGGTTGGGATAAGGTATATTCTTGAAAAGGAATAGTATTAATCTCATAACTTAGAGTCTTACAGTTGCCAGAGATATTCGGAGAAATAAACATGGGGTCTCCAGGATGGCATAGTAATGTATCGTTAACATTTACAATACACTGAGCAAATGAAAACATATTCAAAAAAGATACTATGACAAAAGGATGAATATACTTCATTGATAATGTTCAGGCTTACAAATATAATTAAAAGAAGCTTTGAAAATGACTCAACAACAGCTACTTATACGCTACTTAATCAACTTTTTATACTTAATTCGTGTTGGACCAACATCTCCTAAGCGCTTTTTACGGTTTTCTTCATAATCAGAATAACCACCTTCAAAAAAGTAAACTTGCGAATTCCCTTCAAATGCAAGAATGTGCGTACACACCCTATCTAAGAACCAACGGTCATGAGATATAATTACAGCACATCCTCCGAAATTATCTAAACCCTCTTCTAAAGCTCTAAGAGTATTTACATCTAAGTCGTTAGTAGGCTCATCTAGTAATAAAACATTACCCTCATCGCGCAAGGTCATAGCAAGATGTAAGCGATTGCGTTCACCGCCTGAAAGTACCCCTACTTTTTTATTTTGGTCAGAACCTCCAAAATTAAATTTGGCTACATAAGCTCTCGAATTAATTTGTTTACCACCTATCTCTACTAATTCATTACCTGATGTAATTTGTTCCCAAATTGTTTTTTCTGGATCAATATCAGTGTGTTGCTGGTCTACGTAAGAAATTTTAACTGTGTCTCCAGTATTAAAACTTCCCGTATCAGGACTTTCTTGGCCCATAATCATACGGAACAAAGTTGTTTTACCAGCACCATTAGGACCAATAATTCCAACAATACCCGCAGGTGGTAAATTAAAGTTTAAATCTTCATACAATAACTTGTCACCAAAAGATTTAGAAACACCCTGAGCCTGAATTACATTGGTTCCTAATCGTGGTCCTGGCGGAATGTATAATTCAATTTTTTCTTCTTGTGCCTTATTATCTTCTGAAAGTAACTTCTCGTAATTACTTAAACGAGCTTTCGATTTAGACTGCCTGCCTTTAGGTGTCATGCGCACCCATTCTAGCTCACGTTCTAATGTTCTTCTACGCTTGCTCTCAGTTTTCTCTTCTTGTGCTAAACGATTCGATTTTTGATCTAACCATGAAGAGTAATTTCCTTTCCATGGTATTCCCTCTCCTCTATCTAACTCTAAAATCCAACCTGCAACATTGTCCAAGAAGTAACGGTCGTGGGTTATCGCAATAACTGTTCCTTTATATTGCTGTAAATGTTGCTCTAACCACTGTACAGACTCCGCATCCAAATGGTTGGTTGGCTCATCTAATAAAAGAACATCTGGCTCTTTTAAAAGTAAACGACATAAAGCCACCCTTCTACGTTCGCCTCCAGATAAAACATTGATAGGTGTATCTCCTTCTGGACAACGTAAGGCGTCCATAGCAATATTTAACTTAGTTTCTAAATCCCAAGCACCACAGGCATCAATTTGATCTTGCAACTCACCTTGCTTCTTCATTAGGTCTTCCATCTTATTGGGGTTTTCATAAACCTCTGGTAGACTAAACTGATTATTGATGTCATTATAATCAGCAATTAAATCTACAGCTTCTTGCATACCCTCTTTCACAATATCCATTACGGTTTTGCTTTCATCTAATTCTGGTTCCTGTGCCAAGTGACCTGTGGTATAATCTTTAGATGAATGTACTTCACCATCAAAAGACGTGTCTAAACCAGCAATAATCCTTAATAAGGTTGATTTACCAGAACCATTTAAACCAATTATGCCAATTTTAGCACCATAAAAAAAAGATAGGTTAATACCTTTTAAAACTTGTTTATTATTTGAAGGAAAGGTCTTGCTGACCCTATTCATTGAAAATATAATTTGCTGATCTGACATAATAATTTTATTTGTTGCTAATATCGGAAAACAATATCATTCATTAAAACTATTGAAATTTTCAATTAAAATGGTATTTATTAAATTTGCATTCTAATTAATAGGTAATTAAAATTTTTTATAATGGTATTAGTAGGTAAAAAAGCACCTCACTTTGTTAGCTCTGCAGTTATTAACGGTGAGAAAATCGTAAAAGACTTTTCATTAGATCAATTTATTGGAAAAAAACACGTTGTCTTATTCTTTTATCCTAAAGATTTCACGTTTGTTTGTCCATCCGAACTTCATGCTTTTCAAGAAAAATTAAATGATTTTAAAGAAAGAGGAGTTGAAGTGATTGCTTGTTCAACAGATACTCCTGAAAGTCACTGGGGTTGGTTACAAGTTGCTAAAGAAAATGGTGGAATAAAAGGAATAACATATCCGTTAATAGCAGACCAAACAAAAACAATTGCAAGTAACTATGGTGTTCTCTTTGGAGATTATGTTTTGAATGAAAATGACGAACTTGAAGCTGAGGGACCAATGATTTCTTTCAGAGGTCTTTTCTTAATTGATAAAAAAGGTGTAGTTCAACATCAATTAGTTAATCATCTACCACTCGGCAGAAACGTTGATGAAGCATTGAGGATTGTTGATGCTTTACAACATCATGAGGAGAATGGTGAGGTTTGTCCAGCAAACTGGTCTAAAGGAAAAGACGGTATGAAAGAATCTTTTGAAGGTGTCGCTGATTACTTATCAAAGCACTAATAAGAAAAAATTATTTTTTAAAAGCTCGCATTAGCGGGCTTTTTTTATTTAATAGTGGTTATTCTGTACTCTTTGTTTTGTAAAGATGTTTTATCTCCTATTCTAAGTCCTTTCAATGCTTTTCCTAAAGGCGAAGCTAAAGATATAACAAAAACCTCTTTTACTTTCCCTATTCCTACTGCAATCAAATAATTTCCTTGATTGGTTTCTACCCAGCTACCAAAATCGATTTTCTCAGATGGTTTTGTTCTTTGAATTTTCAGAAAAACATTCTTTTGTTGTAGAAATTGTTGTAACAACAAATTCTGCTTATCCAACTCAGCTTGCATCATTACTCGACTAGTTTCGTATTTATCACCAGCACTACTTTTTGTTTCATTATTACGTGCTTCTTGAATATAAGAAATGCTTTCCTGAACAGTCTTTATCTTCTTATCCAACATTATCAATACTGATTTACAAATCTCTTCCTTCAAGCTAGTTTAATAATGTGTAGTGAACTTTCTTTAAAAGCTCTAAAGCTTTTTTTTGAGTTGATGCTTCTGCATAAGTTCTAAGAACAGGCTCTGTTCCTGAAGGACGAATCATCACCCAACTGTCTTCATTAAAGTAATACTTGAAACCATCAATAGTTTCAATACGTTCTACGAATAAATCTCCAAATTGGGTGTATACTCCGTTTTTACAGTTCTCTACTATACTTAACTTTTTTGCTTCTTCTAAATGTAAATCAAATCTTTCAAAAGCAAACTCACCAACAATGTCATAAACTTCTTTAATTAATTCATCTAAACTTTTTCCGGTCTTTGCCATGTACTCCCAAATCACTAATCCCATCCAAATACCATCACGCTCAGGAATATGTCCTTTGATAGCAATACCTCCAGATTCCTCTCCACCCAACAAAACATCTTCTTTCAACATTATTGCTGCTATGTGCTTGAAACCAATTTTAACCGTCTCATGATCTAGACCATAGTATTTGCAAATCTTAGCTACTTTAACAGAACAAGAGAAAGCTGTAACTACTTTTCCACTCATTCCTTTGTATTTCACTAAGTAATGAATCAGTAATAAGATTAAATGATGGGAATCGATGAACTTACCAGACTTGTTGTAAAGACCAATTCTATCAGCATCTCCATCTGTTGCTAAACCGCAATCAATGTTCCCACTATCTTTAATTAAAGTTGAAAATTCTTGTAAGTTTCTATGAATTGGTTCAGGAGCTGTTCCATGAAAACCTGGATTATCATCAATATGAATAGACTTAATTTTAGGAAGTAAACGTGGCATTGCTGCTTTTCCTGCTCCAAACATTGGATCGTAAGCTAAATTCAAATCTGAATTATTGATTATATCTAAATCAAAATTTTCTTTAGCATGCTCTACGTACATTGTTTCTAGATCAACATACTCAACTTCACTTTGGGTTAGTTTGTTTAACGTTAAGTCGTGTGAGTCAGGGATTAAATCTTCCACCTCTTGGATCTGATCCGGAAGCAATGGACCTCCAAAATTTCCTTTAAGTTTATATCCATTATAACTTGGAGGATTATGGCTCGCGGTAATTACAATACCTAATGAAGCCGATTGCTTAACAACACCTAATGAAACCATAGGCGTACTCACAAATCCTTTTGCCAAATACACTTTAACTCTTGCTCCCGCTAAAACTTTAGCAGCTGTTTCTGCAAACATTTTCCCTGCATAGCGGCAATCATGCCCAATTACTACTGATGGATTGTCAAAGTTTTTTGTTAACCACTGAGCTACTCCCAAACTTACTCTAGCAACATTATCTACAGTAAATTCTTTTGCAATAATGGCTCTCCAACCATCTGTTCCAAATTTAATCTTTGTCATTGTAAATTTTTGTAACTCTGCAAATATAGGCTTTTGCAATTATCGCTTGATACCTCTTTTATTCAATGCTTTACGGTATTTTCTTGCATTAATAAGGTGGCCTGCATAAGTCTTTGCAAAATTATGATAACCTGAAAAATCATCTTTAGCGCACATAAATATAAAATCATGTTTTTCATGATTTAAAACAGCGTCAATCGCTTGTATTGAAGGAATAGATATAGGTCCAGGAGGTAAGCCTTTATACTTATATGTATTATAGGGAGAATCGATTTTTAAATCTTTATTCAAAACCCTATTGATGGTGAAATCTCCAATAGCAAAAATAACTGTCGGATCAGATTCAAGCTTAATTCCTCGTTCAAGTCTATTCAGATACAAACCAGCAACTTTTGGTTGTTCATCTTTCTTTAGAGTTTCTTTTTCTACTATAGAAGCAAGTGTTGTTATTTCTTTTAGAGAAAGTTTCAGTTTTTGTGCTTTTGTCTTTCTACGTTCTGTCCAAAAATGATGATGTTCAGCAGTCATTCTCGCTAAAAAATCAGCTACTGAAACATCCCAATAAAATTCATAGGTATTAGGAATGAATAATGATGAAACTGTAAATGCATCCAAGTCTAAAGGATTTGTAAAAGCAGTATCAACCATAGCTAAAAGTAACGCTAGTGAGTCTAGTTCTAATTGAGAAGCTACTTTTCCTGCAAATTGTTCTTTTGTTCGGACATTATTAAAAACTACATCAACAGGAGTTTGTCTGCCAGAACGTAATAAATTTACTAGCTCATTGTTATTCATACCGTTCTCAAGTAGAAACCTTCCTGATTTAATGCGATGGATAAAGTTTTTTCGTTCAGCAACCCAACGAAAAGATGAGGTATTTTGAACTACTCCACTTGCTATTAATATTTGTTGTACATCTTCAAAAGTGGCATCTGTAGGAATGTAAACAAAAACCTCTTTTTCATATTCCATTACAACATTTGGTTGATAGATTCGGCTATAAAAAAAATATGCCATTATGAGCCCACTTATTAATAACAAACCTAGTAAGCTCAATAAAAATTTTTTAAAGTTACTAATCTTTACTTTATACATTTATTTCATTTAATAAGTTATTTGCTTTTAGATGATTTGGCTGAATATCCAATACTCTATTTAAATATTTTACTACTTCTTCTTTTTCATCAAGCAAAAGATGTAAAGATGCTAAATTCAATAATGTTTGAATATGACTAGGGTTTAATGAAATAGAATTTTTAAAACATTCTTGAGCTTCACTTATATTTCCATATTTTAAATATGCGAATCCCAAGTTACACCATGCGGTTTGCATTTTAGGAAATTCATTTAAAATATTTTTATAGTGAATTATTGATTTTTCATAGTTTCCCTGACTAAGTAATAAATCAGCAAGTTTCATTTTAAATTCTAGAACATAAGGTGCTAAAGCAACTGCTCGCTCATAATATTCTATTGCCAAAATATTTTGTCCGTTATGAGCAAAAGAATAACCAATTCTATATGATGTCCAAGCATGTTGATTATCATAAGTCATTTTATTTAAAGGATAATTTTCAACAGCATACACTATATTTCTGATTGATTCATAATCCTTTTTTAAAAAATACAAATGTATAGATACTTGAAAAGAAACATCTATAGACAGTTTAGAGATATAGTTATTTGCACTATCCAATAAAAATGCATCCGATGATATTTTTTCATAGTGTTGAATATATGCTTTTGCTTTAGTAAGATTATCTGGCTTTTCATTATTAAGAGCTACTAAACCAATGAAATCACCCTTATTGTCATTTACTTTATTGTTATGCACAGCTATTTTATGATCATTTATAGTAACATGAGGTATGTCAGATGATGAAGATTCTGGCATATGACATGAAACGCAATCTGAATTTAAAGTATTTTTCTCATCATCACAGTTGTCATGACATGAAAAACACTTTTTATTAAAATAATTTTGTGGTTTTTTTCTAACAGAGTGATGAGGATCATGGCATGTTATACAACTCATTTCTGAGTTTTGAAAGCATGAACTTTGTTGTAATCTATCTGCATGTGAAGCCATTATGAATGTTTCATCATCTTTATATCTTGCGGTAAATACTGTCATTACTTCATTTAGATCCATTCCAGGTTTAAAATCATAAAAACTTTTACCATCAGCAAGAACTGTGTTTCCCTGTAAATGACATCTCATGCATATTTGAAATTGTTTTTCTAAAGGTAGTTTAGCTGGATTTACTATAGAATAATCAATGTATTTTGATGTATCAACTAAATCACCTGAAATCATTCTTTTGACATGTTCACCACCAGCACCATGACAACGTTCACAATCGATACCATCGGGAATGTATTCATATTTGTTTTCTGAGCCTAAAACTATTTTTGGATAGGCGTTATGACAACTCATGCACTCTAATCCAATTTTTCTGGAAAAGCGTGAATTATTTCCATTTTCATAACCTGGTGGTAAATCTAATTTACCTTCTTGAGTATAATATGTAAATGGCATTTGGTGTAGATAACCATTTTCTTCCCACATATGTGAATTTGTATGATGACCTGACCCTATGATGTAATCAACATTTTCAATTCTATGATGATATGAACCATGTTCTTTAAGAAAAAGAGTGTCATTTTTCCAAAATGGATGATAACTTAAGCCTAAATGAATGTCTTTTATTATAGAATTTTCATCAAAATTTGCAGAACTCTTTTTTGGATAAGACTTATCAAAGGATTGACCCATTCCAGTTTGCATGTAAGATTCATAAATTTCATAATGACATTGCATACAGGTTTCTTTTCCTACATATGATACGGAATCATGAAGATTAAGGTAATCATTTACAGGTTCTACTTTACCACCACAGGCAGTTATTAAAAGAAGTGTAATAATAAATAATTCTAATCGCACAAGCGCTGAAATAAAAGTTCATCCTCCCAACCGTCTTTGGTTTTATTCCAATCTTTTTTAACACCTACAAGAAGAAAATCTAATCCAGAAAAAAGATTGATGCTGGCTTTATTAGAAGAAGAAATATTACAATATATTTGTTTCAATTGTAGTTGTTTGAACGAGTAGTCAATCATTAGCTGTAAAGCTTCTTTTGCATACCCCTTTTGTCGTTCATCTTCATCAGCAATCCAAATACCAACACCCGCTCTTTGATGAACAGGCACAAAATCAAAGAGATCAATAGTTCCAATAGATTTTCGTTCTTTTTCTATGATTAAACGCAGCTGTTTAGCTGTGAAAATATCTTGATGTGCATTTGCTAAATACTGGGTTAAAACATGCTTAGAAAATGGAGATATTGTCTTGCTTACTTCCCAGATATTTGTGTTGTTTTCCCATTGATACAATGTATCTAGATCAGATGGCTCTAAAGCACGCAATTGTATATTTTTTCCTGTTAACATTTTATACTTCCTTTAAAAACTTGCTTTGCATGACCTGTCAGCCATACATTTTTATATATACCATTTACCTCTTCAAATGAAACTTTGAGAACACCACCTAAAACACTTACAGATAATGGATTATCAAGATTTTTTTTATTAGCATGAGCAGCAATCGCAACAGCAGTAACACCTGTTCCGCAAGCAAATGTTTCATTCTCTACTCCTCTTTCATATGTTCTCACCATACATGATGAACCTAGTATTTCAACAAAGTTTACATTCGTTCCATTTTGCTTAAACCTTTCATTAAATCGAATAGATTTTCCTTGTTCAAAAACAGGATAATTTTTCAAATCCTTGACAAATTGCACATAATGTGGTGAACCAGTATCTAAGTAAACATACTTATCACGAACTTCAACTTCAAAAACGTCTATCATTTTTATTGCAACCGATTCTTCTGTCCATTTTGCTTCATGCAGACCATCAATCGCAATAAAAGTACAGTCATCTTCAATAATACCTAAAAAATGTGCAAAATCAACCAAACATCGACCACCGTTACCACACATACTTCCCTCTTTACCATTTGCATTAAAATACAACATTTCAAAATCTGCATCTAAATGGCTTCTAAGTAAGATTAAACCATCTGCTCCTACTCCTTTTCTCCTATTACAAATATTACGAATTCTATCTTCATCAGTTATATCAAACTGTTGTATTCGATCATCAATAACTACAAAATCATTTCCAGTTCCTTGATATTTGTAAAACTCTAATTTCATATGTCAAATGTAAGAAAATGAATAGTATTTTATTAGAGTAAAATTTCAATTCGTTAAACATTGTAAACAGTATAATAATATTAACTTTGAATCCGAAATTTGCAACTCAAAAATCAAATCAATGAGCGCAACAAATTATGATAACCAATTGGCTGACTGGATTATCAAAGAAAAAGCCGCAACTGAACTTACAAATATTGTTAGTAAACTTCGTTTTGAAAATTCAACTGAATTAGTATTATTTCGTAATAAATTAGTAGACCAAAACATTAGCGAAGTTTTAAATTTACATATTTATGCCCGCGAGTTCGTTAAGCAAAAAATTACTATCAAAGAAACTTTACCAATTGCACAAGCGATCTTAAATGCTAGAGTTACTTCTGCAAAAATCGATTTAGGAAAATTAACCTCAGATTTTATGCAGGAAGGTGGCGAAAACACCGAAAGTTTTGTAACTGAAAAGCTAGGTAAGTTTATAAATAATGATAAATTTCTAGAACCAAAAGATGTAATTCTCTACGGTTTTGGTCGTATCGGTCGTTTAGTAGCACGCGAACTAATTGCTCAAGAAGGTTCTGGAAACCAATTGCGATTACGCGCAATTGTAACAAGAAACAATAGAGAATCAGATATTACTAAAAGAGCTTCTTTACTAAGAACAGACTCAGTTCACGGAAAATTTCCTGGAAGCGTTTTAGAAGATGTAGAAAACAATTGTTTAATCATCAATGGCCGTAGCGTACATATGATTGCTGCCAATAGTCCAGATAGCGTCGACTACACTAATTATGGAATTGAAAATGCATTAGTGATTGATAACACTGGAGCTTTTCGAGATTATGAAGCTCTAAGTCTTCATTTACAGTCTAAGGGAGTGGCTAAAGTTTTATTAACTGCTCCAGGAAAAGGCGTTCCAAACATTGTCTTTGGTGTTAACCACGATATAGATGTAGAAAACACAAAAATCTTCTCTGCTGCTTCTTGTACAACTAATGCTATCACTCCTGTATTGGAAATAATTGTAAAGAAATTAGGTGTTGAAAAAGGACATATTGAAACGATTCACGCGTACACCAACGACCAAAACTTGGTAGACAATATGCACAATAAATTCCGTAGAGGAAGAGCCGCTGCCCTAAATATGGTAATTACGGAAACTGGTGCTGGAAAAGCGGTAACAAAAGCCATTCCATCTTTATCAGGAAAATTGACCTCTAGTGCGATACGTGTACCAACTCCTAATGCTTCTTTAGCTATATTAAACATTACTACTAAGAAAGTAACTTCTTTGCAAGAGGTGAATGAAATGATGCGAAGTGCCGCTTTAGAAGGAAAATTAGTAGAACAAATTCGCTATTCTATTTCAAACGAACTTGTTTCTAGCGACATTGTTGGTGATAGCTGCGCTTCTATTTTTGACAGTCCTGCCACACAGGTTTCTGCAGATGGGAAATCAATCGTGCTATATGTATGGTATGACAATGAATATGGATACACTCGCCAAGTAATGCGCTTAGCAAAGCATGTATCTAATGTACGTAGAAACTGTTATTACTAAGAATATAAATGCTCCGAGATTTAAAAATAGACCAAGGAGCATATGTTCTATATAAGCTAATAAACTCATTATTTCTGGGTATATCAGTAGGAAGTATATTCACTATTTATGAACCGTTGGAACCCTCAGTGTTTTCTATTGGAGGTATTATTTTAGCATTAGGGATGTTGATTATAGCCAATCAATATCACAAAATCCTTAACGCAACATACTTTTACCGTATATCAATACTTGTAGAGTTGGTGGCATTAGCTATGGTTATTGTATTTCTAATATTTTCATATAGTTACCAGACAGCTCTTTGGGTATATATTGGTTACCAACTGACATTTATTTTTGGTTCATATCTTGTTAGAGCCGAAACCTTAGTACTAAAAGAAAACAATATACTAACACGTGTAGATACTGCCAAGCAAATTGGCTATTTAGTAGGTATGGCACTATCTTACGGTTTTTATAAACTAATTGAATTCAGTTGGCAAATAAACGACCCAAAAGAACAAGTTTACATCCTGCATTATATACTTTTGCTAGTGCAAATATTAGTTATTACTTTTTTAGTGAAAGCTTTCAGAAAATAAATTTCTATTAAGTTTTTTTAAATCAACACCTTACATTATGAAAAACGATTTTGAACTTAACATCAATCTTGGGAGAAAAATACTGAATTTAAAACTGAAAAAACATAATGTTTCGTTTTAAACAGTTTAGCATAGCACAAGATAATTGCGCCATGAAAGTGGGTACTGATGGCACCCTATTAGGCGCTTGGGTAAAAGCTGACAAACCACAACAAATTTTAGATATAGGAACAGGAACAGGATTGATAGCTATGATGATGGCACAGCGCTTTGAAAATGCCAATATTAAAGCTATAGAGCTTGATTTGGATGCTAGTCAACAAGCGTTCGAAAACTTTCAAAAAACTAAATGGAGTAATCGATTATCTTTAGAATACATTTCTTTACAAGAATTTCAACATACAGCTTCTTTCGATTTAATTGTAAGCAACCCTCCTTATTTTGAAAATAATTTAAAAACAAATGACAAACAGCGAACACAAGCACGCCATACAGATACACTTTCTTTTGAATCACTCATTGAATGTAGTGCAAAACTATTAAGTCAAAAGGGATCACTAGCAATAATACTTCCAAGCAAAAGTAAGTCTAAGGTGGAAAAAATAGGTAAAAATTATCAGTTACATCTTAACAGATTGTGTTGGGTAAAAGGAAATGATAAAACAACTATTAAAAGAGCACTGCTACAATTTTCTTTTAGTAAATATCCTTTTGAAGAAAACATTCTTATTATTGAAAAAAAAAGACATGTGTACACAGACAAATACACTCAGCTATGCAAAGATTTTTATCTAAATATGTAAATCCTAAATTTCCTCTTCAACAAAATCTATCCCGAAAGACTTTAGCTCTTCCAAAACAGGCTCGTATATCTCTTTCATTACTGGAATTTGAACCCCAGAAAGCTTTATTTTTTGTTGTAAAATAAGTTTAGTTGCGATTGCTAAAGGCAAGCCAACTGTCATACTCATGGCAGTATGAATTTGATCTTTACCCTCAAGTACCAAAGAAGAATGAAAACACTTTTCTTCTCCGTTTAATTGATAATGAAATTGGTGTTGCATGACAATCATGTCCTTATCTTCTTCCTCCAAAGACCACTTGCTTTCTAATAACTTTTGAAGGGCTTGTGCGGGAGTTGCATCTTGTAGGCCAACAGATACATTTTCGAAGATTCCTAACCACTTTAATTTATTCATTACTTCAGACGATAAAGACAAATAAGATTGAAGCTTCTCCTCTACTGTTTTTACTTCATCGTATACTAGAAAAGAATTGATGAAATCACGCCAAGTCATGTTTGATAGACCTGATACTTTATAAGTGTCATCAGTAATTCCTAATTGCACAAATACATTCCAAGCCTCGCAAAAACCTGGTCTACGTAAAGTCCCTCTAAAAATGGTTGGAATATCTGTTAAGTCGTAAGCTTCTCTATATTCTAAAGAATCTCTGTTGGCATAACCCTCAAAGGCACCTGCCTCTAATATATCAATACATTCAATACGACTAAACAAGTTTTGATAAGGAATATATTTATACTGACCGTTTCTGATAAATTGTGCTGTTCCTTTTCCCGCTAAAACGACATTTCTTGGATTCCATGTAAACTTATAATTCCAAGGGTTAGTATCATATTTAGGCGCAACTAAACCACCACAAAATGATTTGAATGTATGAATCTTTCCTCCATCGTTGTGAATGTCGTCAATAACCTTTTTAGCTGACATATGATCAATTCCTGGATCTAAACCAATTTCGTTTAATAGTAATACTCCCTTCTCTACTGCTTTATCATTAAGTACTGCTATATCTTCTGAAACATAAGAAGCTGTCACCAGATTTTTGCCTTGAAAAACACAATCTTCAGCCAATAAAATATGCATACTTGCCGGAAGCATAGAGACAACAATATCAGCATTTCTTATGCCATTATTTCGCTGTTCTACATCAAAAACATCAAAACGGATAGCTTTTCCATTAGGATGATTTTCAATCTTTTGTTCTGCTAAAGACAAGTCATAATCACCTACAATAACTTGCCAATCATTTTCTTCTGAATGATCTAGTAAATATTGAATCAATGTGGACGAAGAACGTCCCGCTCCAACCACTAAAATGCGTTGCATAATTTCGTTCTTTTAAAGGGCTAATATATGTATTTTAGCACCTCCAAATCACAAAAAAATGAACAAGAATATTATGGCTTGTGGAGCCGCTTTTGCTTTAACAGCTGTTATACTAGGTGCTTTTGCCGCCCATGCTTTAAAAGAAATATTATCCAACAATCAGTTAGCAAGTTTTGAAACAGGAGTTCGCTATCAAATGTATCACGGATTTGTTTTACTTTTTACTGGATTTGCTTTTGATAAAATTAAGAATACAGCCATTATCAGTAAGCTATTTATCATTGGAACACTCTTGTTTTCCCTTTCGATTTACCTGTTAAATTTACAGGTATTAATAGGTACTTCACTTTCCTTTTTAGGTCCAATCACTCCTATCGGTGGAATGCTTTTAATTATTGGGTGGTTTATCTTTTTACTATCATTATTTAAAAAATGAAATGACGAATTACGAAAAATATAAAGCGCATGTGCGAAAGATAACAGATGTCAATCTTTCAGCTGGCGTTTTACACTGGGATCAGGAAGTTAACATGCCACCTAAAGGAGCTGCTTTTCGCGCTCAACAACTGGCTACTTTATCCGAAATATCACACATCTTTTCTGTGGATACTGATTATGGAAAACTACTAGAAGAATTGTGTGGAGACAGTAATCTTTCGGAAGATGAAATAAGAAATGTAGAGCTTTCTTTGAAAGCTTTTCGTAAATCTCAAAAGTACAATGCCGACTTTGTGAAAAATCACTCTATTTGTGTTTCTGATGCATTCGTAGCATGGGATAAAGCAAAAAAGGAAAATGATTTCTCCATCTTTCAACCAAAACTTGAAAAGCTTGTTATGTT
>CACHMF010000017.1 GCA_902580855.1 uncultured Bacteroidota bacterium | reverse complement strand
TGCAAAGGTTTATTGGTGTTTGGCGAAGAGTACTCTACTAAATAAGTTGGAGCATCTTCAGAAACTTGTACTGTTCCATAATTTTCAGCTTTATAAAGGGTTTTAAATTGTGATAACCAATAGTTTTTATCTATGGATAAATTCAAAAATCCCTTCACCACATTGTAACAACAAACCTCAGCTACTTTCTCTTGCAAATACTGTCCTAGCTCGTCTGCTGTTTGTTCAGGTCCTTTTTTAGAAGCACGCAAAAATGGAAACACAACCAATGTGATGTCTCCATCAAAATCTTTTCGCGTTTTTTGAAACTGTATACTTTGCCCTTCTGCTCCGTAAAGCGATTGCAATGCTTTTTCAACAGCTGTATATAGCAATTGTTCTATCATGCTTGTGGTAAAAATATCTCAGCCATCATACATCTAGCACTCCCTCCACCACATGCTTCTATGGTATCTAAGGAACTAGAAATAATTGGACAATGTTTTTCGATTGATGCAACTTGTGTATCTGTTAAACTTTCATGTGCCGATTTTGACATCACCAAATACGGCTGATCTCCCATTACCTGTAACATATTACCGGCAAATCGGTGTTTTTGCGCTTCAGAAATTTCAATAATTTCTTTGCCTGTTCTAGTTAAGGAGTCTTTCACTTTTTGGCGTTCCTCTGCCTTATCAATTGTATCTAAACAAACAATAGCAAAATCGTTTGCCACACACATCATTACATTGGTGTGATAAATTGCTAGTCGCTCTCCATTAACATCTTGATTGGCTGTAAAGCAAACAGGCTCGTAGCCAAACTCATCGCAAAACTGAATAACAGCTTGCTCGTCTGTACGAATAGAGATAGCGGCATAGCACAGCTTATTTTCTCTATCCAAAATCATACTACCAGTACCTTCTAAAAATTTATCGTGCTCTTCAAACTCGGTGAAATCTTTGATTTCCTCAATGTGAAAACCATAATCATCTACCAATGTTTCAAGAATATCTTCTCTACGCTCGCCTCTCCTATTTTCAGCACACATAGGATATAGTCCAACGATAGCATTTCTATGGAAAGACACCCAATTATTAGGGAAAATAGAATCTGGAGTATCAGGATCTTTAGTATCTGGAATCACTACCACATTTACCCCTTTAACGCGTAACTTCTCTACAAAACCATTAAACTCTTGCAATGCGTTTTCTTGCACTCTTGCAGGAGTCAACCCTATCATTACTTGTTGGTAATAATTATTAACAGCTGTTTGCTCGTTGTATCGAAAACCAACAGGCTGTATCATCATGATATGATTCGTAATCTGACTCATTTATTTTCTTCTTAAAGGCATGGTGGAACAACGCAACAGACCTTCCATTTTTGCAATTTCAGCATAAGGAACTTCCTCTACTTGAAAACCCCTATTTCTCAACTCACTATTCAATCTGACAAATCCCTTTTCTGAGATAATCACCTTTGGTGATATGGAAAAAACATTGGAGTTCATCTCATACATTTCTTCCCTAGTAATTTTAATGATGTTTTCTTCACCAAAATAATCTACTAAAAAAGCAACATCTTCTGAATTCTTAAATCCATCCTCAAACAAAATTGCTTGCTTATTTCCTATTGGCTGAAAACAACAATCCAAATGTAATGCATTTTCTCTAGCATTGATGTCAGATTTTTTCAGCTCAAAAGCTTTTACCTTTCTGTTTGGAAAAGAAGTTTGCAAAAAGGCAACACCTTCTTTGTTGGTACGCGCCACTTGGTATTTTTCAAAATCTTCTTCTTCCGAATATCCTATGAACAAGTATTCATTCCAAATCATCACATCCCCCCCTTCTGCCCTTGCTTCCTGTGGCATCTTCATTAATTGATGTGTATCAATCTCATCTATCACTGCTTGTATAGCTTTTAACTCATCTGCTCTATCATCAATGATGTTTGGAAGCACCATTTTATCATCAATAACAAAAGCTATATCTCTAGCAAAAATTTGATTTAACCCTTCAATTTCTTTCGGCCTGTACACTTTTACCCCATGCTTTTCTAACACATTACATACTGCTTTCATTTCGGGAATAATCGAATCTTCCGTTGGAAAAGTCCCTGCTTTCACATGTTCTTTAGACTTTGGATCATAACAAGCTTCTAGACTTGGTGTACCTCCAAAGCTATTAGCAATACCTAAAACGACTGCCTCTAACTGTGCTGTTTCGTTTTGTATATTTAATGTTATCATCTCCTGAAATTGAAGCACAAATTTAACGATAGTTTAGGGTTTAATAAAATCTGAAACAAACATTATTTACAGTCCTATTTTTGAATATATTTGAAAAGGTTTTTTCATCCTTATATGAACTGGAATTTTGTCAATTACTACTGCGAAGAAAGAGTTGGTTTTATCACCCTCAACAGACCTGAAAAACGAAATGCCTTAAACGCACAATTCGTTAGTGAGTTAAAAGAAGCTTTCAACCATGCCGAAAAAGACACCGACTGTAAGGTTGTCATTTTAAACGCTAAAGGAGATGCTTTTTGTGCTGGAGCAGACCTTTGTTATTTAAAAGAGCTACAATCTAATTCTTATGATGAAAACCTAGCTGACTCAACTCATTTAATGGAGCTGTTTCAGCAGATATACACCTTACCTAAAGTAGTTATTGCACAAGTACAAGGACATGCTATTGCTGGTGGATGTGGATTAGCAAGTGTATGCGATTTAGCAATTGCTTCAAAGGAATCTAAATTTGGTTATTCCGAAGTAAAAATTGGTTTTGTCCCTGCTATTGTTAGTGTATTTTTAATCAAGCAAATTGGTGTTGCAAAAAGCAAAGAACTATTATTAACCGGAAAAATTATTTCAGCAGATGAAGCTAAATCTATTGGACTCATCAATCAAGTTTCTATAAAAGAAAAATTAGAAAACAGCGTTATGTATACAGCACAGAGCCTTGTAAAAACAGCTTCTGCTGACTCACTTAAATTAACTAAGCAGCTTATTAACGGTGTAAGTGATAAATCCATTTCCGAAGGATTTGAGTGGGCTGCAGAGATGAATGCAAAAGCTAGAGAAACGAATGACTGCAAGAAAGGAATCGCTGCTTTTTTAAATAAGGAAAAACTGAATTGGTAATATGGCCAAAAAGAAGAAATACAATATCACAAAACATACTTTTCAAAGCATGAACTCTTTTTTAGAAGACGAAAGGGTAAAAAAAATTGCTGGTTTATTCTTTTTAGTCATTGCAATTTTTCTTGTCGTTTCTTTTATCTCTTATATTTTTAACGGAAGAGTAGATCAAGATAAAATTGGCAGGTATACACAAGAAATTCAAAATTTTGGAGGTAGTTTAGGACACAGCTTTGCACACCAATTTATTTATAATTGGTTTGGAATATCTTCCTTTTTATTTCCTGTAATTTTCTTTTTATTTGGAATTAAGTTAACATTTGAAAAACAAATTTTCAGTCTTAGCAAATCACTTACAAATGCTTTATTTACAATCGTTTGGATTTCCATTTGTTTAAGCTTTTTCACAGAACCATCAATTCTAGGGGGTGTATTTGGTTTTCAGATGAATATTTGGCTTAGTACATGGCTTGGAAAAATAGGAACAGGCTTGTTGTTGTTTTTTAGCTTAAGTGCTTTTATTGTAGCAAAATTCAATCCTACTCTGTTTCAAAAAAAAGCATCAGCAGATAAACTAGAGGAAGAAATTGAAGAACAAAAGATAAATGAAGAACCTATCGTTACCAAAGTATCTTTTGAAGAAGAGGTAAAAGAAGATATTCCTGAAAATGCTTTACTTAGTAATAAACCTTCAGTATCACCTCATGCCGAAGCAAAGAACCAAACAATACAAGAGGATGGGCTAGCGTTTGAAGTTAACCAAGCGGAAGATGAAGAAATACTTTCTCAGAAAGAAATTAAAAGCAAAATAGAAAAATTAGGCGATTACGACCCAACACTAGACCTGTCTAATTATAAAATACCATCTATAAAACTACTTAACGATTACGGAAGTGGTAAAATTGAAATTGACAAAGATGAACTAGAAGCAAATAAAAACCGAATTGTTGAAACACTTGGTAATTATAAAATTGGTATCGCTTCTATAAGCGCCACTGTTGGACCAACAATCACATTGTATGAAATAGTTCCAGAAGCAGGGGTTCGTATTTCAAAAATCAAAAACCTTGAAGACGATATTGCATTAAGTTTATCTGCTTTAGGAATCCGTATTATCGCACCAATACCTGGAAGAGGAACAATCGGAATTGAAGTGCCAAATCAAAATCCAGCAACTGTTTCCATGAAGGCTGTTTTATCTTCAGATAAATTTCAAAATTCAGAAATGGAACTTCCTGTCGCATTAGGGAAAACAATTTCTAATGAAACATTTGTAGCAGACCTTTCTAAAATGCCTCACCTTCTTATGGCAGGTGCTACAGGACAAGGTAAATCGGTTGGACTTAATGCTATTTTAGCATCTCTTCTTTATAAGAAACATCCTTCACAAGTAAAGTTTGTATTAGTAGATCCTAAAAAGGTTGAGTTAACTCTATTTAATAAAATAGAAAGACACTTTTTAGCAAAACTACCAGATACAGATGAAGCTATTATTACTGACACTAAAAAAGTAATCAATACCCTAAACTCTTTGTGTATTGAAATGGATCAACGTTATGATTTGCTTCAAAATGCGCAGTGTAGAAATATTGTAGAATACAATAAAAAATTTATCGCTCGAAAGCTAAATCCAAATGATGGTCATCGCTACTTACCTTATATCGTTTTGGTGATTGATGAATTTGCCGACTTAATTATGACGGCTGGAAAAGAGGTGGAAACACCAATTGCTCGTTTAGCACAGTTAGCCCGCGCAATTGGAATTCACTTAATTGTAGCTACTCAAAGACCATCCGTTAATGTTATTACTGGAATTATCAAAGCGAATTTTCCGGCAAGGATTGCCTTTAGAGTAACCTCAAAAATTGATTCTAGAACAATTTTAGATGCTGGGGGTGCTGATCAACTAATTGGTCGTGGAGATATGTTAATTGCTTTAGGAAGTGAGTTAACGCGTATCCAATGCGCTTTCATTGACACTCCTGAAGTAGAAAAAGTGACTAATTTTATTGGAAACCAAAGAGCGTATCCTGAAGCATTCTTATTGCCAGAATATATTGGAGATTCAGAAGGCGGAAATCCAAATGCTGATTTAGATGATAGAGACTTATTGTTTGAAGATGCTGCTCGAGTAGTAGTAATGCATCAATCGGGATCAACTTCTTTAATTCAACGAAAACTTAAGTTAGGTTACAATAGAGCTGGAAGAATTATTGATCAATTAGAGACTGCCGGAATTGTAGGACCTTTTGAAGGTAGCAAAGCTAGACAAGTATTGATTCCTGATGAAATGGTTTTAGAAGAATTACTTAACAACTTAAATAACAAAGATAATGCGTAAGCTGGTTTTAATTTTCTCATTACTTCCTAGCTTTTTGTTTTCACAAGATCGATCTAATGAAATTTTGGACAATGTGAGCAAAAAAACAGCTAGTTATTCTACCATTGAAGCACATTTTATAAATACAATCATTAACGAGAAAGCAGGCATCAAGGAAAGCCAAAAGGGAGTGCTTTATTTACAAGGAAATTTATATAGATTAGAGTTAGAAGAGCAAACTATAATATCTGATGGAGAAAGTAATTGGATACATCTAATTGATGAAGAAGAAGTTCAAATTACTGAAATAGATGATGAAGAAGAAAGCATGAGTCCTTCAAAAATGTTTACAATCTATCAAGAAGGCTATAAAAACCAATTTGTTTCAGAAACTAATAGTAACTACATTATTGATTTAATACCTAAAGAAAGTGGTTCATTCATTAAAATTGAACTTCGTATTAACAAAAAAGAGATGAGAATTGCTGGATTTACATTATTTGATAAAAATGGTGGAAGCTATGCTTATGATGTGCAATTATTCAAAGAAAATCAAACATTTGAACAAGGTTTTTTTCAATTTAACACCAGTGCGCATCCTAATGTAGATTTGATTGATTTACGATAGCTATCTAAGTAAATTCACAGTTCCTGTATGATGAGTTTGCTTACCCAACTCATCATTTATCCGAATACTCCACACATAGGTATCACTAGCAGCATACAAACTTGATTTGGTTTTGCCATCCCAAAGTTGATTAACATCTGTTGATTCGAAAATCAATTCACCCCATTGAGACCAAACTTTTAGGTGATAAGACTGCCATTTATCCATTTCAAAACCCTCTGGACCAAACATATCGTTATATCCATCGCCATTTGGTGTGAAAGCATCTGGAACATAAAACAACAAGTCACTTTTAACAAGTATAGATTTTTGAATAGAATCCTTACATCCATTATTATCTTCAATTTTCAACTGTACATCATGCCATCCTGCATTTTCGTAAGTATGAACAGGGCTCCAAATAGTTGAAAAATTATTGTAACCGAGATCCCAACTTGCTTGTGTGTTTGGTGAGGATAAATTAATGAATTGTACCAAAGGATCTGTTGTAGAAGGATTTGAAGGAGAAAAATAAAAATCAGATTCAGGATTAGGATATATTTCCAACAATTCAGAGTAAGTACTAGAGCAACCCCATTCATCCTCTACATATAAACTTATCGGATACAAACCTTCTTGTAAAAATGTTCTAACAGTATGATATGATGTATCTATTAAACCATTTATTTCCCATTGGATGAGTTCTAATGCCGAACTTGCTGTAGTTGTATTCTGAAAAGAAATTGGCTGTCCCACACATTGTGTTTCGTAAGTAAATGAAGGAGCGGGTAACGAATGTACCACAATATCTAATGTTACCGCTCCTATACATCCATATTGATTAGTCTCTGAAAACTGCAAAACATAAGTGCCTGCTAGAGGGAAATCGATAATTGTTTGTGAGGTGTTTTGAGTTCCAATAAATTGGGCTCCATTACCAACAATAAAATCCCACTGCATTGCATTAGCCACATCACTTGGAATCACCCAATACTCTTGCAAAGAGTCTCCCTCACAAAGGTGTATGGATTGACCCATAATTCCTGCGTAACTAAGCAAGAAGATTAATATGACTGATAGCTTTTTCAACCTTATTAATTATGCTGAATTTGTCCTGGATTTGGCAGCGGGTTTATTGTTATTGTCATAACATCAGTTGCATCCAAACATGTACCATTTGCAGAAGCTGTAAGTGTAAGGTCTACTGTTCCATTTGCAATATCATTTACACCAGGAGTATAAACTGGGTTAAGAATATTTGTGTTAGAGAACGTTCCATCACCAGATGTAGACCACGTAATAAGGTTATAGTTTGTAGCTGAAGCAGCTAAAGTATATGTATCCCCATCACAAATAATATCATCTTGACCAGCATTTGCTGTTGCTGCTTGCGTAATTGTCAAGACCATATCGTCAGAAACATCTCCACATGGAGTGTTACCTATAGCCGTCATAGTTAAAATCACGGAACCGTTAGCGATATCATTTGCTCCAGGAGTATACACAGAGTTCGCACTGTTTATGCTAGAGAATGTTCCATCACCAGATGTAGACCAAACATATCCGTTATTATTTGATCCTAAAGCAGTCAAAGTATAGGTATCTCCCTCACAAATAGCATCGTCTGGTCCAGCGTCTACTGAAGGGCTAGCAATTATAGTTAAGGTAATTGCAACCGATGGTCCTTCACAGCCATTTAGTGTTTCTGTGGCATAATAAGTGTATGTTCCTGGTAAAGTTTGCCCTGTTGAATAATTATTTCCTATTCCTACTTGATTGGTTAATCCAGCATCAGAATACCATGTCACCTGTGCACCAATAGCTAATAAGTCAGGAATTGAACCTCCTTCACAAGCTGTTACGTTAGACCCTGTTGGGGCCGTAGGTAAAGGAAGCACTTCAACATCTAAAGTTATTTCACCTGAACAACCCGTAACATTATCTATCTCAACAAGGGTGATAGCCTCAGTATGTAAACCAATAGCTGTAGCAGACCAATCAATTACAATGGAGTTTGTTCCTTGTCCAGAAGTAATCACACCACCAGTTGCTACATCTACACTCCACTGATAGGTTGAGTTTGGATTATTTGTAATCCAATAAGACTCGGCTGTTGATCCAAGACAAACTGAATCAGGATTAATTGTACTTTGTGCAAATAACTTTCCTCCAATAAGGTAAAGCAATAAGCCTACTAAAATTTTCGTTACTTTATTCATAATATTGTGATTTTGTATATTAACTAGTTATGTATTATAGGTTGCGTGGTAATATTAATTATAGGAACTGTAATTACAGGTGACCATGCACTTGTATTACAACCCCAATCCTCTCTTACTCTGACTCGAAATTGTGTTGTTGTTGATATATTGTTAAATATTACGGGATTTGTGGTACCCCACCCACCAGGGTTTTGAGTTGTAATATTTTGCCAAGTATTTGAAGTATTTGACTGAAATCTATATCTAATTACAGGTATTGATGTGTTTGCTAATAAAATAATATCATCTCCAATACATGCTGGATTTGGAGATGCAATTAAAGATACAGTTGGTATTGGATTTACTTCTATCTCAACAGAGTCAGTAGAATAACATCCACCTAAACCAACTGTTATAACGTAAGTAGTTGAATTTATTAATGAAGAATTGAAAGATGTTTGATAAGAGCTAGGACTAGCTAAATTAGTTGATGGATTCCAGGAATAGGTTGCTCCAGGTATATTAGTAACAGAAATATTTGTAGGAGTTCCACCATTACAGATTATTTGATCCTGACTTGTTGTTATTATTGGGTTAGGATAAACATATATTGTAACAGAATCATTGGAAACATTTCCTGATGAATCTACTGTCAAAATATATGTTGTTGTTGAATTAGGATATATGATTGGATTTGGAATGTTAGTATTCGATATATCAATATTTGGATACCATGAATAAGTTGCACCAGCAATAATTTGTGGATTTAATGTAGAAGTGTCATTTTCACAGATTACTTGATCAGAACCAGCATCAACACTAAAACATGATTCAATTGGAATAATATAATCTTCAGTTTCTCCGTAATTATAAGATCCACAGGGGCCTATTGCAGCTGGAACAACCCAAGCACCGCCTAATCTGGTATATACTATTCTTGTTCTTACTTGAGTACATTGTACATTTTGTGGAACAACAACATTAGCAATAAAAGTATGAGTCCAGGAGTAAGTTATTGTAGAAGTGTATACAGTTTCGTTTAAATCAAAAAAATCTCCGTCATTATTCCAATCCATATAGATTTTACATCCTTTAGCAAATGACCCTGTTGTCAAACCTGCACACTTATTTGTGTATATTAAAAATTGAATAGTTGAACCACTTGCATAAGAATTTAAATTTAGGGCCGTATTATCTGTATAGCCTGTACAAGAAATAGAATAAGGTGTTAAATTTGAGCCAATCAAAACCTGTGTAATGAGTTCAGAACCAGAGATAGATGTAGATGACCCACTAGAATTGCAGTACTGACCAAAAACCAAAGCTGGTATAAAGACAAATATTACAATCAAAAGTCGCATAGACATAAATTTACTAAAAAATTTCAAACTCACATAAAATATGTGAAATCAACAACCTAATAATCAATAATTTGCTGTTTATAATCCTGAATAAAAACGACAGGAAATCTGGTATTAAGCCAGCCTTTTTGATTTTCAACTTTCTGAAAATTATAAAGTCCTGCAAAACCATCAGCTATTAGAAACAAAAACTGCTTATAGGCAGCAAATGCATATTTTGAAGGGTATTCTTTAAAACGATAGTGATAATTATCTCTAAATTCATTAAATAGTTGATTTTCATCATGAAAAAAGACTGATGGATAATGCACGTTTAGAAGATTTAATTCTATCTCATCTAATGAAGAAAATCGATTCCAAGACTCTAAACCATATACAGTAAATAATGTATCTTCCATAGAAGCCAACATGGGAATAACTCTTCCTACAAAAGCTCGATTATTAGAGGCTACCACAACGACATTTTCTGATTCATCTAACTTTTGTTTCATCATTTCTTTTTCTGGAAGGCCTTGTGAAACAGCATATAGTTTATATTTGAGATTGGTATTCAAAGAAAGTGATGATTTAAACTTTCTTAATAAACCCATCTCTTGCTCGTTTCCAATAATCAGTAAATTTTCTGAACTATACTTTTTTGCAATTAAGTCAACAATTGTATCAATCTGTACATTAGAAAATGGAACAAACTGATAGGTATTTTCATGATTTTTAATGACATTTTTATATGAAAGAGGAGATACTAATTTTCTATTGGAATCTGAACCATATCTATTTGCTAATTTCTTAAATTGATTTGCATGTAATGGTCCTACAATTAAACTCCTATCATCTAAAATAGTAGAATCCAAGATAGACATACATACCGAATCATTTGGAACATCTATAACCTTTATATCTATGTTGTAACCCAAAGATTTCAACATATCTAAAGCCAACAACACCCCTGAATAATATTGAATTGCTGTTTTCGATTTATGATAAATAGATGTCAATTTTGTTGAAACATTATACACTTCAAGCGTATCATTCATATCCAAATAGAAGGGTAATAGTAAGGCTGCTTTTACAATAGACGAATCTGAAACGATTAAAGTCGGCTTTTTATTTGTTGTTTTTGTTTTCTTCTTAAAAACATTAAAAATTTTAGACACCCCTTTTTCTTCATTAGTTCTTGGTTTTTGCAAGGGAACTAATATTTTCATACCAACTTTTAACCCCTGAATAACTGAAGGATTTTGAACCACAATCTGATTTAACTCAGCATTATACTCTCTAGCTATGCCATATAGTGTTTCCTGTGTCTGAACAAGATGGACTACAAATGGACGACCGTTGATAGTAGAATCTTGTACTGTTTGAGCATGAACGTTTGAACCGCTCCAAAAAATCAAAAAACAAAAAAAATATCTCACAGATATAAAACCTTTAATTTTGAAAAATATTACTCCCACTCGATGGTAGCCGGTGGCTTTGAACTGATATCGTAAACCACTCGATTGATTCCCTTTACTTTATTAATAATATCGTTGGACACCTTTGCTAAGAATTCATATGGAAGATGTACCCAATCTGCCGTCATACCATCAGTAGAGGCCACTGCTCTAAGTGCAACAGCATTCTCGTAGGTTCTTTCATCTCCCATCACTCCAACCGATTGAACAGGTAATAAAATAGCTCCAGCTTGCCAAACTTCATCATATAAACCTACTTCTTTCAATGATGAAATAAAGATGTGGTCAACCTCTTGCAGAATACGAACTTTATCTTTCGTTATATCACCTAAAATACGAATTGCTAATCCGGGACCTGGGAAAGGGTGTCTTCCCAACAACTCTTTAGCAATTCCCATAGAACGACCAATTCTTCGAACTTCATCTTTGAATAATGTGTTAAGTGGCTCAACAATTTTAAGCTTCATAAAGTCCGGTAAACCACCTACATTATGGTGAGATTTGATAGTAGCTGAAGGCCCACCTGTTGCTGAAACAGATTCAATTACATCAGGATAGATAGTTCCTTGCGCCAACCATACCACATCCTCAATCAAATGAGCTTCATCATCAAACACATCAATAAATTTATTTCCAATCGCCTTTCGTTTTGCTTCGGGATCAATCAATCCTGCCAAAACTTCATAAAAACGATCTTTAGCATCAACTCCTTTTACATTTAGACCCATGTGTTTATATTGATCTAAAACATTCTCAAATTCATCTTTTCGTAATAAACCATTATCTACAAAAATGCAGTAAAGATTGTCACCAATTGCTTTGTTTAAAAGCATACCCGCTACAGTAGAATCTACACCTCCTGAAAGACCTAAAATCACCTTATCGTTTCCAATTTTTTCTTTCAGCTTTTGAACTGTTTCTTCTACAAATGAAGCTGGGGTCCAATCTTGAGAACACCCACAAATATCAACTAAAAAATTACTCAAAATTGTTGTTCCATCAGTTGAATGGTAAACTTCCGGATGAAATTGTATTGCATATGTGTCCTCTCCCTCTATTTGATATCCAGCAACTTCAACATCATTAGTTGAGGTGATTATTTTATATCTATGCGGAAGATTTGTTATGGTATCTCCGTGACTCATCCATACTTGAGAATTTTTTGGAATGCCTTTCATTAAAGGATTTGTATCATCTACAAACGAAAGATATGCACGGCCATATTCACGAATTTTTGAAGGTAATACCTCACCTCCATATTTATGTGCTAAATGTTGTGCGCCATAACACAAACCTAATAATGGAAAATCTCCTTTGATTCCTTCTAAGTTCGGAATTGGAGCATTTTCCTCTCTAACCGAATACGGACTCCCAGACAAAATTACTCCTTTTAAATCATCACTAAGTTTTGGGATTTTATTGTACGGATGAATCTCGCAGTAAATATTCAACTCTCTAACTCTTCTAGCAATCAGCTGTGTGTACTGCGAACCAAAATCTAAAATCAGGATTTTTTCGTGTTGCATATGTTATTTTATTGTGGACTCAAAATTACGAATTTAGCATCTAGTGGGATTAATTCTTTTTGAAGTATTTCTATAAAGTTATCCCCATGTTTTAAATAAAAAGGTATGAAGTTATCAAAACGCTCTTGCAAACTATTATTTGGAAAGAGTTTTGCTTTTAGCTTTGTTATTTGATTTAATGCAACATCATGCTTTTTCTTCTCTGATTTATACAACTTCTTCTCTAGTTTTTTAAATGAATTCAGTTGTCTTTGGTGTTCTGCCATGACCGATTTTTGTAGTCCTTTATCAGTTGTTTTGGATAGTATTTTCTCAAACACTTTATTTAAATTTTTCAACTCTTGAGTTAAGTTCAAATTTGTTTGCCAACTGACATATTTTTGATGAAGTTGATGCTCGTCTAGAAATAAATCTCCTAATTCAAAGCCTAGATTTTGCCACTTATTAACTTGGTTTTGTTCAATCCAAAGTAATGAGTTTCTCAATACTAAAATTGGGAATGGTATCTGTTCTTGATCAAATGCTGTTTTTAATTGCATCCAATAAGCCACTTCTGCACCACCTCCTACATAAGCTACGTTTGGTAGCACAATCTCCTGAAATAAAGGGCGCATCAATACATTTGGACTGTAATCTTCTGGATTTGAATCTATCTCACTTTCTAAAACCTCTCCCTCCAAACGCTTTCTTCCTTTATTAGATAAATGGAAAAAATTGATATCCCTCACAAAGGCTTGTGCTTCATATCCTTTAGCTAAGTTTTGAGAACATTTTGAAATCGTTTCAAAAAAACCTTGATGTAGCACATCTTTTTTAACAATCGATATGAACTGTTGTTTCAAGCGAGTATCATCTCCATCTAAAATAACCAAACCAAATTTTCCGAAAAGAGCATTCACTAGGTAACGAGTAGCTTCTGCCAAGCTATTATGCTTTAAATATGCATCTCTAAATAAAAGTGATAAATGTTTTGCGTTTACACTATTTCCCAATAGCTTATCCAAGTCATCCAAAACAACTTCAATCCCTTTTAAAGACATTCGCCCTACTGCTCCTTTTTGAACGCTATTCCACTCTATTTTTTGACCAAATAGATGAACATGATTCACTTCTTGAAAGTCATGATCCTCTGATGCCATCCAAAAAACTGGAATAAAATTCTTTTCTGGATATTTTTTCTTCAACACTTGTGTCAAGTTAATTGTAGAAATAATCTTATACACAAAATATAAAGGACCTGTAAACAAACACAATTGATGTCCTGTTGTAACAGTAAATGAATCTTCCTCTATCAAAGAATCTATATTACATCTTGATAATGAAGAAAGAGTTAATAGTTGATTTTGATCGTTCAATACCTTAACCAACAACTTTCTATCTATTTTATGATTTGATTTTTCTTCCCATTGAGCTGAGAAATTTTCTAAGGTCGGGTAACGATTATAAAAATTATTAAGATTGTCTGATCTTGACAAGTAATCGTTAACTAGATGAGTGAATTTTTTAGTTTGTTGATATGGAATTTTAACTACTTTCATTCATTACAAAAATAAAAAACAGAATTTAGACAAATGTTGAAAAACAACTAATTTAAAAAGCATTTTAACAAATTTTAAAGCAAGTAAATACACTTCAAAAAGAAGATAATTCAATGAAAAAACTAAATATTTCTAATTAATCAATAATAATTTTCTTCTCAACTGTGCCGTCATCGTAGAAGTAAATAAAAGCTTTATTATTAATAATATTAGTTTTTCTACCCAACAGATCTTTAACCTCAAGAAGATTTCTTTTTATATTATTTACATCTTTGATAGAAGTAGAGTTAAAACATTCTGATATATGATTATTAACATCACTAAAGTCATCTATTACACCTATTATCCAATGTGAATAAGTATTGGAACCATCAGATAACGACCAATCACCAAAATTACCTTCACAAACATCAGGTTTTCTTATCATCGTATGGTCTTTTGTGGCATTAACTGTACCGTCTACATCCCAAGCAGTTATATTATTTGTGCTATCTAAGACACCAATTATATCTACTATAGTCTCAAGTTTTGTATGGTACAATCCTATCACATCATTTCCATTACTCAAAATATTTGTTGTTTGATTTGCAGCATCTAAAAGAACACTATCTGCATTATTATGTACTAATAAGTAGGTTTCATTTGGTAATAAAACAAATCCACTATCAAATGGGATAGAAAATTCCCATTGCAAACTATCACATCCATTCCAACAGAAATTATACCTGTATTCATCTAAAGAAATATTCATTGATGTTGGGTTATAAATTTCTATCCACTTATTCCATCCGCTACCCTCTCCATATTCTGAAAACAAAAGAGTGCCTTGTCCTAGCCCAATCACAGGAATACATAGTATTATGATTAATAGTTTTTTCATTGTTAATATTTTGTTTTAGTTATTGTATTATTAGTGTAAACATTCACCTTGAACCCAAAATGAAACACCACTTTTTTCAGCATAACATTCATTATCATAGGTTACATTATTACAACCGCAAACAGGTTCATAAATCTCAAGACATATTGTATCAGTTTGTGGGGGAATAACAAAACAATCTATAATCTCTGGACCATCAACACAACTAAACATCAATACTGAAAGAATGATAAGTAGTAGGTTTATAAATGTATTATTTCCTTTAGAGAAGGGCATTTATTTTCTTAATTTTTTATTTTTTTTCTTAATCTTGTAACATAGTAGAGTAAGAAAATAGTTAAGAGTGGATGTATAATGACGAATATCCAGATATTAGCTTCTTTATATGTTAAGCCAGTTACATCTGAAATCCAATAAAGAATTGCAACACATATGTCAAAAAGTTCAGCCATAAATTTTTAATCAATATATTTATAAATAAAAATACAAAAACTGTTAAATAAACTGTTAAACAAAATATATTACTTACTAATCTTTTAAAATGAAAAAACAGGGATGTGGATGTGGTGAATTAATAGTTTTAACTTTAATAGTTCTAGCTATTTTCGGTTTGATGAATTGGGAGACTGTTGGTACAATTTTTTTAATATCATTTTTAATTCCTATTGCCATTGCTATAATATTATTTATTATTTCATTTTTTTTGAAAAATAAATAAAATGAGAATGAAAAACGTAATCTTAACACTTATCATTACACTACCCCTAACTCTTTTGGGACAAGATCGCCTCATCAAAAAAGATGGATTCAAAATTGATGTAATAGTTAAAGAAATTAATAATAATGATGTGAAATACGTTAAATGGGATAATCTTGAAGGTCCGATATATACTATTTCTAAATCTAAAATTTTTAAAATTGAATATAGAAATGGTACTTCTGAATTTGTTAATTATTCTTCAATAAAAAAATTACGTTCAATTTTTAATATTTTTAAAATATTAAACACAAATATTGGCGTTATTAACTCTAACCTAAACAGTAATATAGATATTTCAAAAAGTATTAATGATATTTATCTAGGATTTAGTTATAAAATATTAGATTCTAGGTTATTTTCATCATACATTGGATGTGACCTTTTTAGTAAAGGAATGAAAATCGAAAACTTCTCAAATTCCAATCAAACATTTCAAGAAGAAGCAATTTACTATAGTTTTAAAATCAAGAATGAATTACTTAAAAAAAAATATAAAAAAAGTGTCAATTACCTGATTATATCTCCTAAAATTGACTTTTTGCTTAAAGAAAAATCGAATAGATTAAATTCAATGAATGAGACATTACTACTTGCTCCAAAAAATAATACTTCTTTTGGCTTTAATTATGGAATAGGGACAAAATTCAATATGAATAATAATTTTTTTATTGGAATTGAATTGGTTAAAGGATTTGATATTGGCTTATTTAGTGACGAATATTATGATAAGTATTATAAATCTGGTAGCACACTATTTTTACTGTCATTTGGATCAGATATATAAATTATGCGATATTTCATATTAGTTTTTTTAATTTTCTCCATTCTTTCGTGCGAAAAACAAGATTTGAGACCATGTTTATGCGAACACATAAATTCAACCTGGAAAGGGAATAATTCAGCCTCAATCCATATACCAAATGCTTTTACACCTAACAAGGACGGAAATAATGAAGTATTTAGGCCTGTAATGTTTTATTCAAATTTTTATGAATCAGTATTAAATCCTCATTTTAAGATTTTCAACTACAATAATGAATTAGTATTTGAATCTAAAGATTTAACTAATTTTAGTTGGGATGGAGAAAATCAACAAGTTGGAAAATATAGATATGAACTGATTTTTTCACAATTAGATAATCCAGTTCAAATTGAATTAGAGGGGTATGTATACCTAATAAGATTAGATCCAGATCTTCCTTTGAATTATATTTTTAATTTAAGTAATCTTAATAATTGTCAGTTTGGTGATCAAATCGATCCTATTCAAGGATTCATATATCCTACTAATGATGATATTATAAATTATCTAGATTTTTAGGTGAACTGAAAAGAAGATTTTATTTTAAAAAATAAAATAATTCCCCACCTTTTTCGGTTAGTTTTGAACGCAGAAAATCGCTACTACAGGCGGTGGTTAAATAAGATGTTTCTCTAAACTTTTCTACCCCCCTACTTTCTTGTCTTTCTTCCCAAATAAAAACCAGAAAAGAATATTAAACTTAAAAGAAGAATAATTTTAATTATTCCAGAAACACCTTCCCATTCGATAATCAATTCCATAATCTTAATGGGTTGCTATTTTTACTTGTTCAACATCTAAAGTATCTAATTCAACAGCAGTATCTTGCTGGTAAGTTTGTTCCTTATCAAAAAAACAAGAACTGAAAAATAATGGTAGAAGTAATATCAGTAGTAGTTTCTTCATTGTATTATTTCCTTTAGTGAAGGGCATTATTTTTCTACCATTTTTGTATTTTCTTTTATAAAGAATTTTAATAATAGAATATAAATTAGAAATGAAAAGAATAGATAAATTAAGTTTTCGAATTCATACATATCTAAAGATGAAATATAGTTTTCTAGATTTCTAAATTGCCAAAATTCGTGATTCAAAAATTCAACCAGTTTATATGACTGTTGTAGAATGCCTATTACAGAAATAAAAATAGCTAGTTTTCTAAAATCTTTGACTAATGTAGTAAGTGCGAGTAAGGGCAATATATAAGGATTTATAAAATGGTATAGATTAATAAAAAGAGAATCTTGAGCGTTATTAATCCAAAAGCATAGATTTCTACAATTTAATTCATTAATCAAGTAAATAAAGGCTATGCATACTATTATAATATTTCTGAAATTTCGTTTCATATTTAAGTATTTTATTGTTACCAGGTATTTACATTATAGAACAAAGCTATTAACCATAATCCCAATAAAGGTCCATATGCTGTGTAAGGTTCCCAATAAAATTTTCCTGTTTTTATTTTAAAGATAATAGCATAAATTAATTTAATTATAAAATGCGGAACATAAACAATTGATAATATTCCAGTTGTAAAACCTAAAGCAGAATAAAAGAAATGATCTTCTATACTTCTAGGGTAAAATTTATAATAAATAGTTATTGTACAAATGAATAATCCAATAAAAAATAAAAAGCTAGTAATTCTGTTTTTTTTCATTGTATTATTTTTTAATTACCATATTGGTGAGGAAATATAACTGAATTAGCAAGTGAATGGAATAATTTTGTGTTCTCTTCTAATAAACCCTTGTTATTAGCAAGCATTTGGATAGTTAAATGATGTTTTTCAAGAAAAACTTGTGCTGTTTTTGTGTACATATTAAAAGTAAATCCCAGACGTTCTCTAACTTGCATATTTTCAAAATACATTCCAGGATAATTATCTAAAACATAATATTTACCGTTACTTGTATTTTCACCAAGTTCCTTAATCATTTCTTCGACACCATTTTCATATTTAAGATATTGTTTCCATTCAGATGTTTGGTTTTGCATTTCTTGTGGCAAATTATAAACCAAAACCATAAATACAACCATTGTATTATTATCTTTAGGATTTTTAATCCACTTCTGAACAATATTAGGTCTATCTGCCTCCATTTGCTCAAACCCTAAAGGTGTTTTAATCTCAAATTTTAATCCTTTTGCCTTCGGATGGCCTTCAGATTTGTAATAATCACCTAATTGTCCAAACCCAACCATTGGCAGGCACAGTAATATAAGTAGTAGTTTTTTCATTGTATTATTTCATTTAGTGAAGGGCAGTTTTTTTAATTGTTTATTTATTTAAAACTCTTTTAATACTACAACCTTTAGCTTTTGTTTCTTTTAGCTTAATATCCTCACCCGCTACCATTTGCTCAATAGCATCCAATAAATATCTTTCTTTTACCTGATTTATGTCTCGAAAATTATCATCAATTGCTCCTTTATAAACTAACTTTTTGTCATTATTAAATAAAAAGATGTGTGGAGTTGTTTTGGCTCCAAAAGCATTAGCTACGACACTGTTTTGATCAATCAAATAAGGAAAAGTATAATTCATACTTTGTGCGTAATTTTTCATTGCTTCAACAGAGTCGTCACCATTTCGTTTTGCTTCGTTGGAGTTGACATATACCATTCCAACTTTATTTATTTCACATCTTTTTTCAATTTGTCTGTAACGATCTTCCCACATAACTACAAAAGGACAGGTATTACAACTAAAAACAACTAATAGTCCATTTTCATTAAAATTATCATTTAGTGACATTTTTTCATCCGTCACATTAATCATTAATTTCTCAGAAAGAGGAATAATTGACCCTAGTTCAAGAGTACTGTATTTTTGTGCAAAAGTTATATTACTAAGTAGTAAAAGAAAAACTAATAATAAAGTTAATTGGTTTGTATATGATACTTTCATTTTTAAAATTTTATTAGTGAAAAATAATTTTTTCATTGTTTTATTTCCTTTAGTGAAGGGCATTATTTATTTATAATATATATTACAGCAAACATTGCAACAAAGAATAAAATAGCAATTAACATCAGCTTTAAAAAATTTAAGAATGAACCGTCAAATAGTCCACCCTTTTTTCTACTTGGGAAGTGTTTTTCGAAGAGTGGACTGTTTGCAATATCTAAATCTTCGTACGTAATTCCTTTTGTTCTTTCTGAAGTATTTTTATTTATCTTAAATGACATATAATCTTATGATTTATCAAGGATTTTATATTCTTTTTCTCCCCAGTGTTTATATTTTGTCTGAACAATTTCAAACCTTTCTTTTTCCGTATTTACGATAAATTTATATTGATAATCCACATAGGTTAAATCAGATTTATCTGTTTTATAGTAATAGAAAAAACCATTTTCTAAATCATAGTTTTTTTTATCGAAATGTCCCCATATTTCATCTTTCAATACAAATTCATTTTCAGTCTTTTTATATAAATAAATCGTTCCTCCCCCTGAGCCTGAATATGCTCCATCAGCTGGATTTACAATATAATAAATATCATTAATTATATAGGTGTGATATTCTCCATTAGAGCACTCTGGTAAAGGTATTTGAAGCTCTAGAGCATCATAGTTATTACAGATCACACTATCACCAAAGTAACAAAGCTTAAGCTTCATCATTAAAGTGGTGTCATTATAAATATATTTATTCTGAGATTTTACATCCAAAACAAAAAAAATCAACAGTAATATTAATATTAACCTTTTCATTGTATTATTTCCTTTTTTGATAGATTTCACCTAATTGTTGACCTATTGTTTTTGTTCCAACTTTTGGATTATTGTTCGGCGATGTATATTTAACTTGACAACCTTTGGGCTTTAATTTACTTATTTTATTAACCTGATCCCATTTTAATGGATTATCAGTAATCCATATGTTTTTCAATGATTTCAGTTCTGAAATTTTCCTTGGAAATTGTTCAAATAAATTATCTGCTAAAAATAATCCCTCTAACTTTTCCAGTTCTTCAATCCATTTGGGTAATTCTACTAATGAATTTTTATTAAGATTTAAATGTGTTATTGATTTTTTATACCATCTAACAATATCTGGAACCTTTGTTAGGTTTTCGTTATAAAGATTAACATATTTAATTTTATATCGTTTTGTTAAATCAAATTTATACTTATGTAATGAATATAATTTGTATTCATCGTTACCACCAGATAACTCTCTCATAAAATCAATAACATCCCCTTTGTTTTTCATTTTATTATTTCCTTTAGTGAAGGGCATTATTATTTCTTTGAAGCATTTTTCAAATTCTCTTTATACGTATCATAAAGAGTAGCTTCTTCAAAAATTAACTCGTCAATTTCGTCTTCGTCTATATCAGTTATGATTTGTTCTGAATTATTAGTTTTATTTTTAACAATAGAAATTGTTTCATTATCAAAATTTTCTAAGCTTTTTTTGCTAATAACTAGTGTGGCATAATGTTTTTGCATACCAAAATGAACCTTGTCATCGGTAATTTTTATGACACTAGGATTAAATTTGATTTTGTCAGGAAAATTAATTTTTAAAAAATCAACTAATTTAATTTGATACCATTCTTTTGTATGTCTCCAGGCTCCATATTTTGACCAATCTTTTTTCATTGTATTATTTCCTTTAGTGAAGGGCATTAGTTAATAATTCATACCAGGTTCAATTGTCCAAAAAATCATTGCAGAGAAAAAAGCTAAAATTAAAAGAAAGTAAAAACTATCTATTGGACTATTTTTTGTGTTATTAAAAGATGAGTATTTAATTAATAAAAATAACAAATACATATTGATAAAAAATAAATGACTTGTGCTAATAATATTTTCTTGAAAAAAATTAATTGGTGTATAAATTATAGCTAGAGGAACAATTAATACAGCTGTTAAGTAAATTATTCCCACACATAAAACATATAAATAAGCCATTATTTTTGAATAAAATTTTTCATCAGGAAAATCATATGTGTTATCTAGTGGTGACAACCCAAGAATTGATATTTTCTGAATTAGTTTAAGCAAAATTAAAATCAGTGATATGTATAATAAAAAATCAATTATCATAATTTTTTATAATTGGTTCGTAGCCTATGTAGTTTATTAGATTTTCATTTGAACAAGATTTTAAATCGTCTCTTTGATTTTCATCTTCAAAGAAACAATCTAGTTGTAGCATATGAAGAGCAGAAAAAACATCTTTATATAGTTCTCTTCCTTTCTTTATTTGACTTCTAGTTAATTCTACTAAATCAATTTTTTCATTTAATACTAAAGCTTTTATTTTTTTACATTTAAATGAATCCTTTACGAAAGCTAGCTTCATTAAGGATAAGTCATCTATTGATTTTACTATTTCAATAATCTCATTATTAGCTTGATTATAAAATTGTGCTTTAGCTGATGTGAAACCCTTAAATACTTTTTTTCTATTTCTTCGATTAAGAGAAGATGTTTCATTGAAAACTGTTTTGTTTGTTTTGTATGAAGAAATGTCAATTCGATTATGAATTTTTTTCACAAGATAATCGTCATCATCTTTTAAATAATTAAGATCAAATATCTTTTTATTATAGAGTAGGTTAATTAAGCCATATGGTTTCAAGATTTCTTTAAATAAAAGTCCATCGTATTTTTCTTTGAGATTATCAAAATCATACAATTCTATTGGATGAATTTTTAAAAGTAAAAGGGAGAATTCTGAAATACATTCGTTGTTATAAACGTAATTTTTTAAAGAGCTGAGCTCTTTAAATTCGCTTTCGTAAATATTTTCTCTTTTAAAATAAAGTCGCGACATAAAAAATTATTCTTCGATTAAGCTATGACCAATTTTTTCCCAACCTTTATCGCGTTTCCATATATACAATTCTCCTGTAATAGTGTTAACAACCGCAAGTCCTCCATCCTTGTGAAAAGGCGTAAAAACTCTTTTATCCTCAAAATCTACTGAATTATTGTCCTTAATTATCAGAATTGAAATAATACCAATTATTACTCCGATAAAAACACTTTTAAAATCAATATTATTCATATTTAATAAAGTTTAGTTCTAACAAATATATCATTATCTACATTTCTGTTGTAATACTTACTTACGTAGTAACAAGCACCCTTACTACTATCATAGGCTAAATGCTTAATAGCTCTATTGTCTCCATAGTTATTGCTTTTCCAATAGTAATCCACTAGATCAGTAACTTCTCCCTTTAAAAGTAAATGTGTGTGAGTAGAAGTTCCAGACTTATGCCATTCAGCTACCCAAAACATTCCAAAGTCTCTCTTACTTTCTACTAACTCTTTAGTTAGGTTATCCATTACTCTTCTGCATTGTTTAGCCTTAACATCCCACTTATAACTTAGGGTAGTAAAGTAATCCCAAGGCATAGTGTTTAACCACTTACCATACTCTCTGTTTAATGTAATAGTATTCATAGTATTTAGTTGATATTAGGTAATACAAGGTCCAAGGGTTCTCACCCATAAATTAGAGGGTATATCCTCTTTATTCTTAAATGTTTTCGTTGGTGTTTTTGGGTAAATTGAAAATCAAAATCTAATTAGACTCAAAATAATTTTGAAGGGCTTCGGCTTTGTATCTTACTTGACGACCTATATAAAACCATACCTTTTTGTAAGGTATTTTATTATCCTTTCTTAGGTTGGATAAGGTTCTTTTTGAAATCTTATATAAATCAGCTGCTTCCTTCTCTGTTAATACATCTAAACTCATCATAATGACTTTGTTTTCAATTACATTACAAAAGTAGAATGCAATATTGTGCAAAACAATTCATTTTTGTCCACAAATTTGACGTCTTTTCAACATCTAATGTATATTTAACTATTTGTATATCAGAATTTTATATTATATAAAATATAAAAAAGAATTTCTTTTTAACTACCTTTCAACAGTGAAAATAAATAAGGACAACTTAAAAACCTTAGTTTTATTAAAAACTGATTTTATCCCCAATTCTATCCCCAATAAATAGAAAAACCCTCACTCTACTAGAGAATGAGGGCTTGTTTGTTGCGGTCTGGACGGAACTGCTAATAACTTTACGAGGATTTACAAGGATTGACAACTATTCCTAGTAAATAGCCTAAATATCTAAATCCGTTGAAAAGTAGTTAAGTCCGTGAAAAACTAGGTAAAGAAAAAACTGTTAAACAGACTGTTAAACGGTATTTTTGGTATGTGAGGGTTAAATTCTACATAGTTAATCGAAACAACATACTTCTTAATGTTAGTTATGACGGAAAAAGATTGCAAACAACAATAGGTTTACAATGCAATCCGAAAAACTGGAATAATAATAATCAGAGAGTAAAATATTCTTGTTCTAATGCAATGGATATAAACAAGGCGCTAGATAATGCTGAAAACATAACTAAAAGTATTTACTACGAATATCATTCGCTGAACAAATCTCCTAATCCAAAGGAATACAAAGAAAAAATCCAATCTAGACTTAGAGGTGAAAAGTCAATTGACCTCGATTTTATAGATTTCTTTGAAGAATTCATTGAGAAATCTGAAAAGAGTAAAGCTAAATCAACGATATCAGATTACAGATATACTTTACACAGCCTCATTGAGTGCTCTAAACTTAATAAGACGACACTGAACTGGGATACGTTCAATCATAAATTCTATGACGACTATATGTCTTATCAGTTTGATTTTAAGAAGAATTCTGATAATCTATTTGGAAAGCGAATAAAAGTGCTTAAAACAGCCTTGAATAAAGCCGTAGAGCGTGGCTACAAACCAAACCCAGAGTATAAAAAATTCAAGGTTCTTCAAAGAGAGTCTGATGACATATATCTTAACGATGAAGAGATAAAAAGAATTGCAAACTTAAATTTAAATGATACAGATTTGGATTTAGTTAGAGATATGTTTCTTGTTGGTTGCTATACAGGTTTGAGATTTTCAGATATAAAACAAATAAACAGGGAAAGTATAGTCGACAAGTATATTAAAGTAAGAGTTAAGAAAACCGCTAAATTTATTACCACTATACTAACTGAAGCTACATCTGATATACTAGGAAAATATGACTACTGTTTTCCAGACTTACACAATGCAATTTTTAATAAAAAAATTAAAGAAGTTGGCAGACTTGCAGAGTTAGATGAAATTCAAGAAACAGAGACCTATATTGGGATAAAAAGAACAGTAACCAAAGCACCTAAATACAAACTTATTTCAGCTCATACTTCTAGAAGATCGTTCGTCACTAATTTATATAAGAAAGGTGCTTCTGTTGTAGCCTTAATGAATATTACTGGACACAAGAAAGAAACTACTTTTCTAAGATATGTGAAGGTAACTAAAGAAGAGTCTTTACAGCAATTAAGTGAGTTAATCGTTACCTAGAAAATCATCCCAGCTAATCCAATCATTAGAGTATTTTCTTCTTGGATCAGATGGAATATTTAAATTTCTTTCATCTGAAGCAATATAAGTTAACCAATCTTTATAATTTTTTAAACCTAAACCACGAGCTAAAACTCTTGCCTCTTCAAAATGTAAAAAAATGTTTCCTCTTTTTCTACCTGTTCCTAAAAATTCACCCCAACTAATCCATTGGGATTTAAATTTTCGATGTGGATTTGAGTTAATCTGAGTTTTATTATCAATGTTGTACTCTTTAACAAAATTTTGAAATTCATTTCTGTTCCTAAACTTCATTTTAGAAATTATCTTTTTTGTTTCTTCAAATGAATGTTGTGGAATATTTCTATTGGATACTCTTCCGCTTCCTAACCAATCACCCAGGTTTACCCATCCTTTATCTTTATAGGCAGATTGAGGTCCAGATGGTATATTTTGTGGTTTTTTACCACTCTTACAATATTCTTGCCATTCATTTAAATTTTTCAACTTAAGTTTTCTAACAAATGTTCTAGCCTTCTTAAATGGTAATAATTTCAAGTCTTTATGAGCAAGTCTTCCTGTTCCTAAAAAATCCCCCCAACTAATCCACTCATTTTTATAATGATTAGATGTGTTAACTCGTCTTGGAATATCATCTGGTTTATTTCCACTTTTACAGTAATCAAACCATTCTTTTTGACTTTTTAAATTAAGACTTCTAACAAATTCTCTAGCTTCTTTAAAACTCCTGTATTTTTTTAAATTATCTGAAATTTTACCTGTTCCCAAAAAATCGCCCCAACTAATCCATCCTTTGTTTTCATACGACCCTTGTGGTGTTCGAGGAATATTATTAGGAAGAATATTATTCTTTTTATAATTGTTCCAGTCGCTTTGTGATTTTAAATTCAAACTTCTCGCATATTCTCTTGCCTCTTCAAAAGGTAAAAATTCCATATTTTGAGAAGCAACAGTTCCTGTACCCAAAAAATCTCCCATACCCTTCCATCCTTTATCTTTATAAACCATGTGAGGATTTGATGGTAATTTTTTAATTAAACCATATTCTTTTTTATTTTTTCCAAACCAATCTTCTGCATTTACCCATCCTTTATCTTTATAAGATTTGTAAGGATTAGCAGGTATGTTTTTAGGTTTTTTTCCAGACTTACAATATTTTTTCCATTCTTTCCAATTGTTAATATTTAATGAATGAACTATTCTTTTTGCTTCATTATAACTCATATATACTTTTAAATGGTCAGCTATTCTCCCAGTGCCTAACCAATCACCAATACCTTTATAACCTTGGTCATAATAAGCATTCTTTGGAACCTTTGGTATATCATTAGGTAATTGATTATTTTTACAATATTCATTCCATTCAACCCGACTTTTTAAATTAAGACTCCTTGCAAACTTTCTAGCCTCATTAAATGGTCTATAACGATGTCTTCTGCTTTTTACTTGATAAGACAAAAAATCTGGAAATCCCTTCCATTCATTTGCATAATATTTTGAAGCATTTGATGGAATGTCTTGGGGTTTTTCTCCCGATTTACAATATTCTAACCAACCTTTAGCTCCAATTATTCCAAGTGGTTTAAGATATAATTTGGCTTCTTCGTAAGTTTTTTTTCGTAGTTTATTGTCTTGTACTCTACCTGTACCTAAAAAATCACCCCAGCTTATCCATCTATCTTTGTATCCAATATTTGGATTTCTTGGTATTTCAATAAAATAATCGTCAGATTTTACGAACATTTTATAATCTTTTGAGCTGGCTATTCCTTTCTTTTTGACAAATTCTTTTGCTTCTTCAAATGATATATATATATCTTTCAACTTAATTGTTGATATTTTATCACTACCAAGCCAGTCAGCTCTACTTATCCAACCCTTATCTTTATATGTAGCTTCAGGGGATTTTGGGATATCTATTGGTATTTCAGAAGATTTACTAAAGGTTATCCATTCTGAGTAACTTTTAAATTTTAAACTTCTTGCATATTCTCTAGCCTCTTCAAAAGGTAAAAATTCCATATTTTGAGGAGCAACATTTCCTGTCCCCAAAAAATCTCCCATGCCTTTCCATCCTGTATCTTTGTATACACGTCGGGGTTTTGAAGGAAGACCTTTTTTTTGATTATTAATAGATTTTATATATTCAGTGTACTCCCTTTGTGATTTTAAACCTAAACTTCTAACATATTCTCTTGCTTCCTCAAATGGTGTCCATTCGAATCTTGATAAATTTTCCCAAAGCTTAATTTCAAGACTTTCAATGAGGTCTTTTTCTTCAAGTAATTCAGAGTCTATCTGAAAGATATCAGAGCCTTCTATTCTATTAGTTGAATTAGGTTGATTCTTGTCTTTGAAATACTCAATAATTCGTTCATCGTTAGAAGCTAATCCTCTAATAATTGAAAGTATTTCATTGAAACTATCATTATCTATTTCATTGGTTTTATCATCGTAAACAACAGGTAGAATTACATAACCCCATTCTTTACCTTCTTTCTTTCTTAGTGCTCTACCTAATGCCTGAACAATATCTACCTTACTTTTTCTAGGGTCAGCAAAAACTATACAATCAATATTAGGAACATCTACCCCTTCTGTTAAACATCTAGCATTAGTTATTAAAGCTCTTTCACTTGATGCAAATTCATTGACTATAACTGAACGTTTACTTGTAGAGTCTTTACCTGAAACTGTAAAAGTGTCTATTGGCTTATAGCCATATGTTGAGGTTATGTATGAGTGAATACCCATATTCCTTTTAGCTTTTTCAATTGAAGAGTGGAATGAAACCACATTCTTAATATCGAAACGATTCATCGCCTTTCTTAAGGCAATCATTGAGGATAAAGACCTGGCTTCTGTCTCCTTCTTCCATTTATCACTTAGTTGAACTAAACCATTGCTTTTAATAAACTCTGCTATCTCAGATTTCTTGACATCTATCGTTATGATTTTGTAGTCTGTGAGAAGGTTTTGATTAACAGCATCTTTAAAGCTCATGAAAGAGAATGTTTCACCATAGATATCCTCGTCATCCATAGATATCATATCGTCTTTAGAACCGCTATAGAACCGCTCGGTAGCAGTCATATATATCCTTTTTTCTACAGAGATATTATCTTCAAATAATAGATGACTAAAAAGCTTTTTAGAAGAGCCTACTGTCTTATGGGCTTCGTCAAAAATTCCTAGGTCAAAAGTGAGTTTAAGTTCCTTAGAAAGCTCTGCAATAATCCTACCACTTTGATATGTAGTAAATACCACAATATTTTCTTTTCTATTATCCTTTAACCACTGCTTGATAAAAACAGGATCGGTATCACAAGGAACACCAATGTTCTCTGTCTTAAAGGCTATATCATCGTTCTTACCTATCCCCTCATCTGAACAAATACATAAGAACTTAACCTTGATGTCTCTGGCAACAAATTCTTTTAGATATACATCTAGCGTTTGCTTTATCAATGACAAACTAGGAACAGCAATTAAAGTAGTCTTAGAACCAAGCTCTTGACTCATCCAAAAACCTGTCAAACTCTTTCCTGCACCACAGGGAAATATTAGTTTTCCCTTCGTGTTCTTTTCCTTGATAAAATGCTTTACTGAGTCATTTAATGCTTTTTTCTGATGCTTTCTTGGATAGAAAGGTTTAGGAGAATATGGTTTGTCATTTAACTTATTTCTAAGTTGCTTAAAAAAGGTCTCATCCAAAGACTTCCAGGTATCTATTAAAAGGAGTTGAACAGGCTTGTTTATAGCCTTTTTATAGTTGCTTGATACGTCCCCAGCACTAGAACAAATAAATGCTTTAGAGAGCTTGCTGTTTCCTTCAAACAAGGCTAAAAAAGTGGACACCTCCTGGAAGGTGACGTTTCTATTAAAGTCAGAGTGATATTTACACTGAACAGGATAGTATTGATTATCTGACTTTACTATTAAATCAAAGCCTA
>CACHMF010000016.1 GCA_902580855.1 uncultured Bacteroidota bacterium | reverse complement strand
TAGCTAATAGCTCTTTAAGTTTATTTAGTTCTTCAACTCTCATATGTTCGCAAAAATAAGAATAAATGTTGGGGTGTGGAATCAATGTATTTTTATAGATTTGGGCCGATTTCAAACATGCTAAAAATCAAAAAAATAATGGCTACAAACAGAACATTCACAATGATTAAGCCCGAAGCCGTAGCAAACGGTCATATTGGTGCTATTTTAGAGCGTATCAATGCAGCAGGATTCCGCATTGTATCGATGAAAAAAACAGAATTAACCTCAGAATTAGCTGGCGCTTTTTATGCAGTACATAAAGAAAGGCCATTCTACGGAGAATTGGTTTCTTATATGTCTTCTGGTCCTATTGTTGCCGCTATTCTAGAAAAGGACAATGCTGTATCAGATTTCCGTGCTTTAATTGGGGCAACCGATCCATCTGAAGCAGCAGACGGAACAATTCGTAAAGAATTTGCTGAAAGTAAAGCAAAAAACGCTGTTCACGGATCTGACTCTGACGAAAATGCTGAAATCGAAGGAACATTTTTCTTCTCTCAGTTCGAGCGTTTCTAGGCAATAAAGCATGTTGAAAAGAAAAGCTCTGCTCTTAGAGTAGGACTTTTTTACTTGAGGATAACATCCGTAATAACTTCCTTGCCTACAGAAACATTCAGTTGTTTAACGAGCTCTGATTTTTGATAGGAAAGCTCTTGTCTTAAAGTAGCCGATTTAAGGCGGATATGTAGTTGCTTGTTTTTAACAAACACCTCTTCGGTATACTTAGCTAAAGTAGGACCAAGCATTTTATCCCACTCGGTAATAATTTTTATTTCATCCAATTTTTGCTGCCAACCACTTTCGCGCAAATAATCTTGGATTACCTCTCCTAGCGATTGTTCGTTACTCTTCCTTTTCAATAGTTCCTTCTTTAACATGAAATACTTTGAAATCCGCTTGGATTTTATTGAATATGTAAACACTCCTTTCAGGACTTGTATCGGTGATAAATATCTGTCCAAAATGATGTTGATCCACTAACGTCATCAACTGCTCTACCCTATTTTCATCTAATTTATCAAAAACATCGTCTAACAACAACATAGGTTTATAACCCAATGCCGCCTGCATAAAATCAAATTGAGCTAGTTTAATAGCCATCAAAAAAGTTTTTTGTTGTCCTTGAGATCCTATTTTCTTGATTGGAAAACCATCTAACTGAAATAATAAATCATCTTTATGAATCCCTACCGAAGTGTATTGTAACAGTTTATCTCTTTCTCGATTTGCTAACATCAAATCGACAAGGCTAGCATCTAATATTTTTGATTTGTATTCGATAGTTACTTCCTCATTATTTCCAGAAATATTTCGGTAATACGCACGAAAAACAGGTAGCAAATCCTCTAAAAAAGATTTTCTTTTCTCAAATATATGGTTGGCAATCGGGATGATTTGCTCATCATACAAATCTAGCGTAGAATTATCAAAACGCCCTCCTTTTGCCATTTGCTTCAGCACGGCATTACGCTGGGCTATTAGTTTACCATACTGAATTAGCTGTTCCAAATAAGCTCTGTCAAACTGAGAAATAACTGCATCTAAGTATTTTCTACGCGCTTCACTTCCTTCTAATATAAGATTGGTGTCAGTTGGCGAAATCATCACTAAAGGGAATAAACCAATGTGATCGGCTAATCTCTCGTAACTCTTTTTATTGCGCTTCATCACCTTTTTAGCACCTCGTTTAATAACGCAATGAACCATCTCTTCCTTGCCGTCTTTATTAAACTGTCCTTCAACAGATAAAAAAGGTTGTTCGTGCTTTATATTTAAAGCATCTTGACTATTGAAATAGCTTTTAGTAAATGACAAGTAGTGAATAGCATCCAGCAAATTCGTCTTTCCTGAACCATTATTTCCAACAAAACAATTAATGTTGTTCGAGAGCTCCAATGAACTATCTTCATGATTCTTAAAATTTAATATCGAAAGACGCGCTAAAAACATGCTTTTTCAAATTCGAATCTAAAGTATTATTTTTCAAGCAATCTTCCTTTGTTAAGCTGTACTTTTTCAAAAGGAAAAAAAGATTATTTTTGTGGCTTCAATTTTATAAAAAATGACGAAGAAGACTGATAGAACAGAAGAACAATTAGCTGCGGTTGAGGAAACACTAACAAATACGGAAAAGTGGATTGAAAGCAATCAGAAAATATTATCTAGAATAGTATTCGTAATTGTAGGTGTGATTGCTTTTTATCTTGGATACGATAAATTTTACGCAGAACCGTTAAATAAAGAAGCGCATGCTGAAATGTTTATGGCTGAAAAATATTTTGAAACAGACTCTTTCAACTTAGCCTTGAATGGTGATGGACAATACCTTGGTTTTATTGATATCGCTAGTGACTACAGTGGAACATCTGCTGGAAACCTGGCAAACTACTATGCAGGTATTTGCCACCTAAACCTTGGCGATAACGAAAGTGCTATTGATTTACTGTCAAGCTTTAACGCTAATGATGAAATTGTTTCTTCTATCGCATTTGGGGGTATTGGAGATGCATACATGAATTTGGGTGATAGCGACAAGGCAATATCTTTCTACGAGAAAGCAGCTAAAAACAGTAACAACAAGTTTACAACTCCTATTTATTTAAAAAAAGCAGCTTTAGCACACGAAAGTAATGGTGATTACAACGATGCTTTAGAACATTACGAAAAAATAAAAGCTGAATACGGAGAAACGCGAGAAGCTGCAGATATTGATAAATACATTACAAGAGCATCACTTATGCAATAAAAATCTAAAAGCTCGCTTAGCGGGCTTTTTTTGTACACCGTTATGGCAACAGTAAACAAAAACTTATCAAATTTCGATTACAGTCTACTTCCATCCGCAAAAGACATGAAGATAGGTATTGTTGTAGCCGAATGGAACGAACAAATAACTGAGGGCTTGTACAAAGGCGCCATGCAAGCACTAAATAATTGTGGGTGCACAAATGTTATCCGAAAAGATGTTCCTGGTAGTTTTGAGCTTCCTTTGGGAGCTCAGTATTTATTAGAATATACTGATTTAGATGCTGTTATCTGTTTAGGTAGCGTTATACAAGGTGAAACAAAGCATTTCGATTTTATTTGCGAAGGAACAGCATTAGGGATTAAAGATGTTTCTTTGAAATACAATAAGCCAGTTATCTTTGGTGTACTTACAGATAACACCCTCCAACAAGCCATTGATAGATCAGGAGGAAAACACGGAAACAAAGGAACTGAAGCTGCAGTAACAGCAATTAAAATGGTGGCATTGCAAAAAGAACTACAGTAATAAAACACAATCATAAAAAAAGTCCGATTCAATGAACCGGGCTTTTTTTTGCGGAGAGAGAGGGATTCGAACCCCCGGTACCTCTCGGTACAATGGTTTTCAAGACCACCGCATTCGACCACTCTGCCATCTCTCCTGCGGAGCGCAAATGTAAAATATTTTTATTTCCTACACCAAACAACAAGCATACTTTTTCAACGTTTTTTATTACTAGGGAATCCTTGTATATTTGAAGTATGAATAAATTTCTTTGTTTTTTAACCGCAGCCTGTTGTTTTTCACAGATAAACGCCCAGCAATTAGCTGCTAACTTCGATTACTCCACCTTTAACGGAGCAACCCCTTACCTTGAAACATATATTAGTGTTAATGCTAGCACCATTGTTTTTTCGGAACAAAAGGACGGAAAATACCAAGGAAAAATTGGTATTGAACTAATGCTTACTGATAATGATGGAGCAACAAAATTTTTCGATAAATACGAATTATTAAGCCCTGAATTACTGGATTCTGTTCAAGTCGATTTTCATTTTATCGACCAACAGCGCATAGCTTTACCAGAAGGAAATTATACTTTAAACCTTAATATTGTAGATGCAAATAGTGATGATGATCCGTATACGCATCAACAAGAAATTTCATTTTGGTCGGCTAAAAAAACTGCCTTCTCCTCCATTCAATTTGTAGAAAGTTACCAAAAAAACAAAACCAAAAGTATTATCAATAAAAATGGAATAGACCTGAAACCTATGCCAAGTAATGTGTATTATGAAGAACATAACACTTTACACTTTTATACCGAACTGTATAATTTACCAGAAACATCAGTGTTTAGTTACTATATTGCTTCGGCCGAAACTAATCAAATAGTTGGAAATCTAGCTAAATCGAAAATTCAAAAACCCAACAATGAAACTAGAGTTTTCATAGGTTCTCTTCCCATAGAAAAATTATTTTCAGGAAGCTATTTACTGGTGTGCGAAGCAAAAAACAAGATAGGAGAAACTGTAGCAACTCAAAGTAAATTTTTCTATAGAATTAACAATAGTGTAAATAATTATAATATTGACATTAAAGGAACTTTTGTTGATAAATATACACTTGATCAACTTAAAAGATACATTGACTACATCTACCCTATTCAAAAAAATAGAGAAGGTATTACAGCTCAATCTTTAATTCAGGGAAAAGACATTTTTCTAATGAAGAATTTTTTCTATCAGTTTTGGAAAGATAGATACCCCTTAGATCCATTCTATGCTTGGAATAATTACTTGCAAGTAGTTGAAACAGTTAATGAAGAGTTTGACAATGGTAGGATACCAGGATACAAAACTGACAGAGGAAGAATATACCTTCAATATGGTGCTCCAAATAGTAGAGTAGTCAATAATTTTTCTACAGAATACGAACGATTTGAGGTGTGGCACTACTATAAAATAGATCATCAATCTGACTGTCGTTTTGTATTTAGTGGCAAAAACAGAGGAATCGACATGTCATTAGTATTATCCAATGTAGACGGTGAAGTGACAGATACTGAATGGCTGATGCGATTTGGAGAGAGTTTAAATCAACCAAATTTTGATCCTCAATCGCCAATTGACTACTTTATCAACCCTCAATAATAAATGAATCAAATCGGTTTATTCATTATTCGAATTTTATCTTTTTTGCCTCTATGGTTTTTAAGATTATTTGCACTAAAAACATATATCTTATTAAGACTTTTTGGATATAGAAAAAGTGTGATTGTAAAGAGTTTAAATAATAGCTTTCCCAACAAATCAATACAAGAAAAAAGGCGCATTATCAAGCTATTTTACTGGCACTTTGCTCATTTTTTAATAGAGATGATAAAAATGTTTTGTATATCAAAAAAATCAATTAAAAAACGTATTCAGTTTAGAAACAAAGCGCTTTTGCAGAATTATTTTAATGAAGGGAAAAATGTGATTTTGGTTCTAGGGCATTATGGAAATTGGGAATGGGGTTTACTAGCTGCTTCTTTAGTTAGTGATCACGAAATGGTAGGTATTTATAAACCACTATCATCTTCCTTTTGGAATAAAAAAATTAAAAAAATAAGAAGTAAATTCGGTGCTACTTTGGTTAGTATGAAAGAGAGTGGTAGACACATACTAAAACAAGGTGATAAACCTAGAATAATTGGTATAATTGGAGACCAAACACCAACCAATAATGAAATTGACTACTGGACAACTTTTTTAAATCAAGAAACAGCTGTTTTTTCAGGGACCGAAAAACTAGCTAAAAAATTAAATTGCCCTGTCGTGTTTGCTAACATTAATAAGATTAAGATTGGGTACTATGAAGTGAATTTTGAGCTCATCACGCAAACTCCTAAAGAACAACTTGATGGAGAAATCACTAATTTGCATACTCGAAAATTAGAAGAAAAAATAAAGGAAAGACCAGAACTATGGTTGTGGTCTCACAGAAGATGGAAACACAGCCGAACATAGCAGTCGTTATACTTAACTATAATGGGCAACATTGGTTAGAGAAGTTTTTGGGTGATGTAGTCTATAAAAGCCCAGAAGCAGAAGTGTATGTAGCAGATAACGCTAGCACAGATAATTCAGTATCCTACATACAAGAAAATCACCCTTCTGTTAAGCTAATTCAAAACCAAAAAAATTACGGATATGCTGGAGGTTACAATCAAGCATTACAAGCAATTTGCGCAGATTATTATGTCTTACTCAATTCCGATATTGAAGTTATAGAACATTGGCTAACAGCTGTTATCCAACGAATGGAAAGCGATCATAAAATTGCTGCATGCCAACCTAAAATCAGAAGCTACCATCAGAAAAAAAACTTCGAATATGCAGGAGCCTGTGGCGGCCTTGTTGACAAATTAGGATACCCTTTCTGTAGAGGACGTATTTTCGATACTTTAGAAAAAGATGAACTGCAATACGAAAAAGCTATTCCAATATTTTGGGCAACAGGCGCTTGTCTTTTTGTACGTGCCAATGCTTTTCATGAGATAGGTGGATTAGATGATGATTTTTTTGCACACATGGAAGAAATTGACCTTTGTTGGCGATTACAAAACAAAGGATATTCTGTTTGGGTAGAACCAAAATCTATCGTTTATCATGTAGGAGGCGGTACACTACAAAGTGGAAGTTCTTTTAAAACCTACCTCAACTTCCGAAACAATCTTTTTATGTTGTATAAAAACCTAGCAAAACCTTGGAAAACAATTATTCAAAGACTGCTTTTAGATGGCTTGGCTGGGATCAAATTTTTAAGCGAAGGGAAAATTATTCATACCTGGGCAATAGTAAGAGCTCATTTTGCATTTTATGCATCCATCGCTAAGCTGAAAAAGAAAAGAGCGAAAACCTTTCAGGCAACGCTCTATCCTATCAATATCTTAACAGCTTATTACCTTCATGGCAAAAAGCGATATAGTGATTTAACTAAATAAAGATTTTAACTGGCTAATTACATAGTCGAGCTCCTTTTTCGTGTTATATTTACTAAACGAGAAACGCAATGAAGAACGCATCATATCAGCACCAATCCCTCTTAACACATGGGAACCCAAATTGCTTCCAGAAGAGCAAGCACTCCCTCCCGAACAGGCAATACCCATAATATCTAAATTATAAAGCAACATCTCTCCTATATCCGTTGGAGGAAACATCACATTTAACACTGTATAAAGCGACTGATCAAACTCTCCACTTAAGCCATTAAACTCTACTCCTGGAATTGCACTTTTCAACTCTTTAATCATGTATGACTTCAATCCTTCTATATGGTTGCGATGTTCGTCTAAATCTCTATATGCCACATCCATTGCAGTAGAAAGCCCTACAATTCCGTAAACATTTTCGGTTCCCGCACGCATATTTCTCTCCTGGGATCCACCATGAATAAGTGGCGAAATAGATACATCTGCATTTATATATAAAAATCCATTTCCTTTTGGGCCATGGAACTTATGGGCTGCACCTGTCAAAAAATGCACATGTAAATCTTGCAAATCAAATCTGTAGTGCGACATGGTCTGAACAGTATCTGAATGAAAAATAGCATTGTACTTTTTACAAATCTCTCCTACTTCTTTAAGCGGAAGCAGATTTCCTATTTCGTTGTTGGCGTGCATTAAAGAAACGAAAGAACGGTTGTTGCTAGCGAGTAATTCTTCGAGATGATTTAAATTCACACTGCCATTTTCATCAAGGTTTACATAACTTAATTTGATATAGCCTTTTTGCGCCATATCTTCTAATGTGTGTACTACCGCATGATGCTCTAAAGTGGTAGTAATAGCATGATTGACACCTAAATCAGTCATACCACAGCGTATCGCCATATTATCTGCTTCTGTTCCTCCTGAGGTAAAAAAGATTTCTCCTGGAGAGCAGTTTAAATGCCTAGCAACATTTTTTCTAGCACGTTCTACTCTAGACCTAGCTTCTCTTCCAAAAGCATGAATAGAGGAAGGGTTACCATATCCTTCCTCCATTATTGGAATCATTGCTGCAATCACTTCCTTATCTAAAGGTGTTGTTGCTGCATTATCTAAATATACTTTCATGTTAAATCATCGATTTAATTTCTGCAATAAAGCGTTCAGCTAAAGCGTTTGCTTGTTCAGCAGTTGTACTTTCTGTGTAAATTCTAATAATTGGTTCTGTATTAGATTTTCGTAAATGTATCCATTCTTCATTAAAATCAATTTTTACTCCATCAATATTACTCACCTTCTCATGTGCATATTTCTCTTCCATGTGTTTTAATAAAGTATCTACATCAATAGCAGGTGTTAACTGAATTTTATTTTTTGACATAAAATAAGCAGGGTAAGTTGCCTTTAGTTCAGAACATTTCATTTTTTTCTCTGCTAAATGAGTCAGAAACAAAGCAACGCCTACTAGTGAGTCTCTTCCATAATGTAAAGTTGGGTAGATGATTCCTCCATTTCCTTCACCGCCAATAATGGCTTCAGTGTCTTTCATTTTTGTCACTACATTCACTTCTCCTACCGAAGCGGCTTCGTATTTTCCTCCATGTTTTTCAGTTACATCTCTTAATGCTCTAGAAGATGAAAGATTTGAAACTGTGTTTCCTTTTTGTTTAGATAAAACATAATCAGCAACAGCCACTAATGTATATTCTTCTCCAAACATACTTCCATCCTCATTAACTAGTGCCAAACGATCTACATCAGGATCTACTACGATTCCCAAGTCGGCTTTTTCAGCAACAACTAAAGAAGATATTTCCGTTAAGTGTTCAGCTAATGGCTCTGGATTATGTGGAAAATGTCCTGTTGGCTCACAATACAACTTCACGCATTCCACACCTAATGCTTCAAGTAATTTAGGAACAGCTATACCTCCAGTAGAATTTACAGCATCTACCACTACCTTAAAACTAGCGTTTCGAATTAATGTCGCATCTACCAAAGGCAAATCTAAAATTTCTTGAACATGCTTTTGTATATACGTCTCATCTTTTGTATACGAGCCTAAATCATCTACTTCAGCAAAAGTATAAGCATCTTGTTCTGCTATTATCAACACTTCTGCTCCATCTTGGGCATTGATAAACTCTCCTTTTTCATTTAGCAGCTTTAGTGCATTCCATTGCTTTGGATTATGACTTGCTGTTAAGATAATTCCTCCGTCAGCATTTTCTAGAGGAACTGCTAATTCTACTGTAGGTGTAGTAGATAAACCTAAATCTATTACATCAATACCTAATCCTTGAAGCGTAGCGACAGCAAGCTGGCGAACAATATCGCCAGAAATACGCGCATCCCTACCTAGGACAATTTTGATGTTTTCTTTTTGTGCTTTTTGTTTTATCCAACTACCAAAAGCAGCCGTAAACTTAACTACATCAATGGGTGTTAAAGAATTTCCCACAGAACCACCAATGGTTCCTCTTATGCCTGAAATGGATTTTATAAGTGTCATTTACAAATTGTTGGTGCACAAAAATAGCATTTTCAGTACGCAATACTCAATGTTAATTTCTTTGTTAAAAAACTTATTCCATTTATCTCGCAAAACTTAAATTTGAAAACTATTTTAGTGGAAGATGTTTGAAGAGGAATATGGACATAATGAAGATGAACAGCTGAATTACTTAATTGCTCGTTTTGACGATATGCTTTCAAGAAACGAGTTTTTTTATTTCGATTCGGAAGAGATTGAGCGAATAATAGACCATTATATAACCCATGGTAATCGTTATAAAATTAAGGAAGCAATTAAGCTAGCTGATAAACTATTTCCTTTTTCCATTGAATTGCAAATTAAAAAAGCACAAGTGCTTGTTTCCTATGATGAAGCAGACTACGCTTTGAAACAACTAAAAAAAATTGAGTGCCAAGCACAAAACAACGAAGACTTTATTTTCACTTTAGCAGTAGCTTACAGTAAATTAGAGCAACATATTATATCGATAGGTTATTTTGAGAGTTTATTGGCAAAAGACAAGAATAATGAAGATATTCTTTCTTGTCTAGCATACGAATATCAAAGTATTGGTAAATACGAAGAGTCAACCAAATACCTTAAAAGATTACTACTGAATAAACCAAAAAATGAACTTACATGGTACTCTATTGCTCTTTGTTATGAGTTGGTAGATGGTTACGACAAGGCTATTAGTTTCATTAAAAAGTTTATTGATCATTATCCTTACAACCATATTGCTTGGCACTACTTGGGTGTTATGTTTCAAAAGAAAGAAGATTATTTAAATGCTATTGAAGCGTATGACTACGCTTTATTAATCAACGAAAAATATACTCATTCCTACTTACAAAAAGCAGAATGCCTTTCTTCTGAAGGTCATTACAAAAAAGCAATTCATACCTACAAGGAGAGTTTGCAGTTTGAAGAAGCATGTGCCCTAACCTATTACAGTATTGGAGAATGTTACGAAAACTTAGATCGATTAGACAAGGCTCTTTCTTACTTTCACAAAGCAGTACAATCGGATGAAAACTTAGCAGATGCTTGGTACGCTATAGCGCTAATATTAGATTTTCAGAGTCGAGATATGGAAGCTATACATTACATAAAAAAAGCTCTTGAGTTAAGTAAAGACAATGTTGATTATTGGTTTACATATGCCGAAATTCAGGAAAAGATAGGATTCATTGAAGAAGCCGAAATCGCTTATAAAAAAGTGATTAAGCTAGAAAATTTTGACCCAGAAATCTGGTTAAACTACTCCAACCTGCTTTATCAACAAGAGCATCAAAAAGAAGCTATTGATGTTTTATATGAAGGCATCAAGTATCATCCTGAAAGTGCTGATATTTTTTACCGACTATCTGCTTACCTTTTCAATGAAGGAGATGACAGCAAAGCGCTTACTTACTTTCAAGATGCTTTGAAATTGAACTACGAAAAGCATCAGGATATCTTTATTTACATGCCAAATGTAAAAGACAATCCAAATCTTATAAATTTGCTGAACACTTTTAAAAAGTAAAATTCCATGAATTTTGATTTACCATTCATTCCTGAAAGGAGTGCAAAACCTCGTGAAAACGGACTGACCATGATGATGGACAAAGGCCTTAGCATTAGAGAAGCTGAGGACTTTATTTCTTCTTCTGGTCAAATAACAGACATCGTAAAGCTTGGGTTTGGAACCTCACACATCACTAACGATTTAAAAGAAAAAATCAAATTATATCGTGAAGCAAACCTTCGTGTTTATTTTGGCGGAACCCTATTTGAAGCTTTTGTTGCTAGGGGCATGTTCAAAGATTATTGTAAAATCTTAGATAAATATGAACTAGACACTGCAGAAGTATCTGATGGGTCTATCGAAATCACGCATGAGGAAAAATGTAAGTATATCAAAGACCTAAACAAGAGAGTAACTGTATTATCTGAAGTAGGATCTAAAGATGCCAACAAACTTATACCTCCATACAAATGGATTGAGCTAATGCAAAAAGAAATTGAAGCAGGCTCTTGGAAAGTTATTGCTGAAGCTCGTGAAGGAGGAAATGTGGGAATCTATAGAGGCACCGGTGAAGTTCGTTCTGACCTTATTGAAGAAATTTTAACAAAAATTCCTCAAGAAAATATCTTATGGGAAGCACCTCAAAAATCGCAACAAGTATGGTTTATAAAGCTCATGGGAGCCAATGTAAACCTTGGAAATATTGCTCCTAATGAAGTTATTCCTTTAGAGTGTTTAAGATTAGGATTAAGAGGTGATACATTCTTTGATAACCTACCCAATCATTTGATTAAAAAAGTAAGGTAATGACTGCTGAAGAATTAAAAAATAAAATAGATAAAAAATCAAATATTCAAATCATTGACTTACGAGAAGAATATGAGTTTGAAGATGGTAGTATTTGCAACACCAATATCCCTATGGGAGAGGTTATAAATAGATTACATGAAATTAATAATAAAGGTGAAGTAGTCATGTTTTGCAAAAGCGGAAAACGCTCTAAATCAATGGTTTTTATGCTACAAAAAAAATTTGGTCTAAAACACATTCAACAACTTGAGGGTGGTTACGAAGCCTGGTGCGAAAACAATTAATCACATGTTACGATTTATCAGTCTTATACTAAAAGGAATTGCTATGGGTGCAGCTAATGTCATTCCTGGAGTTTCTGGTGGTACGATAGCACTTATTACAAATATTTACGAAGATTTCATTAATGCTTTAAAATCTTGTAACGGAACGGCTATCAAACTTTTACTGACTGGTCAATTTAAAGAATTTTCAAATCACGTAAACCTACAATTCTTAGCTGCCATTCTACTAGGCGTCGTTATCAGTATTTTTAGTATTGCTAAACTTTTTGAATTTTTACTTGAGAAACATCCTGCTCAAATCTGGGCATTTTTTTTTGGACTTGTATTGGCATCTGTTTACTACATTGGAAAAACTGTAAGCAACTGGAATTACAAAAACATATTTACTTTACTCATTGGGACCGCTTTTGCTTTAGCGATTTCTTTTTTAAACCCTGCTCCCGTAGAAAACACTAATTACCTTTTCATTTTCATTTGTGGTGTTATTGGAATATGCGGCATGATTTTGCCAGGACTTTCAGGATCCTATATTCTTATGTTGATGGGAAACTATCAATTACTAATGGTAACTTCAATCAATAGTCTTTTTGACTTTTTTAAAGCAATATCAATTGGAGATTGGAATGTATTATCTTCTAACCAAGAAATGAGAAACCATCTTATTTACTTCGTACTTTTTCTTTTTGGGTCAATAATTGGAATAATTGCTTTCTCGCATTTTATAGGATGGATTTTCAAGCGTTTTCATGAAGCTACTTTAGCACTACTAACTGGATTTGTATTTGGATCATTAAGTATTATTTGGCCTTGGAAAAAAGAACTTTTTCACAGTGATTTATTTGATAGAAACGGTGAACCTTTGCTTATTGGGTATCAACGCTATTTACCAGAAATTATAACAAGTTCAGATGTTTGGGTTATTGCCTGCATGCTCTTGGGAATTGCTAGTATTATACTTATTGAGTTTTTAGCAAACAAATCCAAAGTATGAGAAAATTTGGACTTATAGGATTTCCCCTAATACACTCTTTTTCTGAATCATATTTTCAAGATAAATTCTTCAAAGAAGGTATTACTAGCTGTCAATACCAAAACTATATAATACAAGATGTAAAATCGATAAAATCATTACTTGAAAAAGAAAATCTATCTGGCTTTAATATTACAATTCCTTACAAAGAAAGTATAATTCATTTTTTAGATGAATTATCTTCAGAGGCTTTTGCTATTGGGGCTGTAAATACAGTTGTTAGAAAAAATGAAAAATGGATAGGACACAACACTGACTGGATTGGCTTTTACGAATCAATTAAACCTCTTCTTCAAACACATCATAAAAAGGCCTTAGTGTTGGGAAGTGGAGGAGCTAGCAAAGCTATTGTTTACGCATTTAAAAAGCTTGGGATTGAACCTCTAATTATTTCAAGAAAAGAAGGATATACAAACTATTCAGAAATCACTAAAAATCTATTAAGAGAACATTTAATAATTGTTAACTGTACTCCTTTAGGAACATATCCAAAAACGGATGAATATCCTTCTATCCCTTACGAAATACTTTCAAAAAAGCATCTGCTTTACGATTTAATTTACAACCCATCAGAAAGTCGTTTTTTGAAATATGGTAAAGCTAATAAGGCGAAGATCAAAAACGGGTTAGAAATGTTACAGAGGCAGGCAGAAGCAGCTTGGAGCATCTGGAATTCGTAATTTAGATAAAAATATTCCCTAGAAATCATTAAATTTGCGTTTCGATTTTTTTAGCAAATGACTGAAAACACAGAATCTACACCAATTGAGGAAAGTCAAGGAACACTTCAAACTGAAAACACAGTTGATATTATAATTAATTACAACGATTTTTCTCTGCAGGAACTTATTAATAAAGTAAGTCAATTTAATGATTTCCAAAACATTTATTCTGTAGCTAAAGAGGTAGAAACTATCAAATCAGTTTTCTATAAAAAGTTAAGTGAGGAAAAAACTGCTTCAAAAACCAGTTTTATTCAAACAGGCGGTGACGAAGGAGACTTTATTTTTGATCCAAAAACAGAGAATAATTTTAAGTCCATATACAAACAATTTAAGATTAAAAAAGCAGAATACAGATCTAAACAAGAGCAAGAACAAGCTATTAATTTACGTATCAAAAAATCTATTATTGATGAGATTGATTCGCTTACTAAAGGTGAAGAAACAATCAAGGATACATTCGAGAATTTTCGATCCTTACAAGAGAAATGGTATAATACGGGAGCTGTTCCACCTTCACATAAAAATGATTTATGGCAATCCTACCATCATCATGTAGAACTATTTTACGATTACATCAACATTAATCGAGATTTACGTGATTTAGATTTTAGGAAAAATCTAGAGCGTAAAACTGATTTATGCGAAAAAGCAGAAGCTCTTGACAATGAAGAATTACTTAACAAAGCACACAACGAATTACAAGATCTACACGAAGCTTGGAAAGAAGTTGGGCCTGTAGATAAAGAACACCGAGAAGCTATTTGGGAGCGTTTTAAAACAGCAACAAGGGTAATACATAAAAAGCGTAATGACTACTTCTTAGAGCTCAAAAAGAAAAATACAAGAACAGCTGAGCTTAAAGAAAAAATATGCCAAAAAATTATTGCTGTTTACACCATTTTACCAGAAACACATGTTGATTGGCAAAGGGCCTCTTTGATAGTTTTAGACTTAGAAAAAGAATGGAAAAGTTTAGGACGCTTAAATAAAAGTGAAAATAGCAAAGCATGGAAGCGGTTTCGTCAAGTAATAGGTGACTTTTACAACGAAAAAAACGAATTTTACAAGCAAAGAAAGAGCAACTTAAAATCAGAGTTAGAAAAAAAAGTTGCTATCTGTGAAAAGGCAGAAGCACTTCAAGATTCTACCGATTGGAAATCGACAACAGAAAAGATTATTCAATTACAGAATGACTGGAAAAAAACTGGTTATGTTCCTAAATTTCAATCAGAAAAAATATGGAATAGATTTAGAAAAGCTTGTAATTCATTTTTTGATAAAAAGAAAGCTCACTTCAAATATATAGATGCAAAAAAATCAGAGAATTTAAAAAACAAAACAGCTTTCTTAAATGAATTAAGTAAAAAGACATTTACTAATATGGGAAAAGGTTGTATTACTGAGCTTCAAAATATAACTAAAGATTGGAATAAATTAGGGGATGTTTCTAGAGGAAATGAAAAATTAGAAAAGCAATTCCAACAAATTATGGATGGCTTTTATAAATCTTTGAAAATAACTCAAAAAGAGTTGGATGAATTGAAGTTTAAAAACAAACTAGAAGACATCAAGGAAAATGAGTTTAAAATTGAAAAAGAACGCCAGTTTATTCGTAATAAAATTTCTGAAAGACAAAAAGAAATTGCTCAGTACGAAAATAACATAAGCTTCTTTGCTAACTCAAAGGGAACTGAAAAACTAAAAGAGCAAGTCTTCCAAAAAATTGCTGCTTGCCAAACTAAAATAGAGGAGCTAAAACAACAACTTCGATTATTAAATGAGCTGTAATGGATTTTCAGCTCGTTTCCGATTTTCAGCCTACTGGTGATCAACCAGGCGCCATCAAACACTTAATTGAAGGTATTAGAGGAGAAGAAGCACATCAAACACTTTTAGGAGTAACCGGTTCAGGGAAAACATTTACTATAGCTAATGTAATTAAAGAGGTTGAGAAACCTACGCTAGTACTTTCACACAACAAAACTTTAGCGGCTCAACTGTACAGCGAATTCAAGCAATTTTTCCCGAAAAATTCAGTAGAATATTTTGTATCTTATTATGACTACTACCAACCTGAAGCATATATTCCAAGTTCAGGAACATATATAGAAAAAGACCTGTCCATAAATGAAGAAATTGAAAAACTACGATTAAGCACGACATCCTCCCTTTTATCTGGAAGGAAAGACATCATTGTTGTAAGTTCTGTTTCGTGTATTTATGGTATTGGTAATCCTGAAGATTTTAACAACAATATTGTTGAAATACGAATTGGTCAGAAAATTAGCAGAAATAAACTCCTACATCAATTTGTCACTTCACTTTACTCTAGAAACGAGCAATTGTTTAGTAGAGGAAACTTCAGAGTAAAAGGAGATACGGTAGACATTTACCCTGCTTATGCAGATGTAGCATATCGCATTCATTTTTGGGGAGATGAAATTGAATCTTTAGAAAGTTTTGATCCATTAAATGGACATAAAATCGAGCAATTTGAACAATTGCGTATTTTTCCTGCTAACATTTTTGTGGCTTCAAAAGATCGTATTCATAACGCCATTCATCAAATACAAGATGATTTAATGGAGCAAGTAGACTTTCTAAATCAAACAGATAGAAAATTAGAGGCAAAACGGTTAGATGAGAGAGTGAATTACGATTTAGAGATGATTCGAGAACTAGGCTATTGCTCAGGTATCGAAAACTATTCTCGTTATTTTGACGGAAGATCTCCGGGTTCTAGACCATTCTGCCTACTCGATTATTTCCCAAAAGATTTTCTAACTGTTATTGATGAAAGCCATGTAACAATTCCGCAAATCAGAGCAATGTTTGGAGGCGACCGTTCAAGAAAAGAAAATCTAGTAGAATACGGTTTTAGACTTCCAGCAGCCTTAGATAATAGACCATTAAAATTTGAAGAATTCGAAACTATTAATAATCAATTCATCTATGTGAGTGCTACACCTGCTGATTATGAATTAGAGAAAAGCGGTGGTGTTATAGCTGAGCAAGTTATTAGACCGACAGGACTTTTAGACCCTATTATTGATGTACGTCCTACTCTTAATCAAATTGATGATTTGTTAGAAGAAATACAGCAGAGAGTTGATAATAATGACAGAATACTAGTAACTACCTTAACAAAACGTATGGCAGAGGAACTAACCAAATACCTCACCAAATTTGAGATTAGATGTCGTTACATACATTCAGATGTAGACACCCTAGAAAGAGTTGATATTTTACATGGTTTGAGAGAAGGTGTTTTTGACGTGTTAATTGGGGTAAATTTATTAAGGGAAGGGTTAGACCTTCCAGAAGTAAGTTTAGTAGCAATTCTAGATGCTGATAAAGAAGGATTTTTAAGGTCTGAACGCTCATTAACCCAAACAGCAGGCAGAGCTGCTAGAAATGTAAATGGCTTAGTCATAATGTATGCAGATAAAATTACACGATCTATGCAGCTAACCATTGATGAGACAAATAGAAGAAGAAAGAAGCAAATCAAGTATAATACTGATAATGGACTTACTCCTACTCCTTTAAATAAGAAAAAAGAAAACCTCATTACACAAAGACTAAATCCATATACAGCAAAAAATGAACTGAGTATTAGTGCTGAAGACAATGCAGATTACAGCAACCCTAAAACACTTAAAAAAGCCATTAAAGATATTAAGACGCAAATGGAAAGAGCTGCTAAAGAGCTAGACTTCTTGGAGGCGGCTAAATTGAGAGATAAGCTTTTTGAGCTGGAGCAGAGAAAATAATTATTTTTGATTTCAAGGATTAACATATTTGATACTAAAATTTAGCATTCATGTTACTCAAAACCCCAACGATGTACATCGTTGTTTGCTTCCTCTATCTTGTCTTTAGTGAATTTTATCTTTTGAGCTATACCCGCCATCAGCTTGTCTGTTTTCAAAAGATGTTCCATCTCAGAAACTTCACCATCAGCAGCTAAGGCAACCGAATGTAATACAGGAAATTTTGCTTTCAACCACATTAATGCATCCTTTTTTCCTTCTGAAGCCTTAATTAAAGCTAATAAGTGAGGTGTATTCTTCAGCAACCATTCACTCGATTTTTTATCAAAATAAAGTGCAAAACAAAACAATCCCAATTCTGGGTATCCCTCCTTTAAAAGCCAATCTCGTATTTCTAAATTACCTCCAATAGCCTCACCCCATGCTAATAATATTTTTTCTGGATACTTTTTCATTCAAATAAAGAAGCCCTGCTTGGCAGGGCTTCTTAATTTATCTAGGTTTACGCATATAATAAATTTGCATATCACCATGCGGTGTTTTTTGAACTTCAGACAAAACAAGTTCAAATCCTCTGGCTCCTAAAAAGTTTAGAGCATCAATCATGGAATAAAACTCATTTTTCATTACCAGTTGTGCTTCTTTTGATTTTGTTCTACCAAAATCAAAATTAATAGCCCATCTTGACTTTTGAATACGTTTCATATATCCTTTAACATCATTCATTTGGATAGAAACCGTTTCCTCTTTCTTAGCTTTCTTTTTGGGTGAAACCGGTTCTTGTCTCTTGGTAACTTCAGAATCAATTATACCTCTAATTATAACATATTCATACTTGTATGGTTTATTTTCAATAATCGGACGGTCAACTTTATTTTCTGGAGCCCTATTTTGTGCTATCAAAATCATTGGCATAACTATTGCCAACATTAAAATTGCTTTTTTCATTTTTTAAAATTTTGTTTAACTAATATTATTATTTTGTTATTTGTCGCCACCTAAAATGATAGGTAAATCACCATCTCCATTTCCAATAACAATAACTTTACTGTTTGGTGACTTTGCAATCTCTTGAGTAGTTTCTACACCTTTCCATTTCAGAAGTGAAGGTGTAATTGTTTTTGTTACTATACGTTGGAAATCTGAGATACCTTGGGCCTCAATACGCTTACGTTCTGCTTCTTTTTCTTCCTTTAATAGCTTGAACTCGTACTCCAAAGCTTCTTGCTCTTGCTTTAACTTATTCTCAATTGCTGTCTGTAAAGTTGGAGGTAATGTCACGTCACGAATTAAGATAGCATCTAGATTTAAATGCTTATCAGTAATAGCTGATGCGGTTAAATCGTAAATTTTATCTTCTACCTCCTCTCTTTTAGTAGAATATAACTCTTCAGGGAGATATTCTCCAATAACCTCACGAGTTACCGAACGAATTTCAGGGCGAAGGATACTTTCCAAATAATCTTTTCCAATTAAATCGTGTAGAAGACCCACTTCCGACATTTTTGGATTGTAGCGGAAAGATAAATCTAATTTGATAGAAAGACCATTTTTAGACAACACTTCCATTGCCTCATAATCTTCTTGAATTTTAACATTGTATATATAAAACTTATTCCATGGGGCAACTACATGAAATCCTTGATCGTAGACTGTTTCTTTATCTAACCCTCCGCCAAAACGCTTAAATAGAATAGCTTTTTCACCAGGATCTACCGTGTAAAACATTTTACCTCCACTTATTAAAATCAATAGGAAAGCAATAAATCCTATTACAAAAATTTTGGGAATTCTTGGAGTCATACCTCCGTTATCATTTGCTTCAAACATATTTTAAATATTAAAAATTTATATACTTCCGTTTCGCTTTCGCAAAAACCATTCAAGTGATAAAAATACTAATAAAAGGATGAATATCCAGCGCTGATTCAATAATTCGGAAAGATGTACACGACTATAAGAAATTGTTTTACTTTCCAAACGGTTTATACTTTGCTGTATATCATCTATTTCAGAAACATAAAACAGCGTTCCTTCATGTATATTAGCCAACTTATAAAGCAATTGATGATTAGCTTGTTTTTGGCGTTGCTCTAGTTGCAAAGGTATAACGGTAAAATGTCCAGTTCTGACGTGCTCCTCTCCTGACGAAATCACTTTACATTCGTAGTGATATTGTCCTTCCTCCAGATCACCTATTACTAATTCGTAGGATTGCACAGTTTTATTTAGTGTAAAAGCAAACTCATATCCTTCTGAATTGCGTAAAGAGATAGTTACATCCGGGTCGTTAAATAATTCGTAATTTGCGTCGTATAATTGTGCTGAGATAGATAGATCCTCATGCTCATGGATCTTTTTAGGTAAATTAACACGAAACAGTCGCTTATCCTCTTTTACCGCCAAAAACTGCACACATTGATGTATTAATCCATCTAAAAGTTCATGCGATTCGTTTTGAGCGTATTCAAACAAGCGCCACTTCCAAAGCCCCTCACCTAACCAAAGTGCTTGACGATGTTCCTGCCCTTTATGAAAAGATAAAATAGGACGATTAGTGGTAATCCCTTTTTCTTTTTGAGAAAAGACATTTTGATAATCCATTAAGTAATTTATGTCTGCAAAAGGAACTACTAAAGGGGGTAATTGTTGTGCCCAAGCGTCCCATTCTTCATCCATTTGAAAGTAAGAAAATTCTTCACTATTCACCAATACCTCCGAGCTTATTCCTTCATAAGCATTGAGTTGCATCCAGTCTGTTTGCTGAGTGGTAGCATTGGCGCCCCACACATACCAAATAGGAAGCGGTGCTTCAATTACATCGGTATGGAATGCAATCAGTAAACTGTAAGATGAATAGTCACCCTTAAACTCCTTTACAAAATGTTGATGTACTTCATAATTGTCGTTTTGCTCTATAGCCGTAGTAAGCGCAAAAATATCTGGATGTGCACTTTCAGTAAGCAATAATATTTTTTGTCTACTTTCCAGTATTTCTACAAAAAAATCTTCGGTATTGTTATAAGTGTTTTTCTCTCCATTTAAGGAAGATAAGCGCACCTGATAACGATGCATCCCTACCTCATCTGCTGACAACAGCACATCGGTTTGAAAACGTTGATTCGTTTCCGATACTAGTAGTGTTTCTTGATACAATAGGTTTTGTTCTTTCCAAACAGTAAGATTTACTTTTTCTCCAGCGCAAAACTGCGTTTGTACACTAATCTTTAAAGGGAATGAATTACCTAAAAATACTAAATCGTTGTGGTAAAGTTTACTGATTCGTATATCTTTTTGAGGTGTAGTATCACCCAAAGCAATGGTGTATAGTGGTGCTTGAAAAGGATAATCAGCATAAAGTGGATTATTACCTTGATTGTACAAGCCATCAGATGCAAAAATAACTGCCGCTATATTGCGGTGGCTGTACACATCCGATAATTGCTGAAAGAAAGACGAATAATTGCTCGTTTTATCTTCGTATTGAAAACTATCTAAAAGTGTAGTGTTTGTTCCTACACCATACAAATCTACTTGATAATCATCAGCAAGATTATTTTGTAGTTCTTTAATCCCTGCTTGCAAATCGGGAAGCTGAGCCTCTCCTTGAATGGATTCTGATTGATCTACACCTACTACAATAATTGGTTTTTCCTTGTCAATCATTAAGCTACTAACAAAGGGCTCTAAAAAAAAGAAGGTCAGTATAAATATGACTATAAAACGCAGAAAAGCCATGAGTTTTGGCAACCATGACTTTCCCTCAAAAGTATGTTTATTATATAGAAAATAAGAATAAATTACACCCATTAAAAGGCACAAAATACTATAGATAATGGGTAATTCTGTAGTTATGTTTTGCATTAGGTAAGCATCCCTCCGCACACGTTTAGTACCTGGCCGCTTACATAAGCCGACATGTCAGATGCAAAAAATACGGTTGCATTAGCAATATCCTCGGGGCTACCACCACGCTTTAAGGGTATACTATCTCTCCATGCTTGTACGGTTGAATCGTCTAAAGCGGCGGTCATTTCTGTTTCTATAAAACCAGGAGCAATCACATTACAACGGATGTTACGCGAACCTAATTCTAAAGCAGTTGATTTACTAAAACCAATAATAGCTGCCTTTGAAGCCGAATAGTTAGCTTGACCTGCATTTCCCTTTACTCCAACTACCGAGCTCATGTTTATGATAGAACCACTTCTTTGCTTTAACATCGGGCGTATTACAGCCTTTGTTAGGTTAAAAATTGATTTCATATTTACTTGCATAACTCTATCATAATCTTCCTCGCTCATGCGCATCAGTAAATTATCTTTGGTGATACCCGCGTTATTAACTACTACATCAATACTGCCAAAAATTTCTATCACATCAGCAGCTAATTGTTGTGCCGAATCAAAATCAGAAGCATCAGATTTAAACCCTTTAGCGGTTACACCGAAAGCACTAAGTTCTGACTCCAAAGCTTTAGCTTTTTCCTCCGATGATAAATAAGTGAAAGCAATGTTTGCGCCTTGTTCAGCAAATTTGAGTGCAATACCTTTACCGATACCTCTTGAAGCTCCTGTAATAATAGCTGTTTTTCTGTCTAGTAATTTCATATTTAAAAAAGTAAAACCCAAAGATAGAAAAATAGGAAAAGGGAAAATAGTAAAATCGTGATCTTATTAGAAATTTTCTATTGACAATTTAATAAAAAACTTGTAATATGAAAAAATAGTTATGCTTGAATAAAGCAAACTTTCCTTCAAAGCAAAAGGGCCTCTATAAGTTGGAGGACTTTTCAATATTTAAAAGTGTAATTACTTAGCTCATTAACTCGGCCATCTTGGAACCGATGTTTGCAGGAGAGGCTACTACATGAATACCACATTCGTTCATTATTTTCATCTTCGCTTCAGCCGTATCATCAGTACCACCAACAATAGCACCAGCGTGCCCCATTGTTCTACCAGCTGGAGCTGTTTGTCCAGCAATGAAACCAACTACAGGTTTTGTTCCATTTTCCTTTACCCATTTAGCAGCATCCGCTTCTAGCTGACCGCCAATCTCACCTATCATAATAATACCTTCTGTATCAGGGTCGTTCATCAATAATTCAACAGCTTCTTTTGTCGTTGTTCCAATTATTGGATCACCACCTATACCGATAGCTGTAGATATTCCTAAGCCCGCTTTTACTACTTGATCAGCCGCTTCATAAGTCAATGTACCTGATTTGGAAACGATACCAATTTTACCTTTATCGAAAACAAAACCTGGCATGATACCACATTTCGCTTCACCTGGCGTGATAACACCTGGGCAGTTAGGTCCAACAAGGGTACAGTCTTTATCGCTGATATATTCTTTCACCGTAATCATATCCTTAGTAGGAATACCTTCCGTAATACAGATGATTACTTGAATGCCTGCAGCAGCAGCTTCCATAATGGCATCACCAGCAAACGCCGGTGGCACAAATATCATAGAAGTGTTTGCTCCTACTTTTTCTACTGCTTCGGAAACCGTATTAAAAACAGGACGATCTAGGTGTTTTTGCCCACCTTTACCTGGCGTTACCCCTGCTACTACATTAGTTCCGTATTCGATCATTTGTCCAGCATGGAAAGTACCTTCGCTTCCTGTAAATCCCTGAACAATTACTTTAGAATCTTTATTTACTAAAACGCTCATTTGTTGTGCTTTATTTATAGTTGCAAAATTAAAAGTTAATCTGATAGATGAAAGTAAAAAAGCAAAAGAGTTTGCCTTATCTTTGCCTCATGCTTCAAGATACTATCTGTGCATTAGCAACAGCGTCAGGAGTGGGCGCAATTTCGGTTATTCGTTTATCAGGACCGGAAGCTATTTCTATATGCGACAAGGTATTTTCTACAAAGGATCTCTCCGAGCAATTGTCTCACACAGTTCACTTTGGAACGATTCGTAATGCAGATAAAATTGTTGATGAAGTATTAGTAACAGTCTTTAAAGCTCCTTATTCTTATACGGGTGAAAATGTTGTTGAAGTTTCTTGTCACGGCTCTGTTTATATTCAGAACCAATTAATTCAACTCTTTTTGAAAAAAGGTGCTCGAATGGCTAAACCCGGAGAGTATACCTTGCGTGCATTCAGTAATGGAAAGATGGATCTTTCACAAGCAGAGGCTGTAGCCGACCTTATTGCTTCAGACAGTGAAGCAGCACACAAAGTAGCTATACAACAAATGCGTGGTGGTTTTTCCAATGAGCTGAAAGACCTTAGAGAAGAACTCATAAACTTTGCTGCTCTCATAGAATTAGAACTCGATTTTAGTGAAGAAGATGTGGAGTTTGCCGATAGAGATAAATTCAACAATCTACTTGAAAAAATCAAGACTACACTGAAGCGATTAGTAGATTCTTTTGCTGTTGGAAATGTGATCAAGAATGGAATTCCTGTAGCTATCATAGGTGAACCAAATGTAGGTAAATCTACCCTACTTAATGCTTTATTAAACGAAGAAAGAGCAATTGTTTCAGATGTCGCAGGAACTACCCGTGACACCATAGAGGACGACCTCATCATTAAAGGTATACACTTCCGTTTTATTGATACGGCTGGATTAAGAGAAACTAACGACAAAGTGGAAAGCATCGGCATCCAAAAAGCATTAGAAAAGGCACAAAAAGCACAAGTTGTTCTATATCTTATGGATGCTAGCAAAAATCTTTCCCAACAATTACTCGAGACTGAAGAGTTGAAACTAAAATTGGCAAATAAATTAGTGGTGGTAGTTAATAAAATTGACCAAAATCCTGCTATCAAAGAGCAAGTCAATGATGCACTTTTCATATCAGCAAAGCAAAAAAAGGGATTGGAAGCGCTGACTGAGACCCTAATCAATTTTGTAAATACTGGTGCATTAAGCAACAATCAAACTATTGTAAGCAACAGCCGACATGTTGATGCGTTGAATAAGTCATTGAAACAAATCATCAAGACTATTGATGGACTTAATAGCGGTGTCTCTAGCGAATTCTTGGCAATGGATATTCGTCAGGCACTCTACCACCTTGGGGAAATCACAGGCGAGATTTCTACAGATGACCTGCTTGATAATATTTTCTCCAACTTCTGTATTGGAAAGTAATAGTATATTTGACTAAAACTCTAGTGGATGTATAAATACCTTTTTGGACTAGTATCGATAATTTTAATAAGCGCTTGTAAACACGATTTCGAACAACCTTCATGGACAACTCAATGGACTGCTCCTTTAGCAAATAGCTCCTTAAGTATTCATCAACTACAACAAGACAGCACCGTTTATTGGGACACACTAGAAAACAATTGCTTGCAACTAGTTTTTCAACAAGAATTATTCAAACTCGAAATGGATAGTTTGTTAAATATGCCTGGAAAAAGCAAGACTAAAAATGTAAAGTTAGACAGTATTTCTTTTGCAGATATTCAAATAAGCTACCCTACTACTTTGGGTAACATAATTACTGACATGGGTGCGACAGCTTTTTTACCAGATGGTGCACAAGCTATTATCCCTCCATTTCCCAATGTTTTGACTGATACACTGCCTATAGATGCTAGTAGTTATTTTGAAGAAATGACACTAAACGAGGGTCAACTAACGGTTAGCTTATATAATGGTTTACCTTCTGATTTAGCAAATATTAATTTGGTTTTGCGCAATGAAGGGAGTAACAGCAATATAATTCAAATTATACTTCCTCTATTACCAACAGGTAGTACTCATCAGGAAAGTGTTGACTTGAGTGGAGAAACGCTATATGGGGCATTAGATGTGGAAATTATCAATGTAGATATGGTAGGTACTAACAATATGGTTTTTATTGATTATGAAAATGCTTTAACAGCTGATATTTTAATCAGTAATATTGTTCCTTTTGAGGGTATTGCTATTTTTCCAGATCAGCAAATTTTTCATGAAGACACGGTGGTAGCCTTCGATATTGAAAACGCATGGTTAACAGAAGCTTTAGTATATAGCGGAGGGGTTTCCGTCTTAGGAACATCTACTATTCAGGATACCATTAAAATTGAGTATAGTATACCATCAGCAACCCTTCACGGAGTGCCTTTTGAACTATACCTGGAATTACCTCCTGCCCCAGTTGGTGGAAGTGTTAGTGATGAACTCTTCTTTGATTTTTCAGGTTACCAATTAGATTTAACAGGTAAATATGGTGATACCGTAAATACCATTTATACCAACTCTTCTGGTTGGATTGATTCATCAGGTGTATTGACACATATTTCATTAGAGGACAGTATCTTTTTCACCTTGAGTGTACATGATATTAAACCTGCTTTTGCTCGTGGATATATGGGAGAGGATACCATTATTGGAAATGAAAGCACTATGATTGATCTCTTCAATAGTTTTCAAGGAAGTTTTGATATCGAGCAATTACAGCTTGAGTTAACTACCGAAAACCACATTGGTGCATCGGCACACATTAAGATTGAAGAAATAAGTGCTAGCAATAATTTACAAAGTATACATCTAATAGGGACAGCTCTAGATAAAGTTTTAAATATAGATCCTGCAGTTGAAAATCATCAATCATCAATTTTGCCGGTACAACCCACATACAGCACACTTTATTTAAATCAGAGTAATTCGAATATTGACGAATTATTAGAAATACAACCTAATCAGATAAACATCGGTTATGAGTTGTTTCTTAATCCTGACCAAAACAACAAAGAGGGTTTTTTATACAAAGGGCATGGATTATCTGCTGATATGGAAATAAGCATGCCTTTATCTTTAATAGCTCAAGACATTGTTTTACGAGACACTACTGCATTCGAAATTAATATGTCTCAAGAACTGAACGAAAGTAGTTTTACACTACTGGTAGAAAACGGATTTCCTTTAAGTGCCAATGTTAAACTACAATTACTAGATGAGAATTTGCTACTTTTAGATAGCTTAAATGAAAATACCATTATTGAAGCAGCCTCTATAGGAGAAAATGGGCGCGTATCGAATCCCGTGGAAAGTGAAATTGTCTTTTCTTTCAATAATGCTAATGGTCTTTTTGACCATACAAAAAACATCTGTTTCGAAGTGACTTTTAATACAGAGCCAAACGATCAGCATATACGTATTTTTTCGGATTACCTGATTAAACTTACACTTATTGCCAACCATACGCAAAACATCAATCACTAATGAAGCGTTTAATTTTTTTGCTTTTACTTGGGTTACAAAGTGTTTTTGCACAAGAGTCTTCATTTAGTTATCAAGGGCAAATAGGTTTGTTCAATACCGCTTTCAACAGTAAAACAATACTGAATAGCAGTGGTTTTTGGGATGCTTCACACAAATTACATTTGCTTGAACAATTAGAATACGAAAATCATTTATTTTTCCAACAAGAAGATGCTTTGAAATACATCAACAAAAAAGGATGGAGCATCGCCTTAAAAAACAAACATTTAGCATACAGTAGCTACAATAAAAACTTGGCTCAATTAGCACTTTATGGAAATGCAACTTTAACAGGAGAAAATCTTTCTTTAGCTCCTTTTAACACCTCTTATTACAGGTATTCCGAACTAGCTTTTGGATTTCGTTTTCATGAAGATTTTCACCTAACCACTTCCGTTATTCTAGGGCATCAATTCGCAAACATACAAACAAATACTGCCAACTTTTACACAGCCGAAAACGGAAGTTATATCGATTACGATTTATCTTTAGAAGTACATTACACCGATACTACTTTTGCAGATATTTTCGACAATAGAGGCTTAGGAGCTGCGTTTGGCTTGTATTACGAACAGGAAAAAGAAGATTTTTTAATTCGATTATCGGCTAATGATATTGGTTTTATTCGTTGGGATGATGACTGCACCAATCTATACATTGATACTACCTATCATTTTGATGGAATTACTGTTAACGACTTACTCAACTTTAATCAGGAGATTCTAGATAACGAAATAGATGCATTAGAAGGACAAATAAATTCTCCTGTTCAAGAAAGTTACACCTGGAAAATTCCTATTCTATTAAGAGGATATTACGAGCAAAAAATTCAGAATAATCATTTTAATTCTGTTAGTTTTGGTGCAGAACACCGATTAGGCATTTACCCTACTCCGCTGTTATACGCCAACCTACATCACGAAAGAGAAAAATGTCTATTGAGTTTTGGATATCACTTTGGTGGTTTGGAAAGAGCAGGTATACAATTAAGTTATTTTGTACAATGTAAACAAACCGAATTTCGTTTATACACACGCCAAGCTAATCTTTTTTTACCAGAGGAGATATATGGACTACACATAGGTATTGGCATTAAAAAAGTATTTTTGCAGAAAGGAAACTGATGCTAACACACATCTCTAACATACAACATACCAACAGCGGTAACTTTTTTTTATTAGCCGGTCCTTGCGTTATTGAAGGAGAAAAAGTTTCTTTTGAGATTGCAAATCACATACAAAAAGTATGTCATCGTTTAGAAATCCCATTTATTTTCAAAGGCTCGTACCGAAAAGCTAATCGCACCCGTTTAGACTCTTTCACAGGAATTGGAGATAAAAAAGCATTAGCTGTTTTACAAAAAGTGGGAAGGTCTTTGTGTATTCCTACAGTAACGGATATACACACTAAAGAAGAAGCTGCTTTAGCAGCTAAATTTGTAGATGTTTTACAGATTCCTGCTTTTCTGTGTCGACAAACTGATTTATTAATTGCAGCAGCGAAAACAGGCAAAACTGTCAATATCAAAAAAGGACAATTTCTATCTCCAGAGGCCATGCAATATGCAGTGCAAAAAATTAAAGAAAATGGTAATAATAATGTGCTTTTAACAGATAGAGGCACTATGTTTGGTTATCAAGATTTAGTGGTAGATATGCGTGGAATACCTACTATGCAAAAATTTGCACCTGTAATTTTAGACATCACGCATTCTTTGCAGCAGCCCAACCAATCCTCTGGTGTAACGGGCGGTAAACCTCAACTAATAGAAACCATTGCAAAAGCAGGAATTGCTGCCGGTGCAGATGGTATCTTTTTAGAAACTCACCCAAATCCTAATGAATCCAAATCAGATAGCGCTAATATGCTGCCGCTTGATCAATTAGAAAGTTTATTAGAAAAATTAGTAAGGGTTAGAAAGGCTATTTGATACGAAAAGAAGTTCTTCTGTTCTTTGCTCTGTACTCTGGTGTTGTATTTGCAACAAGCGGTTTACTTTCTCCATAACCAATATAGTCAAGCCTTTCTTTTTCAATGAAAGCATCTAGCATATATATATAAACTGCTTTGGCCCTGTTTTCAGAAAGCAACTGATTAGCCGATTCGCCCCCAACGTCATCAGTATGCCCTTCAATAACAATATTAACTTCAGGATGTTTGTGTAAATATGTAATCAATTTATCCAATTCATCATAAGAGCGTTTGTCTAATTCGTATGAATTATGAGCGAAATGTACATTATCTAAAATTATTTCGGCTCCCGATTCTTTACTGATAATATCTAATTCTAAATCATACACTTGATTTGGCTGAGCGGACTCTGGTAATTTAAACCAAAAAATATCTTCTTGACCATAACCGGATTTATCAGATACAAAATAAGCTGTTTGCCCATCTGATGCAACAATCAAACTATTTTCTACCTCATGTGTATTGATGGGATAACCTAAGTTTTCAGGATGTGACCACTTATCTAGTGCATGTATTCTCCTACTTAAGAATAAATCAAAATCACCCATTCCTATATGTCCGTTGGAAGCAAAATAAAGAGTTTGATTATCCATATGTATAAATGGAGACATTTCATCGTCAGCTGTATTAATAGTCTTGCCAAGGTTAATGGGCTTCCCAAAACTTCCTTGAGGTGTTAGCGTGCTTTTCCATAGGTCCATTTTACCTTGTCCTCCTGGCCGGTTACTCACAAAGTAAAGCTCTTTCCCATCTGGAGAAATACTTGGTTGCGATTCCCAATATGGAGAGTTAATAGAAGGACCTATATTTTGCGCAATACTCCAACCCATAGCTCCAAAAAAGCTTACATAAATATCGCAACGGCCAAAACCATCTTCTCTATCACATGCCGTGAAAAACAAAATTTTACCATCAGATGATAGACATTGTGCACCCTCATTTCCTAAAGTAT
>CACHMF010000015.1 GCA_902580855.1 uncultured Bacteroidota bacterium | reverse complement strand
ATAGTTGCTTACTGTTCCTTCTCCATCAGCATGTAAAATAGTAGCGCCAATTAAAGGTTCTCCCGTATTTAAATCACTAATTTTTCCACTAAGTATATGCTGTGCCTGAGTAATATAACTAAGAAATAGTATGCAGAAAAGATATACGTATCGCATAATAGAACTCTAAAAATGCCAATTTCGTTTGGCGTTTGTTGTTATTGTATAATTAGTTTTTCTTCCCATACTCCATCCTTATTATTAACTTGTATGAAGTAAGTACCACTGCTTAATTGTTGAGTATTGATAGTAACAATATTTTGTTCGCTTTTAAAATTTCTAACGGTTTGTCCTATCATGTTTATTAAGCTGATATTTCCTAATGGTTGATTGGCTTGTAAAATTAGGATGTTGTTATTATTGATTGGATTTGGATATAAGCTAATTTGTTTTGTTTGTTCTGAAACAGATGTAGAGTTGTAGCAATCACAAGTGTGTGTGCCTAGTTCTGTAAAAGTATTTTTTGCTAGTGTATCCCATTCAGCAGTTGGATCAAATAGAATAGGGCTAGTAGAAACACCTTTCTTTACACTAGCCTTTCTGATTAGTGTGTGGTCTCTAGTCCACCAGTCGCCACCATTAGCATCAGTAAACCCAGCTGATGCATCATCTGTCCAAGCATAACCTGGGTCTTCTCCAATTTTTCCGAATATATCTACTGTATTTCCATTCTTTCTCAATCCTAGTGCATCATCTCCGTTAAATACCATTACTCTGCAGCCATTCGTTCCAGAGTTATAGTCAGTAGAATAAAATGCAGAGTTTGCGAATGTGTTTCCAATATTTAATAAATCAGCAAATAAGATTGTATCATATCCCGTTCCGTTAGGATCTTGCCTGTCTAATAGTGCGATAAATGTCCCGTAGGCAGGAACAGTTCCTGTTAAAGGTTGCACATATTGAATATCAGATTCAATGGATTCCCCTGCACCATTTGAGTATCTTACTAAATCGTAAGTTCCATTTAAGTCTATGTCTGTATCTGTTGGATTATAAATTTCCAAAGCCTTATTATTATGGCTTCCTTCAATATATTCGGAAATGAATAATTCTGCACAATCTTGTTGTACTATTTGTGCTTGCGCTAATAATGCAAGCATTACAATAGGTAGAAAAATGATTTTTCGCATTGCGTGTAGTTTTTGGTTATACCTCACAAACTTACTATTTTATCTTTTATATTTGAATTTATCAATGTGAATTGATAGTTAAATAAATATGAATAAAAATGAAGAAAATCAACTCCTTTGAAGAATATCAAACGGAATATGCAAGAAGCGTAGCGACACCCGAACTTTTTTGGGCAGGCAAAGCAAATAGTTTTTATTGGTATAAGAAGTGGGATAGTGTTTTGAATTGGAATTTTAACGAGCCAAATGTTAAGTGGTTTGAAGGTGGTAAGCTAAATATAACCGAAAATTGTTTAGACAGGCATCTCAAGAAAAGAGGGGATAAAACAGCAATTACTTGGGTGCCAAATGATCCGAATGAAGTGAGTAGGCACTTGTCTTATAAGGAACTGCATCGAGAAGTATGTAAGTTTTCTAATGTTTTACGTTCTAATGGGGCAAAAAAAGGAGATCGTATATGTTTATATATGCCTATGGTGCCAGAATTGGCTATTGCTGTTTTAGCTTGTGCTCGTATAGGCGCTATCCATTCGGTGGTGTTTGCAGGCTTCTCAGCTCAGTCATTAGCCGATAGAATTAATGATGCTACCTGTAATATTGTAATAACAGCAGACGGCGCTTTTAGAGGAGTAAAAAAAATAGGACTGAAAGCCATTGTTGATGAAGGATTACAACAGTGCGATACAGTGAAAAAAGTAATTGTATTGGAACGTACTAAAGAGGAGGTTTTCATGCAGGAAGGAAGAGATGTTTGGTGGCATGAAGAAATGACCTCAATTAGTGACATTCGGCCAGCTGAAGCGATGAATTCAGAAGATACTTTATTTATATTATATACCTCGGGATCTACAGGAAAGCCAAAAGGAGTAGTGCACACCACAGCTGGTTATATGGTATATGCTGAATACTCATTTCGTAATGTCTTTCAATATGAAGATGGAGATGTGTATTGGTGCACGGCAGATATAGGTTGGATTACAGGACATTCCTATATTATATACGGGCCTCTACTTGCAGGAGCAACCACTATGATGTTTGAAGGCGTTCCTAGTTATCCTGATGCTGGTCGTTTTTGGGATATTGTAGATAAATATCAAGTTAATATTTTTTACACTGCACCAACTGCTATTCGTGCCTTACAAGCCAAGGGATTGGGTTTTGTAAAACCATATAAACTAGATTCTTTAAAAGTTATAGGAACTGTTGGAGAGCCTATAAACGAAGAAGCTTGGCAATGGTATTATGAACATATTGGAAAAGAAAAATGTCCTATAGTGGATACTTGGTGGCAGACTGAAACTGGTGGTATCATGATATCTCCATTAGCAGGAATTACAGATTTAAAACCAACCTATGCTACTTTGCCTTTACCAGGAATACAACCTTGTTTAGTGGATGGTGATGGGGAAGAGATTGACGGTAATAATGTAAGTGGCAACTTATGTATTAAGTATCCTTGGCCATCCATGATACGGACTACTTATGGCGATCATGAACGATGTCGACAAGTATACTTCTCTGCTTATCAAGATAAATATTTTACCGGTGATGGTTGTCGAAGAGATGAAAATGGATTTTATCGAATTACTGGAAGAGTGGATGATGTAATCAATGTTTCAGGACATCGCATAGGAACCGCAGAGGTTGAAGATGCAATTAACACTTATGAAAAAGTTGTAGAGTCTGCTGTAGTTGGTTATCCTCATGAAATCAAAGGGCAAGGGATTTATGCTTTTGTTATTTGTGATGAGGAAATAAAAAATGAGGATACGTTAAAAGCAGCCATCTTAACACAAGTAACTCAAGTAATTGGGCCAATTGCTAAACCAGATAAAATACAAGTGGTAAGCGGCTTGCCTAAAACTAGGTCAGGTAAAATTATGAGGAGAATATTAAGAAAAGTAGCTTCTGGAGAAGCTAATAATCTTGGTGATGTAAGTACATTATTAGATCCTTCCGTAGTGGATAAAATAAAACAAGGTGCTATTTAGTGAAGGCAACTTCATTTCCTTACTTTTGTAATCTAATAAAGAACAATGTCAGACAGCTTAATCATCATTCCTACTTACAATGAAAAAGAAAATATTGAGCGTATTTTACGCAAGGTGTTTTTCTTAGAAAAAGCTTTTCATGTATTAATTGTTGATGACGGCTCCCCGGACGGAACTGCTGATATTGTGAAAGGTCTTCAAAAAGAATTTCAAGGATTATATATTGAAGAGCGAACTGGCAAACTAGGTTTAGGTACGGCTTACATCCACGGATTTAAATGGGCACTAGAAAGAAATTATAAATTCGTCTTTGAGATGGACGCTGATTTTTCTCACGACCCTAATGACCTAACTAGATTGTATGCTGCCTGTGTTGAAGGTGGAGATGTAGCAATAGGTTCTCGTTATGTGAAAGGTGTTAACATTGTTAATTGGCCAATGAGTCGATTGCTTATGTCTTATTTTGCATCTAAATATGTAAAGTTTGTTACAGGGCTTCCTATTCATGATTCTACTGCTGGATATAAGTGTTACCGAAGAGAAGTATTGGAAAATATCAATTTTGACAAGATTCAGTTTGTGGGTTATGCTTTCCAAATAGAGATGAAATTTAAAGCATGGAAATATGGTTTTAATGTAGTTGAGGTTCCGGTGATTTTTACAGATCGCACCGAAGGAATATCCAAGATGAGTTCGGATATTTTTTTTGAAGCTTTTATAGGAGTAATTCAGATGAAAGTAAGAAGTTGGTTTAGAACTTTTGAACGTAAATCGAATGACAACAACACTCATTAAAAACGCAACCATTGTTAATGAAGGAAAGATTTTCCAATCAGATGTATTCATTCGAAATGGTATAATTCAAGAAATTTCAGAAAATATAGAAAGCGCTGCAGAACAAGTAGTAGACGCAAGCGGTAAGTACCTTATTCCCGGTGTAATAGATGATCAAGTACATTTTAGGGAACCTGGGTTAACGCATAAAGCAGAAATTTATACAGAAGCTAAAGCAGCAATTGCAGGAGGCATTACTTCTTTTATGGAGATGCCTAATACGAAACCACAATCTTTAACACAGGAATTGTTAGAAGAAAAGTTCCAAAGAGCTTCGGAAGTGTCCTTAGCAAACTACACTTTCTTTATGGGTGCCTCTAACGACAATCTAGAAGAGGTGTTAAAGACAGATCCAAAAACAGTTGGAGCTGTAAAGATTTTCATGGGTTCTTCCACTGGTAATATGTTAGTAGATAATCGTTCAGTATTGGAAGAAATTTTTGCTAAATCACCAATGTTGATAGCGGTGCACTGTGAGGATGAAGCAACAATACAAGCAAATATAGATTTATATAAAGCACAATTTGGTGAGGATATTCCAATAGAATACCATCCTAAAATTAGAAGTGTAGAAGCATGTTACGAATCTTCAAGCATGGCTGTAGAGTTAGCTAAAAAACACAATACACGACTGCATGTTTTTCATCTTTCTACAGCCAAAGAAATGGAGCTTTTTGATAACAAAATACCTTTGGCTGAAAAACGTATTACAGCAGAAGTCTGCATTCATCACCTATGGTTTGAAGACAGTAAGTATGCTGAAAAAGGAACACATATTAAGTGGAACCCTGCAGTAAAATCGGAAGCTGATAGAGCTGCTGTCTTTCAAGCTTTACTAGATGATAAAATAGATGTGATAGCAACGGATCATGCGCCACATACCCTAGAAGAAAAAGACAATACTTACTTCAAAGCACCCTCCGGAGGTCCGTTAGTACAACATGCCCTTCCAGCTATGTTGGAGTTTTACCATCAAGGAAAAATAACTTTAGAAAAGTTGGTAGAAAAAATGTGCCATGCACCAGCTGTTTGCTTTCAAATTGAGAATAGAGGGTTTATTCGTGAAAATTTTGCCGCAGATTTAGTATTAATTGATTTAAATAGTCCTTGGGAAGTGAGTAAAGAAAATGTGCTGTATAAATGTGGTTGGTCACCTTTTGAAGGCACTACATTCCAATCTTCAATAACACACACATGGGTAAACGGTCATTTAGCGTATGCTAACGGTGTGTTTGATGAAAGCCAAAAAGGACAAAGACTACAATTTGATAGATAATAAAAAAGGCATCCTAACGAATGCCTTTAGTTTTTTAAGAAGTATTTTTTTAGTGCTCGTGAGCGTTTTCCTCGCCATCCGCGTTATTATGCTCATGGCTTTCCCCCTCTGCATGGTCATGTGAATGGGTGCTATCACTTTCGGAAGATGAACATTCTTGTTTAACTTCGTCAGAAGAACAACATTCTTTTTTACCTTCATCAGAAGAGCAACATTCTTTTTTAGTTTCAGTCGTACATTCAGAGGAAGAATCTTGTGTCTCTCCAACACAAGCGACTAAGCCCATCAATGCAATTGAAAATACAAATAATAACTTTTTCATTATTTTTAGTTTTAAATTCGAATTCAGTTGCTAAGATAAACTATTCTTTTTACATAAATAATTTTAGCTTTGTGTTCATGAGGAATGCAGTAATTATGAGTGTTTTTTTGTTGGCTTGCAGTAGTCCATCAATTAATGAAATGCCAAACAAGGTGCTGTCACAAACAGAAATGACATCCATAATAACTGATGTTCATTTGTTAAAAGGAAAGATTTCTGTTTGGAGAAAAACTCAGGCTGTAAGTCAACTGCAAGAAGATTCTTTGTTTCAGCTCTTATATGAAAAGCATAACATCAGCGAGTCAATTTTAGATAGCAGCTTAACTTATTATGCTTTACAAGAATCAGAGTTATTAGAGCAAATCTATACAGAAGTTGTTGAGGTTTTGAAAAAGCAGGAGGCTGATTTAGGAAATTAAACCTCTTTTAAAAACCATTCACTGTATTTTTTTATACTTTCTCTAATAGGTATATGTGTGAAACCAAAATCGCTTAATTTTTTATTAGAGTAAGCCATTTTAGCCATGGCTTGATTAGCCGTTTCTTTTGTTATGAGAGGTGTTTTTCCAGTAAAAAAACATCGAATACCTTCTAATCTCCAAACTATTTCTTTAATTAAAGGTGTAACTTTAATATTAGCTTTTGGTTTATTTAAATCTTCAGCAATCCAATCAAAAACTGTTCGAAATAGGAGATTTTCACTATTAACAATGTAACGCTCATTTACCACTTCACTATCCATTAAATCAATAAGTGATTTTGATACATCTACCACATCTACATAGCCTGTTCCACCTGAACTAAAATATTTTAATCCTTCCCAAACTTTTTGAAATATTTTAGCACTTCCTCTATTCCAATCACCAGGTCCTAAAATAACCGATGGATTTATAATCACTGCAGGCAGTCCTTCTTGGATTCCGCGCCATACCTCTTGTTCTGAAAGGTATTTACTAATAGCGTAATTAGAATTTTTTGCATTTGGTTTCCAATAATTTTCTTCTGTTACTTCATCATTATCTTCATAGCGACTAAGTGCTGCAATAGAACTGACATATCCTAGTTTTTTTATTTTCTGACTCAATGCTACATTAACTACATTACCAGTTCCTAGTACATTAATATCTAACATTTTCTTTACATCTTTTGCTGTAAATGAAACAAGAGCCGCTGCGTGATAAACTCTTTCGCAGCCTTGCATGGCTAGTTCTAAAGAAGGGATGTCTTGCACATCACCATCAATCCATTCAATATGCTCTAATAAATCAGATTGCTTATAATAATTGAATACTTTTTCAGTAATGCTTAAGTGACTACTTTTACGCTTTAAAGCTCTAACTTTCTTTTCTTTTTCCAGTAAATGAAGCAACAAATGCGCTCCAACCATTCCTGTTCCTCCTGTAACTAAAATCATAAAAACAAAGGTACCGAAAAAATGTGCCTTGAAAAATCACATTACTTATATTTGTCTCAAATATTCATCGTATGAATTTTGTAGAAGAATTGAAATGGAGAGGCATGATTCATGATATTATGCCTGGTACGCAAGAGCAATTTGCAAAAGAGATGACATCGGCCTATATTGGTTTTGACCCTACTGCGGATTCGCTTCATATTGGTTCTTTGGTGCAAATCATGATTTTGGTACACTTGCAAAAAGCGGGTCATAAACCAGTTGCTTTAGTTGGAGGTGCTACTGGAATGGTGGGTGATCCTTCAGGAAAATCAAAAGAGCGTAACCTTTTAGATGAAGAAACTTTGAATCACAATCTTAAGTGCATGCAAGCTCAGCTGGAAAAATTTTTAGATTTTGATTGCGGAGAAAACTCAGCAGAAGTAGTGAATAATTTCGATTGGTTTAAAGAATTCTCATTTCTAGATTTTATTCGAGATGTAGGTAAACATATGTCTGTGAATTATATGATGGCAAAAGACTCTGTAAAAAGCCGATTAGAAACAGGGATGAGCTTTACTGAATTTTCTTATCAATTGGTTCAGGGCTACGATTTTTACTGGCTTTGGAAAAACAAAAAATGTATGGTTCAATTAGGTGGATCAGATCAATGGGGAAACATAGTTACGGGAACAGAGCTAATTAGAAGAAAAGGTGGTGGGCAGGCCTTTGCTGTAACGACTCCATTAATTAAAAAAGCTGATGGAGGTAAGTTTGGCAAAACAGAAGAAGGCAATGTTTGGTTAGACAAGACCAAAACTTCACCCTACAAATTTTATCAGTTTTGGTTAAATTCTTCTGATGAAGATGCTAAAAATTATATCAAGATATTTACTTTGAAATCACAGGAAGAAATCAATTCGATTATTACAGAGCATGAACAAGCGCCACATTTAAGAGTCTTGCAAAAAGCATTGGCTGATGAGGTGACTACTAGAGTACACTCTGCTGAAGATTTAGAAATGGCTATCAAAGCATCAAATATTTTGTTTGGAAAATCCACAGCAGATGATTTAAAATCTCTTGATGAGGATACTTTCTTATCCGTTTTTGATGGGGTGCCTCAATTTGAAGTTTCTGCTAATGATTTTAATTGTGGAATCGTTGATTTCACAGTCGAGAAAACACAAGTCTTCGGTTCTAAAGGAGAGGCGCGAAGAATGCTTAAAAGCAATGCCGTAAGTATAAATAAAGAGAAGGTAAATGAGGAAAAACAAATTAGCAGCACTGATTTGATTTCTAACAAATATATTTTAGTTCAAAAGGGTAAAAAGAATTACTTCTTAATTATTTTAAAGTAGTTTTCTATCCCGGGCAAGGTAAAGAAGAGTGATGTAGATTAATTTTCAACTTACCATCTACTAAAGCGTATCCAAAAGAATATTCTACCATTGTTTCTTCTCCATTATTGGTGAAGAAATAGTGACCCATAGCTAAAGCTTGATTACCATTGATTATGATATCCGCATTTACAAACCTAACTGCCGACCATGGTTTTAAAGCAAAGCCACTATCTTCTGCACAACATCCTCCTACAAAGTAAGATACAGCATCATTTTCTTCAATTCTGAATGGTTGCTCCTTAGCCATTGTTGGCTTGAAAAGTGCGCCAGCAACATACATTTTATTGACAAACTCTCGAGCATCTTGCGCTCCCTTTCCTATTGCTACAATGCCATTTCCCCAAGCATCTTGTGCAGCTAAAACTTGTTCTTTTGTAATCATGTTCGCAAGATAAAAATACTTTATTAAAACACCTTTTCAAAGCAATAGTAAATGTCTTTGTCAGGCTTTAAGTTAATATGTCCTAATTGCTGATATCCAAGTTTTTTATAAAATTCCATAGCTTTTGGGTTGTGACTATAGGTATCCAGTCGAAATGAAGAGTAGCCACTTTCAATAGCTATATTTTCGGCAAAATCCATCATTTGTTTACCTATTCCTTTATTCCATACTTTGGTTTTCGACCCTAATCGATGTACCACCATGAAATTGTTGCTTTTATCTGCCCAGTTTATATTGAGGTAAGTGGGGTCTTGGATGTTGTCAACACGCATGCCAGCAACAATTTCATTATCTATAATACCAATATAGTAACAACCCTCTTTTAAATCTTGTTCAATAATTGTTCGATTCGGATAACTTTCATCCCATTGGTCAATGCCTAATGCGAGCATTCCCTGCACACAGGAGTTATACATCTCCATGATGGCATCTAAATTTTTTGTAGTTGCTAATGTGATTTTCATTGAACTAAAAGATTACATCCTCGAATATCGGACTGTTCAAAACGCCCTAATACTTCAAAAGTTTGATCAGTATATACGCGTCCTAAGTCTTGCGTGGCTATGAATGCACAAGAATGTATGTTAGCTAAATCAATGATATTAAGCCCTCCTGTCTTTCCGTTGTTTGTTAAGCTAAAAGGATCTTCTATGTCTCTAGAAAATACACGCATCCAGTGAGGTGTGCTGAAACGCCCACTTCCGTTAGAATAGGCTTGTGATAGCAGTTCAGTCATTCCGTATTCGGAGTGTATAAGATCAACACCATAGGCATTGGAAAGTGTTTGATGAAGTTCATCTTTCAACATTTCTTTTCGTTTCCCTTTCATGCCTCCGGTCTCCATGATTATGGTATTGTTCAGCTGAAATGGACCGAGTTCTGCTAAGTCTAGCAAAGCATAGGTCACACCTAGTAGAATTGTAGGTTTATCTTCTTTTATAATTTCTGATAACTCATCAAGGTTATTTAGATAAAAACCACTTTGCTGATGCTTACTTCTATTTATGAAGTCTTCACACATATAAATTAGTGAGGAGCCTTCTCTTTCTAAATATGAAGGCAGTAAAGCAATAAATCTATATTTTTCTATATCGCCGTAAAATAATTCGAAAGCTGTTCGAAAGCTGTATTCATAAATAGATAAGTCAGCCACTAAATGCTGACTATGCTGCATTCCTGTTGTACCACTGCTGATAAAGTTTATAGCGGGTTTTTTTCCGTTCGTAATTATTGAGTGCGTTTTAAAAAATTGGATAGGTAAAAATGGAATTTCTGCTAAAGAGGAAATACTTTCGATATCTGTCTTTAGAAAGTTTAAATACTGATGATAGGGCAAGCATTTTTGAGACTGTTCTTTAAATAATCTTAATGCTCTTTTCTCAAAAGAAATCTTATTATCAAAAACCCAATGCATTCTCCAAAAATAAAAAAAGCCTCTTTAAGAGGCATTTTTTAGTGTTGATTAATTGCATTAATTAAAAACTTAATGCTAAGCAATTGTTAATTAGTATAATTTTATTTTTTCTTTTTGTGTTTTACTACTTTTGATTCGATAGAAAATATTAGCTCTTCAGAAATATTTTTTATGAGGTCACCAGCACGTTCTAATTTTCGCACACATGAAAGTAAAAAGAACAGAGATTTTGCATTTTTTTCAGAATAATTTTTGATTATGTTTTTACTTCCATTCAAATTAATTTGGTTTAATAATTCATCTTGTTTAAAAACTCTTCTTGCGATAGAAGTATCTTCTTTCTCAAATGCTTCAATTACATTTTCAAACATAGATTTACATTGGATAAACATTTCTTTAATACGTACATCTTTAACTGCATTTTTCGGAAATCCTGAATCTAAATCATTTACATAATCAGCAATGCCATCTGCAATATCAGCTATACGTTCTAATTCATGATTGATTTTATATACGGATAACACAAAACGTAAATCAACAGCAACAGGTGAATATAGTGCTAAAATATTTTCACAATCTCTGTCGATTTTTAGTTCTAATGAATTGATTCTTTTTTCGGAATTCGCAATTTCGGAAGCTAGATCTTTATCAAATTCCAAAAAAGATTTTTCGCTTTTAGTCAATTGATTATTTACTGCTAAAAACATATTTAACAGTTCTTGTCTTAAATCCTTTAATTCTTGTTCTAATAATGTCATTTCATAAATTTTTAACCAAACCTTCCAGTTATATAGTTTTGTGTTCGTTCTTTTTTTGGATTTCTAAAAATATCTTCTGTTTTAGCATGCTCTATTAAATCTCCCATGTAAAAGAACGCTGTATTATCACTAACACGACTGGCTTGCTGCATATTGTGTGTTACAATAACTATTGTATACTTTTCTTTTAATTCATTAATTAACTCTTCCACTTTTGCTGTAGAAATAGGATCTAGTGCAGATGTTGGTTCATCCATTAATAAAACATTAGGTTCAACAGCCAATGCTCTTGCGATACATATTCTTTGCTGTTGTCCTCCAGAAAGTGCTAATGCAGATTTTTTTAAATCATCTTTAACCTCATCCCAAAGTGCAGCTTGCTTTAATGAGTTTTCCACTCGATCCATTAAAAATTCTTTATCCTTTATCCCTTGAATTTTTAATCCGTAAGCAACATTTTCATAAATGCTTTTTGGAAAAGGATTTGGTTTTTGAAAAACCATTCCAATATTTTTTCTTAGTTCATCAACTCGAACCTTTTTATCATAAATGTTTTGACCTTCCATGAAGACGTCCCCCTCTATTTTAAATGAATCAATGTAATCATTCATTCTATTAAATACTCTTAAGAAGGTAGACTTACCACAACCTGAGGGGCCAATAAGAGCTGTCACACTATTTTTTTGAATTTTTAAATTTATGTCTTTAAGTGCATGTAGTTCTCCGTAGTAAACATTCACATTTTTTGATTCTAATATATAGTTCAGTTCATTTGTCATTTTACCAACTAATTTTCTTTTGCCATTTATTTCGAAGATAGACCGCTATTCCATTCATGATGAAAGTTATCAATAATAATATAATTATAGCCGCAGCTGCATTAATTGTAAAACCATGTAGTGGTCGTGATACCCAATTAAATATTTGAATTGGCATTACAGTAAATTCATCCATAGGTGAGGATGGTGTGAATGGAACATAAGCTAGTGCTCCAACTACAATCAGAGGGGCGGTTTCACCTACTGCTCTAGAAATAGCTAGTATAACACCTGTAAAAATTCCTCCCATTGAGGCGGGTAACACTTGATGCCAAACTGTTTGCCACTTGCTAGCTCCTAAACCATAGGATGCAGCTCTAATGCTTGGAGGAACAGCTCGAATAGCCTCTCTTGTTGCAACTATAATTATTGGTAATATAAGTAATGCAAGGGTAAATGCACCAGCCAAAATACTGTTGCCTAAAGAAAATACTCGTACAAAAATTTCTAATCCAAGTAATCCATAGATTATAGAAGGTACACCGGCTAAATTAGATATATTAACCTCTAGTAATGAGGAAAGACTACTTTTCTTTCCATATTCTTCTAGATAAATCCCCGCTGCTACACCTAATGGAAAAGCAATAAGCGTTGTGAAACATAAAATCCATAATGAGCCAGTCCATGCTGTCAATATGCCAGATTTTTCTGGCTTTCTCGATGGTAGATTTTGTAAAAAATCTAAATCGATTCTTGTTAGACCATCAATCAAAATATTCCCTATAAATATTGCTAGCATTACAAGTCCAAAAAAGGTGCATGCAATACCGAAATATTCAAATAATTTATCTTTTATTCTATTCTTTTTTGAATTAGTCATACTGTTCTCTGTATTTTTTTCTTATCCAAAAACTGATATTATTTAATATGAATGTAAAAACAAATAATGTAATACCTGCTGCAAAAATTGTTCTGTATTCCAAGGTGCCATGAGGAACATCTCCCTTGGCAACCTGTACAATATATGCTGTAATTGTTTCAATTGGAACTAAAGGGTTAGCAGTAAGTCTTGGTTGTTGACCAGCTGCAATTGCAACTATCATAGTCTCACCAATTGCTCTTGAAAAAGCAAGTATTACCGAAACAATTATTCCTGATGATGCTGCGGGAACCATAACTCGAAATGAAGTTTGAAATCTAGTAGACCCCAATCCATATGCAGCATTTTTCAATGATTTAGGTACGGCTTGTAAAGCATCTTCACTAAGTGATGATACAAAAGGAATTATCATAATTCCCATTACAATTCCTGCTGATAACGCATTAAACCCTGCCATGTTTGGTATTAAGTTTTGCAGAAATGGAGTAACAACCATTAATGCAAAAAAACCATAAACCACTGTTGGAACAGCTGCTAGTACTTCTAATAGAGGCTTAATTATTTTACGAAATCTCTTTGGCGCATATTGGCTAAGGTAAATTGCTATAACTAACCCTAATGGTAATGCTACACAAACTGCAATAAATGTTGTCAGAAGTGTTCCACTTATCAACGGTAAGATCCCAAAATGTTTTTTTGCAAATAATGGAGTCCACTCTGTATCCGTTAAAAAATCCTTAATTGAAACTTCTTTAAAAAAAGTTAAGCTTTCTGAAAGTAATACCCAAATGATTCCAATTGTTGTTAGAATAGTAACAACGGCACACGCTTTGAGAATTAATTCAATAAAATATTCTAATCTTCGTTTCTTCATAAACAAAAAATTTATCCAAGTTAATTAATAATTAACTTGGATAAAAAGTAGAAAGAATGTTGTTTGCTAAACTACAATTTATTTACTTATAAATTCATTGTATTTTCTCCTTTGCTCAGTGTATTCTTTTTCCTGTAAAGGAGTATAACCAACTTCTGACACTAATGATGGAGCGCTTTCTAAATAAAAATTAACAAATGTATTTACCTCTTCTTTTTTGGCAGCTTCGCTACTTACGTATATAAATATTGGTCTTGATAAGGGAGCATATGTTCCGTTGCTCACTGTTTCCATTGTTGGAATAACAACACCATTTCCATTATCTACACCAACTAATCTTAATTTATCTTTGTTTTCTTCATAATAAGCCAATCCAAAAAAGCCTAAGGCGCTTTTATCTGTAGCTATACCCTGAACTAAAACATGGTCATCTTCAGACGCAGTATAGTCTCCTCGGGTTCCAACCTTTTTTCCACAAATAGCTTCTGCGAAATAGTCATATGTTCCAGAAGCAGTTCCAGGACCAAATAAACGTAGTTCTTCATTTGGCCAACCTTCGCGTACTTGATTCCAATACATTACTTTTCCTTGAGCGTCCGGATTCCAAATTTTCTCTAATTCTTCAACAGTAAAATAATCAACCCAGTCGTTTTCTGGATTAACTAAGACTGCAAGTCCATCATATGCTACTGAAAGTTCAACAAAATCAATTCCAATTTCAGCGCATGCGTCAGCTTCTTTGCTCTTTATTGGGCGAGAAGCGTCATTTATATCAATTTCGCCTCTCATGAATTTTTTAAATCCACCGCCGGTGCCAGAAACTCCTACTGTTACATTAACTCCTGGCTCTACAGTTCTAAATTCTTCAGCAACTGCTTCAGTTATTGGATAAACTGTAGAAGAACCGTCAACTTTTACATTTCCTGTTAAGCTTGATTTCTCGTTTGATTTTTCTCCACTACCACCACAGGCAACTAAAGCCATTGTAGTAATTCCGATTAAAATTTTTACGATGTTTTTCATTTTTGTTTTTTTGTTTAACATTTTTAAAACTACAAACATAAATTACAATCCAAAAAAAGGTGTTAACGAATTATGATATAATGAAGGTCGAATGTTAAGAAAATGTTAAGTTTTTTAAATAAAAAAAGCCCGAATTAATTATGTCACTCGGGCTCTATTTTATCAAATTATAAAATTTTAGAATTTATATTCTAAGCTTACGTACAAAGTGTTTTCTGATTCAGCGCCATCTGTTGCTTCAGTAAAACTTTGATAGTTTAATGAAGCTTTAACTCCTTTTGTCATCACTTTTTCAACACCTGCAATCATAAATGTTCCATCTTTATCTAAATTCCAGTCATTTTCTGAAGTAAGTTCGTCATAACGACCAAAAATTGATAAGCCATCACCTAAATCATATGCGCCATATACTGAAGTTCCCTTACGAACTTGATCAGTTACATTATTTGCTCCTTCTTGCATGTTGTATTCAAAACCAACATTAAATCCTTCTCCACTGTAAGCAACAGCAGCAGAAGTGGTGTTTTGATGTGCATCTGTTTCTGTGTAAGATGATCTTGGTGAAACATCACGATGTAATCTTACAGCCAATTCGTCTGTTGCATTAAAAGTAAGACCTACGCCACCACGAAATAAGCCGTTTTCTCCTTGATTTTTCATAAAACCCTCTCCGTTTAGAACTTGCGCATCTAGACTTAGTGAACTATTAATTTTGTAATCAGCTGTGACACCCGCGTCTGCAGGAGAAGCCCATTTATTTTTGTCTTGTAAAGATTTGTAGATATAACGATGTCCCCATGCTTTTTCCATAAACTTGAAGTTCTTTGTGCCAACTTGTCCAAAATTAATTTTCAAGTTACTATTCGCTTTCCAAGTTACTTGTGCAATTTTTAAAAACGCTAAATATTCGTTTTTTTCTGCACCAACATTACCAACATCAAAAGTAACCTTTGCGCTAAAATTTTCATTGTAAGTATAACCATATCCAAGATATGCTCGATTTACTTCAAATGCTTTAAAAGGATTTTCTTCACCTGAAAGTTCGTAATTAAAATTACTAAAGATTTTTACGTGCGGTTGTCCTTGTGCCATAACACCAAGCCCGAATAATGAAAGAGCTATTGATAAGATTGTTTTTTTCATTTTAAATTTTAAATTAGTTTGATGCAAATGTAAGTTATCAATGATGCATTAAATATTAATTTTATGTTAATAAATTATAAATTCATGATTTGATAATTTTTATATAATATTTTTGTAAATAAATATCTAAATATGAGCAATACTAAAATATTAGTAGTTGATGATGAGCCGGATATCCTTGAGTTTGTGAGTTACAATTTAAGACAAGAAGGTTACGCAGTTTTAACTGCAAATAATGGTTTAACAGCTATTGATATTGCTAAAGAAAAAACTCCTGATTTAGTTATTATAGATGTGATGATGCCTGATATGGATGGTATAGTAACTTGTGAAAGAATGCGAGCTATTCCAGAACTATCAAATACTATTATTACTTTTTTAACAGCTCGATCTGAAGATTATTCACAAATTGCAGGTCTCGAAGCAGGGGCAGATGATTATATAACAAAACCTATTCGGCCAAAAGTTCTCTTAAGTAGGGTTAAGGCATTACTACGAAGAAAAATGTCTTCAGAGTCGAATCATGTTATAGATCTTGGAGATATTAAAATAAATCAAGAAAGCCACATAGTTTTTTTTCAGAATCAAGAAATTAACTTAGCAAAAAAGGAATTTAAATTATTATTATTACTTGTTTCAAAACCAGGCAAGGTATTTTCCAGACAAGAGATTTTAGATGTTGTTTGGGGTAAGGATGTATTTATTGGTGACAGAACTATCGACGTCCACATTCGTAAGCTTCGAGAAAAAATTGATGACAATTATATTAAAACAGTCAAAGGTGTTGGTTATAAATTTCAACAATAATGCAGAAATCATCTCCTAAAAGTATAGCAACATTGTTAGCCATTGTGTTAACGGTATTTTCTCTGATTTTTTTGTTATTGTTTCAGATAGTATTTACCAATCAAACTTTATTTGTAGAGATATTAGCATTAATAATAGTTGTTTTTTTTGGCACATATTTTTTGATTTACACAACTATAAAAAAATATGTTTACGACAGAGTAAAGTTAATTTATAAATCGTTGTACAAACAAAAAGGTGTTTCTGAATTAACGGAAACAGATTTAGATAAAGTAAGTCAAGATGTAGAGGTTTTAACAGCTCAAAAAGAAAAAGAAATTGATGACTTAAAGTTAATGGAATCCTTTCGTAGAGAATTTTTAGGTAATGTTTCACATGAGCTTAAAACACCTATTTTTAACATTCAAGGTTATATTCATACATTGCTCGATGGCGCTTTACATGATGAAACAGTAAATGAACAATATCTTAGGCGAACTAGTAAAAGTGTAGATCGCATGATAAATATTGTAGAAGATTTAGAAATGATTTCTAAAATTGAATCTGATCGTTTAGATTTAGAGTTTACGGATTGGGATATTGTTTCTATGACACAGGATGTTTTTGATCAAGTAGAAATGAAGGCTAAGAAGCGTTCAGTTTCACTGAAGTTTGAAAAAGATTATCCTTCAATTAAAGTTAATGGAGATCGTGACAAAATTATGCAAGTTATGTTCAACTTAATTGTTAACTCTATAAAGTATGGAAGGGAAGGAGGCTCTACAGAGGTTCGGTTTTATGAAATGGGAGAAAATATTTTAATAGAGGTGGCTGATGATGGTATTGGAATTTCAGAAGATAATTTACCTCGTCTATTTGAACGCTTTTATAGAGTTGACAAATCTCGTTCAAGAGAGCAGGGAGGAACAGGATTAGGTCTTGCTATTGTTAAGCATATCATTGAGGCACATAAGCAAAATATAAATGTACGTAGTACGGAGGGTGTGGGAACAACCTTTTCTTTTACTCTTCGAAAAGTTTAAAAAGGGAATTCCAGTCTGTATTTTCTTCACTAACCTGAAATCCGTTAAAAGAAGTGCTTTTTTCTAGCGCTAGCTCCAAATTCATATCTTTTTGATGCATTGCAAAGGCAATATTTTCTTTGTAAAAATGCTCTGCTAAATAAGTCTGTTCTGTTTGCCCAGGTGTTGGAATAAAAATAACTTTTTTACCTAGTCTTGCTAGGTCCATTATAGTAGAGTAACCCGATCGGCTTATAACTATATCTGCATCTACCATTGCTTGATTTAGTTTTTGACCATTTAAATGTGACACTATACGCAAATCACCATAAGTTTCAGTTATTTCTTTTTCGGGTTTTCCTAAAACTAAAAGTGCTTTTTTATCTTTTAATTGGGTGCGTAATTTTTGTTCAAATATACTTCGCTGTGGTTCAGGACCAGACACAATAGCTAGCACTTCAAAACTGTCTTTTTTCTCTATTTTAGTAAATCGACTAAGTATTCCTAAATATTTAGTTGGAAAAGGAGTAGTAATTCCAGAAGTAAGTTTCCCACTTAAAGTATGCTGCTCATCATCAGGCACCCAACAAGCATCAAATTTTTTAATGTATTTGAAATTCATTCGTTGAATGAAGTCCTGAAAGTAGGGTGCTTGTATGCGTAATTGGTGACTTATGAATACGCAAGGTACTTCTTCGGAGTAAAGACCAAAACGATTATCAGAAATAACGCCATCAATTTCAAAATCCTGAATAATTCCTTTTAGAGTATTACGTTCAGCGTTGATGCCCTGCATGATTTTTGGGAGTTGCCACAACATGCTGGCGGCCATGTTTCCATTTCTTGGATAGCGAATTTCGTATCCAGAAAGCTTAATAAAATGGTGCTTAGGAAATTCTTGCATCAGTAAATTTAGTGGTCGACCGTCGGCAGCAAAAACAACCTCATAACCATTCGCTTCTAAAGCGTTGGCAATAGGGATACAACGTGTAGCGTGTCCGAGTCCCCAATCTAATGGGGCCAAGAGTATGCGCTTTTTCTTATTCACGCTTCAAAAATAGCCCTATTTTTGTCTAAAATTAGAAACATTGGCAAAGAATAAGTTGCGCAAGTTTGCAGAAATTGAAACCTACCCACATGTAGTTCAGCCTGAATTGGATGAGCTGAAGGAAGGTTTTGGGTTGAAGGGAAAGTGGAAAAAGGAATTCTTTAAAAATGATAATCCACTTGTGTTAGAATTAGGTTGCGGAAAAGGAGAGTACAGTGTTGGATTAGCTAAAAAATATCCCAATAAAAACTTTTTAGGAATCGATATTAAAGGTTCTAGAATGTGGACGGGAGCTACACAGGCTAAAGAAGAATCTTTAGCCAATGTAGGGTTTTTACGTATGCGTATTGAGTTTATCGAATTGGCTTTTTCAAAAGGAGAAGTTGATGAGATTTGGATTACATTCCCCGACCCACAATTGAAAAAGCGAAGAGCCCAAAAGCGCTTAACTCATCCATTATTTTTAAATCGTTATAATTACCTCTTGCAAAAAGAAGGTGTTATACATTTAAAAACAGACAGTCAGTTTTTACACGGATACACATTGGGGATTATTCATGGAGAGGGACATATTTTAGAAGACGCTGAACACGATTTATACAATGCAAAATTACAGCGAGAGCATATGGAGATTCGCACGCATTACGAGCAAATCTACTTGCAAAAAGGAATGCCGATTACCTACTGTCGATTTAAATTAAATTACTAAAGTGAGTGGTTATTTTTTTCAAAGAGTGTTTGCTGTGGCCGAACAGATTCCTGAAGGTCGTGTAACTTCTTATGGAGCAATTGCCAAGCATTTAGGGTCGGCCCGTTCGGCACGTATGGTTGGTTGGGCTATGAATAAGTGTGATACGCGAAAAGTTCCTGCGCATCGAGTAGTTAATTGTAAGGGTTTGCTTACCGGTAAGTTTCATTTTGACGGAACAAACCTCATGCAAAAATTGTTAGAAAACGAAGGAATTGTAATTGTTGATAATAAGATACAAGATTTTCAAAAACACTTTTGGGACCCCGCAAAAGAACTTATTTGATTCATTCTAAATAGGGCACAATTACCTATCTTTGCAACTTATGCGAATCACGAAAGATCAAGTGTTAAAAGCGTTGGGAACAATCACATTGCCAGGTGGTGGTGTTGATTTGGTTTCTGCAGGCGCTGTAACCAATGTGTTGGTTTTTGGTACTGAAGTAGTGTTAGAAGTTCAGATTGAGAATCCGACTTTGCAATACAAAAAGAAGGTTGAGGTTGAGTGCTTGAAAGCTATCCATGAGCATGTATATGAAAAGGCAGATGTGAAGGTTAATATTACTGTAAACGCTCCTGAACAAAAAGCCGAAAGAATTCGTGGAAATAAAATTCCAGGAGTGAAAAATATTGTAGCCATCGCTTCTGGCAAAGGAGGGGTTGGAAAATCGACCGTCACAGCAAATTTAGCAGTTGCTTTAGCGGAACAAGGTTATAAAGTTGGCTTGGTAGATGCCGATATTTACGGACCATCTATACCTATAATGTTTGATGTAGAAAAGGCAAAACCGACTGGAAGGGAAGTAGATGGTAAAAAGAAAATATTACCTGTTCAAAGTTATGGTGTTAAGCTATTGTCAATTGGCTTTTTCGCCAATATGGATCAGGCAGTAGTATGGCGTGGAGCCATGGCCTCAAAAGCGTTAAATCAAATGTTGTGGGATGCTGATTGGGGTGATTTGGATTTCATGTTAATTGATCTTCCACCAGGAACAGGAGACATTCATTTGTCATTGGTGCAATCTATTCCGGTAACCGCAGCTGTTGTAGTTAGTACACCACAAAATATTGCGTTGGCAGATGCACGTAAAGGAGTTGCTATGTTCCAAATGGAAAGTATTGGAGTGCCAGTTCTGGGTATTGTAGAAAACATGTCTTACTTTACTCCTGCCGAACTACCTGATAACAAATATTATATCTTTGGAGAAGGTGGAGCACAGCAATTGGCACAACAACTAAATTTACCAGTTTTAGCAGAAATCCCATTAGTGCAGTCGGTGCGTGAAGCAGCAGATGTAGGAAGACCTGCTGTGCTTCAAGGAGCAACACCTGCCGCTATTGCATTTGCCAAAATGGCTGAAAATGTGGTAGAGGAATTGAATAAGAGAAATGTAAATTTAGCAGCAACTAAAAAAGTGGAAATTACCACAATGAGCGGTTGCTCTTCAAATAATTAGGTATGGGAATCATTACCGATGAAAACATTGTTAACAAGATAGAGGAGGCCTTAACACAAGTGCGTCCCTATTTGGAGTCAGACGGAGGAGATATCCGTTTAGTCGAAGTAACTGATGATTATGTGGTGAAAGTGAAACTTCTTGGTGCGTGTAGCGATTGTCAGGTTAGTATTATGACGCTAAAAGCTGGAGTGGAACAAGCAATTAAAAAAGTACTTCCAGAAGTGAAAGAAGTGGTTGATGTAGACAAAATTGAATCTTAAATGACTCAAGAAACAGTAGAAAAAGTAGTTATTTTCTTTGCAGGTGATTCCGGAGATGGAATTCAGCTGACAGGTACGCAGTTTACCAATACAACAGCTTTACACGGTAATGATCTAAGTACATTCCCAGATTTCCCTGCAGAAATTCGTGCACCACAAGGTACGCTAGCCGGAGTTTCAGGATTTCAAATTTCTTTTGGTAGTACTGAAATCTACACGCCCGGTGATGAGTGTGATGTTTTGGTAGTAATGAATGTAGCTGCACTAAAAGCAAATATTAAAAGACTGAAAAAAGGGGGAGCAATCATCTTAAATTTAGATGGTTTTGATAAAAGAAACATGAAGCTCGCCGGCTTTTCAGAAGAACAGAATCCTTTATTTGACAATTCTTTGGAAGGTTATCAAGTAAGTGAGATGAATGTAACCAAACTCACAAGAGAATGTTTAGTAGACTCTGTACTGGGAACTAAAGAAAAAGATCGCTGTAAAAACATGTTTGTGCTTGGTTTTATCTATTGGATGTATAACCGAACTCTTGACCATACAATTCAATTTCTTTCTGATAAATTTAAGAACAAACCAGATGTTTTTGATGCTAATATAAAAGTGTTAAAAGCAGGTTATAATTTTGCTAATACTTGTGAAGTATCTTCTGGCCGTTTCGAAGTAAAGCCTGCCAAAATGGCTAGAGGGACTTATCGCAACATTATGGGTAACCAAGCCGCTGCAATGGGTTTTATTGCTGGAGCACAACAATCTGGATTAGATTTATTTTACGGTTCTTATCCTATTACTCCGGCTTCTGATATTTTACATGAACTAGCGAAGCACAAAAACTTTAAGGTTCGATCTTTTCAAGCAGAAGATGAAATTGCCGCAATATCTGCAGCCATTGGTGCTTCGTTTGGAGGTGCGCTTGGGGTCACAGCAACTTCTGGACCGGGTGTAGCCCTAAAAGGAGAAGCTATTGGTTTAGCTTTCATGTTGGAGTTGCCTTTGGTTATTGTGAATGTGCAAAGAGGAGGGCCCTCTACAGGATTGCCAACTAAGACAGAACAAGCAGATTTATTACAAGCAGTTTATGGTAGAAATGGAGAGGCCCCTGTACCAGTAATATCGGCTTCGACTCCTTCTGATTGTTTCTCGGCAGCTTTAGAAGCTTGCCGTATTGCAATAGAACATATGACTCCTGTATTTTTCCTTTCTGATGGATATATTGCTAATGGAGCCGAGCCATGGTGTTTCCCACAGAGTAAAGATTTACCTAGTATTAAACCTAAAATGGCAACAGCTAATACGGATTATTTGCCATACAAAAGAGATGAGAAATTAGTGCGTAATTGGGCTGTTCCAGGTATGCAAGGGTTAGAACATCGCGTAGGTGGATTGGAAAAAGAAAATGAAACAGGAAATGTTTCTTACGATTCAGACAACCATCAAATGATGGTAAAAACAAGAGCTGAAAAAGTGGAGCGAATTGCTGATTTTATTCCAGATCAACAATTAGATTCCGGAGCACAACAAGCTAAAATTTTAGTTCTTGGTTGGGGTTCAACCTATGGCGCTATTAAATCAGCTATTAAAGAACTGTTAGCAGAAGGAAAATCTGTGGCACATGCACATTTAAGATATATCGTTCCGTTCCCTAATAACTTAGGTAAATTGCTTGAAGGGTATGATCATATAGTTATTCCAGAAATCAATAATGGACAGTTAATTAAATTGATAAGAGATAAATATTTAGTAGATGCTAAGGGTCTTAATAAGATTAAAGGAACACCGTTTCAATCAAGAGAAATTAAAAATCACCTATTAGACTTATTAAATGGAGACTAACAAATATACCGCTAAAGATTTTGCCACAGACCAAGAGGTTCGTTGGTGTCCAGGTTGTGGAGATTACTCTATATTGAAGCAAGTGCAAACTGTAATGCCAGAAATAGGTGTTCCTAAAGAAGATATCGTTTTTATTTCTGGGATTGGTTGTTCTTCCCGTTTCCCTTATTATATGGAGACTTACGGCATGCACTCCATTCACGGACGGGCTACTGCTATTGCAAGTGGATTAAAAGCGGCTAGACCAGATTTAAGTGTTTGGATAATAACTGGAGATGGAGACTCTTTGTCCATAGGTGGAAATCACTTAATTCATTTGTTAAGAAGAAATTTCGATACCAATATTTTATTGTTTAATAATCAGATTTATGGGCTAACAAAAGGACAATATTCTCCAACATCAGAAGAGGGTAAAAAAACTAAATCTACTCCGATGGGTTCTATCGATCATCCTTTCAATCCATTAGCCTTGTGCATGGGAGCGGACGCCACTTTTGTAGCTCGCACAATGGATAGGGACCCAAAACATATGCGCCAAATGTTACAGCGTTCTAATGAACATAAAGGCACTTCTTTATTAGAGATATATCAAAATTGTAATGTTTTTAATGATGGAGCTTTCTTTGGCTATACAGATAAGGCCACTAAGTCTGAGCAAACCTTATTTTTGGAGCATGGCCAGCCACTTATTTTTGGCGTAAACAAAGAAAAAGGAATTAAGCTTGACGGGTTTAAGCCAATAGTTGTTTCTTTAGACAAAGTCACTGAAGATGAGTTATGGGTGCATGATGAAAAAAATCGTGTAAAAGCAGATCTGCTCACACGTTTTTTTGGAGAGGATCTTCCTAGACCATTTGGTGTGTTTTATTCGGAAGAACGTACTTGTTACGAAGATGCACTACAAGCTCAAATTGATCAAGCAGTGGAATTAAAAGGCGAGGGCGATTTAGATACGCTATTGCGCGGTTCCAATACCTGGGAGATAGAATAAATAGATCCTACACAACAAAATCTTTTTACTTTTTTAAAAAGTATCTTTAGCCTTTATTTCAGTTCTTTTGGAATTTCACAAACAGGAATGGGAATCATTTTGTGTTGGTTTGCTTGGTGAAAAGAGCGATAGATAGTCAGTACTTCTTTTTGCCTTTGAGATAAGTTGTTATCCTTTCCTTCAAAAGTCATGGCCCATTCTAATTCTGGGTAAGTAGCGCCTATTTGGTCTTCATCGGTGCGGTTGTCATTCCAAAGTCCATCTGTTGGAGGAGCATCTAAAATACTTTGACAAACACCTAGTGTTTTTCCAAGAGCAAATACTTCCGTTTTCATGAGGTCAGCGATAGGACTCAAGTCAACTCCACCATCTCCATATTTAGTGTAAAAGCCAATACCAAAATCTTCCACTTTATTGCCTGTTCCGGCAACTAAATAGTTGTGTAGTTGCGCAAAGTAATATAGAGTAGTCATACGCAAACGAGCGCGCGTATTTACTAAAGAACGCGAACGATTTTCACTATCTTTCCCTGCAGGGACCATATCAATAAAACTGTCATAAATGTTGGACAGCTCTACATCAACTGAGCTTACATTTGGGTAGTTTTTCTTTAGCCATGCCACATGTTCTTGCGCTCTGCTTACTTGTGCAGATACTTGATGAATAGGCATTTGCACACACAATACAGGAAGTCCAGTTTTAGCTGCTAAAGTAGAGGTTATAGCCGAATCAATACCGCCAGAAATACCCACAACAAAGCCCCCACTTTTAGCTGTTTTAGCGTAGTTCTGCATCCACTGATAGATGTGTTTTATGATTGCTTGGGTTTGCATGATGCAAAGGTAATAGAAAAGCGTAATTTTGTACAATGCAAAAATACCTAATCCTTATCTTCTTGTGTATAAATTCTTGTGTAAGTGATAAAACACAAATTCCTGTTTCTATACAGCATTTGGAATCTTTGTATGAGTTAAATCCAGATAAGGTTTCTTTAGATTCATTGCAAAAGGAGTATGGATATTTTTGGGAAGTTTATCATCAGTATATTCTTTCTTTACCTAGCGATTCTTCTTTTGCAGATGCTTTAAAAAGTTTTCAGCAGGATAGCATTTATCAAAAAGTGTACGCTGATGTAAAAAATACATTTGCTGATTTTGAGGTGTATGAGCAAGAATTGACAACAGCTATTCAAAGATATAATCATCATTTCCCAAATCATATAACACCTAGAGTGGTTACGTATTATGGTGCCTTCAATTATCCTGTAGCCAACACTGATAGCGTTATTGGTATCGGTTTGGATATGTTTTTAGGAAAGGAATCGGACTATTATCAAAAATTAGGAGAAAAATATCCTTCGTATATGCATCAGCAGTTTCAGCCTTACTATATGACTGCTCTAGCAATGAAAGGATGGTTAAAAACGGAGTATCCTACTATGCAACAAAATTTCTTGTCGCAAATGGTGCAAAATGGAAGGTTGCAATATGTTTTGGCACAGTTGTTGCCAAGCACACCTGATTCTGTTTTAATGGGTTACACAAAAGCACAAATAGAATGGTGTGAAGCGAGTGAGTTTTCTATTTGGCAATTCTTTATTCAAGAAAACTTACTGTACACAAACAAACACGAACAAATCATTAAATATATGGAGCCGGCTCCTTTTTCTGGCCGTATGCCAAAGGAGTCTCCAGGAAGGGTGGCTGTTTGGACTGGCTGGCAGATTGTGAGAGCATATATGGATCGTCATCCTACCACTACATTACAGGAGCTGATGGCTATTCCGGATGCGCAACTATTGTTAAACGAATCGAAATACAAACCCTAATGGCACACAAAACATCAAACATCAATATTCAAGTAGGATTAGACGAAAACAACATCCCTGAACAACTTCGTTGGGAGGCAAGCGATACAGGTGAAAAAGCGGCTGAAGCTAAAGCTATTTTAATGTCTATTTGGGATGAGAAAACCAAAGAAACTTTGCGTATTGATTTGTGGACAAAAGATATGCGCGTAGATGAAATGAAGCATTTTTTTCATCAAACTTTAGTGTCTATGGCAGATACTTTGGAGCGCGCTACTAGTGAAGATAAAATGGCTGCAGATATGCGTGATTTCTGCCACCATTTTGCGGAAAAATTATTACAATCTTAAAAAAGTTTATTGGTCTTTTCTACAAATCGTAGCACCTCATCTTGCCCTTTTTTGTCAATAGAGGAAGTTAAAAAAATGGGAGGTATTTCTTCCCAAATTTGTTTCATCTCTTTTTTGTAGTTGGCTAAGTTTTTGGCAGCTGCAGATTTAGAAAGTTTGTCTTGTTTGGTGAAACACATAACAAAAGGGATGCCTTTTTCTCCAAGCCACTGCATAAATTCCATGTCGATTTTCTGAGGTTTTAATCGACTGTCTAACAATACGAATAAGCACATCAAATTTTCTCTGTTTTCTAAGTACTTTTTGATGAATTTTGCAAATTCCAAGCGCTGTCCTTTCGATACGCTCGCGTAACCATATCCAGGTAAATCTACTAAGAACCAACTATCGTTTATTAAGAAGTGATTGATGAGTTGTGTCTTTCCTGGTTTTCCTGAAGTCTTTGCTAAGCTTTTACGATTTGTAAGCATGTTTATCAAAGACGATTTTCCAACATTGGAACGGCCAATAAAAGCATACTCGGGCATAGCAGGAGCGGGACATTTTTTAATATCCGTATTACTGATTACAAACTCAGCTTTTTTGACTTGCATGGGTGTTCTTATTTGACATGCTGAGGAAGCCATTCCTCTAAAATTCGCAAGAACTCTTTTGGATGTTCCCACATGGGTGAGTGTCCGCATTGATCAATCCAATATAAGTCGGATTGCGGGAATAAGTTATGAAATTCTTCTGCTACATGTGGAGGTGTAACTCCATCTTGTTTTCCCCAAATTAAACAAACTGGGAAATCTAATTTTGGAATATCCTTACTCATATTATGGCGAATAGCAGACTTTGCCATTGCCAATAAGCGAATTACAGACTCTCTTTTGTTGGCTATTTCAAAAACATGATCAACTAATTTTTTAGTAGCCATTTTTGGATCGTAAAAAACCTCTTCCGTCTTAGTTTGGATATAGTCGTAGTCTCCTCTTCTTGGAAAAGAGTCGCCCATTGCATTTTCGTACAATCCAGAACTTCCGGTAAGTACTAAGCTTTCTACCATTTCTGGATATTCTTTAGCGAAAACTAAAGAGATATGACCTCCTAAAGAGTTTCCTAAAAGAGTAACTTTTTCAAAACCTTTGAATTCAAGAAATTCATGTACATATTTTGTGAAATGCTTAATCGTTGTTTTAAGCATGGGTTTTTCGAAAAGGGGTAATAAAGGCCCAACCACTTTGAATCCGTGTTTTGGCAAATCTTCAATGATGCCTTCAAAATTATCGAGACCTCCCATCAAACCATGCAGAAGAACCACTACTGGACCCTCTCCAGCTTCGATGTATTCAAATCCATTCTCTTTAATTGTCTCGAATTTCATCCTTTCAAATTTTGTCCAAAAATAAAGAAAAAAAATAGCTCCATTTTAAAGCGCCTCTCAAACCTAGTGAGTGAAATAAAATGGTTGGAGATGTAAAAACTTATCAACAATGTGGTAAAAAGTGGTAAAAAGTGGTTTCTTTTTCAATATATTTACACCCTATAACTAGCCGAATGGTATGATAAGCCTGATTGGAACATATGAGTGCAAAGCAGACGCAAAAGGGCGTGTGATGTTGCCCGTTGCTTTAAAAAAGCAATTAGCGACCATCCTTCCTGATGGCTTTGTGGTTAAGCGTTCCGTTTTCAATAAATGCTTGGAGCTACATCCTGTAAGTGAGTGGAATGTATTGATGAGTGAGGTGAATAAGCTGAATCGATTTGTGAAAAAGAATAACGACTTCATCCGATTATTTACGGCTGGAGTTAAGATGGTAGAGGCAGACGGAAACAATCGATTGCAGTTGCCTAAAGACTTGATTTTGTTTGCAGGGATCCAGAAAGAAATTGTGCTTTCATCATCAGTTAACATGATTGAGATTTGGGATAAAGAGCAGTATGAGCAAGTTTTAAAAGAGGCCTCTGTAGATTTTGCTGACTTGGCAGAAGAGGTGATGGGCGGAATGCAAATCGAACAATAATGGAATATCATCAGCCTGTTTTATTAGATGAGATTGTAGATGGGCTGGATATCAATCCTGAAGGGATTTATGTGGATGTCACTTTCGGTGGAGGGGGCCATTCCAAAGCGATCTTACAAAAGTTGGAAAATGGACGATTATTTGCTTTTGACCAAGATGCAGATGCTTTTTCGAATAGCATAGATGATGAGCGTTTTGTGTTTATCAATCAAAACTTTCGTTACTTAAAAAAATCGTTGAGGTTACACGGAATAACCAAGGTAGACGGGGTGTTGGGAGATTTAGGTGTTTCTTCTCATCAGTTTGATGTAGCAGAAAGAGGTTTCTCTATTCGAAAAGATGGAGTGTTGGATATGCGCATGAATCAGTCGCAACCATTATGTGCTAAGCAAGTGATTAATGAATATGAGGTAGATGATTTAGCTCGAGTACTAACAAAGTATGGAGAGTTAAAAAATGCCTATCCAATGGCTTTAGCGATTGAGGGTTTTAGGGTAGATCAAAAAATTGAGACAACTAATGATTTGAAAGAGGCAGTCAAAAACAATATGCCTGATTACAAATCGAACAAGATTTTAGCGCAGTTATTTCAAGCAATCAGAATAGAGGTGAACGAAGAGATGGCGGCTTTGGAAGAAATGCTATTGCAATCGGTTGATGTTTTAAAATCTGGCGGTCGTTTATTGGTTATTTCTTATCACTCTTTAGAGGATAGGTTGGTAAAAAATCTCATTAAGAAAGGAAAATTTGAAGGAGAGATAGAAAAAGATTTTTTCGGAAATACTCAATTGCCTCTTAATGCAATAAACCGAAAGCCCATTCTTCCATCAATAAAAGAAATAAAACAAAATTCAAGAGCGCGAAGCGCCAAATTAAGGATAGCAGAAAAGGTATAATGACTGACTTACACAGAAAAAATAAACCAGACAGGCTTCTAAAAAGTAAGTTTTTAGAGTTGTTAAGCGGAAAAGCATTTGAGCAAAAAAGCTTCATTGATATAGCCCCGTTTTTAATGTTTGTGGGGATGTGTATGGTTTTTTATATCAATAATTCATACAAGGCCGAGCGTTATGTGCGACACATTACGCAGCTAGAGACAGAACTGCAAGATTTAAGAGCGGAATACATCACAACTAAATCGCAGTTGATGTTTCATGGAAAACAAACCCAAGTGCAGCAATTGGTGGCAGCGCAAGGATTGAAGAAAAGTAAACAGCCACCATACATTATTCGAAGAGGAAACTAAGTATGATCCACCCAAAGCACATAAAGAGAAAATCCTTGCTGATCTATCTTGGTATGTTTGTTTTGGCTATTGGTATTGTGTCACAAGTGGCTTACACTCAAGCGTTCGAAAGTCATATTTGGAATCCAGAAAACTATAATATTACTCGACTTGTAGAGGTAGATGCTTCAAGAGGCAACATATATTCCGATGATTATTCGCTTTTAGCAACTTCGATACCAGAATATGAAATCCGATGGGATGCTTCTGTGCCTACTGATGCATTGTTTCATGATCATGTTTTTGAGTTATCAATAGGTTTGGCTGATCTATTTGGCGATAAATCCGCTTTTGAGTATGAGCAGTTTTTTCATCTTGAGCGTAACAAAAAAAGTAGGTATGCTTTGGTGAAACGCAAAGTAAACTACAATCAATTAAAGGTGATGAAGTCTTTACCTCTTTTTAAAGAAGGGAGGTATAAAGGAGGGTTTATTTACCATCAGAAAAATAAGCGTCAAAAACCATTCAAAGAGTTAGCAGAAAGAACCATTGGATACGACAGGAAGGAATCAAAATCTGTAGGCCTAGAGGGGGCTTACAATATGTATTTAAAAGGGAAGAGTGGTGAACGTCTGGAACAAAAATTATCTGGTGGTGTATGGATGCCTATAAGAGAATCTGATCCATTTCCTGGAAAAGATTTAGTGACAACAATTGATATCCGTTTTCAAGATGTTGCAGAGAAAGCTTTGGCTGAAAGAATTTTACATCATGATGCAGAACATGGTTGCGTAGCACTTATGGAGGTGAAGACTGGAGCAGTAAAAGCCATTGTGAATCTTAAAAAAACAAAAGATGGAGAATGTATAGAGAGTTATAATTATGTTATTGCGGAAAGTACTGAGCCAGGCTCTACATTCAAACTTGCATCTGTGATTGTTGGTTTGGAAGATGGTTTTTTAGATGTTTATGACACGGTAGATACTGAAGGTGGAGTGTATCGGTTTTATGATAGAATTATGCGTGATTCTAGAAAAGGTGGTTATGGAAGAGTATCTCTGCAGAGTGCATTTGAAAAATCTTCTAATGTGGGTATTTCTAAATTAATTAACCAACACTACAAAGAAAAGCCAGAGCAGTTTGTAAATAGATTATACAGTATGGGCTTAAACGAGCCTTTAGGAATTTCAATTTCTGGTGAAAGTAACCCTAATATTCGTCACCCTCATCAAGTAAAAGACAATTGGTCTGGAACTACATTACCTTGGATGTCTATCGGTTACGAAGTAGAAATCACACCATTACAAACATTGAGTTTTTATGCAGCAATTGCCAACGGAGGCATGCGTATGCGACCTTATTTTGTACAGGCTGTTTTAAATGAAGGGTTACTTGATAAGAGTTTTTCTCCTCAGGTAATCAGCCCTTCAATTTGCTCAAAAACAACCATCAGTATAGTGCAATCTATGTTAGAAGGAGTGGTAGCAGAGGGAACGGCTCAAAACATCAAAAGTAGGGTGTACAAAATAGCTGGAAAAACAGGCACTAACTGGATTGATTACGCTAATAAAACCGAAGAAGATAGAACAAAATACCAAGCTTCTTTTGTAGGATATTTTCCAGCCGACAAACCAAAGTATGCCTGTATTGTAGTAGTAAACGATCCTAAAGAAAATGGAAGTTATGGAGGGGATGTGGCAGCTCCAGTTTTCAAGACGATTGCAGATTATGTGTATGCCACAGACTTATTATTACATGATGAAAAACAATTAGCTGATCAAAGCATTCCACTATCTAAAGATGGTTTCCAAAGTGATTTACAGCTTGTTTTTGAGGAGTTAGAAGTTCCTATAGATAGCCAAGAGGATGTTGAATGGGCTTTAACTTACGCTAAAGCCGATCAAGTAGAACTAAAAGCGAGACAAATAGCTGATGATTTGCAGAGAAACATTATGCCTAATGTTGTAGGGATGGGTTTGCAAGATGCTGTTTTTCTTCTAGAGAATTATGGGTTAAACGTAAAATTTTCGGGAAAAGGAAGTATTAAAAGACAATCTATTCCAAAAGGTAAATCGATAAGAAAAGGACAAAACATCACTTTGCAATTGATATGAAGCGACTACAAGACATATTATATAGAGTAGAGCTATCTAAAGTGATTGGTTCAATAGATTTATCAGTTACATCAATTTGTTTTGATTCTAGAAAAGTAAATAAAGGCTCAATGTTTGTAGCTGTAAAAGGAACGCAAGTTGATGGGCATGAATTTATTAACAAAGCTATTAAACAAGGAGCCGCAACAATTTTGGTGCAAGAACTTCCGTCCGAAATAAAAGAACATATTACTTATCTAAAAGTTAAAGATAGCTCTATGGCTCTTGGTTTGGTGGCGGCTAATTTCTATGATAATCCTTCTGAGAAATTAAAACTTGTTGCTGTTACAGGAACAAATGGAAAAACAACTGTTGCAAACTTGTTGCATCAATTGTATTTGTCAATGGGTAAATCTGTTGGTTTGTTGTCTACTATAGTCAATAAAATTGGTGATAAAGAGATTGTTTCTACTCACACAACTCCTGATGCTATAGCTTTAAACAGTTTGTTGTCGGAAATGGTATTGGCTGGTTGTGAGTATTGTTTTATGGAAGCAAGTTCGCATGCAATTCATCAAAACAGAACTGGAGGGCTTCAGTTTACAGGAGCACTTTTCACCAACATTTCTCACGACCATTTAGATTACCACAAAACATTTGACGATTACATTTTAGCAAAAAAAACATTGTTTGATGGTTTGTCTTCTGATGCTTTTGCTTTGGTAAACAAAGATGATAAACATGGCTTGACAATGCTTCATCATTGCAAAGCAGAACAGCAAACATTTGCTGTTAAAAGCATGGCAGACTTCAAATGTCGCGTTCTAGAAAATCAATTTGAGGGATTGCTTTTAAATATAGATGGTCAAGAAGTGTGGACTAAATTGGCAGGACAATTTAACGCCTATAATTTATTAGCGACATATGCTACAGCCATTTTGCTAGGAGAAGATAAGCTGCAAACACTAACAGCTCTAAGCACATTAGGAGCAGCAGATGGTAGATTCCAGCTTGTTCGTTCGGAGGGAGGAGTAGTGGGGATAGTGGATTATGCTCATACCCCAGATGCATTAAAAAATGTTTTGCAAACCATACAAGATGTAAAAAATGGTAATGAGCAATTAATAACGATTGTAGGTTGTGGTGGAGATAGGGATAAAACGAAAAGACCATTGATGGCTAAAATGGCTTGTGAGTTAAGCAACAAAGTCATTCTAACTTCTGACAATCCAAGAACAGAAAACCCAACAAGTATTTTAGGAGAGATGCAGTCTGGATTAGAACCTCATCATTATAAAAAGTCACTAACTATTTCTGAAAGGAGAGAGGCTATTAAAACGGCTTGTACACTTGCCGTTCACGGAGACATCATTTTAGTAGCAGGAAAAGGACACGAAAAGTATCAGGAAATAAATGGGATAAAGCACCCATTTGATGATGTAGAAGAATTAAAAAACGCATTTAAATTATTGAGTAAATAATGTTTTATTACTTATTTGAATATCTAGAAAACACCTACCAACTTCCAGGAGCTGGAGTGTTTCAATACATTTCTTTTAGGGCAGCATTAGCCGTGATTACTTCGCTTTTAGTAAGTATGGTTTTTGGTGGTCGTATCATAAACCTTATTCGAAAGCAACAAATTGGAGAGGAGGTTCGCAGTTTAGGTTTGGCTGGAGAGGATGCTAAAAGAGGGACACCAACAATGGGAGGACTTATCATTTTGGCAGCCATCCTTATTCCCACTTTGTTATTCGCTAAGCTAGATAATATCTATGTCATTATAATGTTAATTTCTACCCTTTGGCTTGGTACAATCGGCTTCTTAGATGATTACATTAAAGTGTTCAAAAAAGATAAAGAGGGACTTGCCGGAAGATTTAAAATACTAGGTCAAGTAGGGCTTGGTTTGATAGTAGGAGCAACACTTTATTTTCATGATGGTATCACTCTTAAGGAAAAGATAGCTGCGCCAATATCTATAGAAACAGAGCAAGTTTTTGGAGAGGAACTAAAATCCACAAAAACAACAATACCATTTGTCAAAAACAACGAATTCGATTACGAAGTCGTGCTTTCTTGGATAGGTGGGAATGCAGCTTCACTTACTTGGATTGTGTTCATTTTGATGGTCATTTTCGTGGTAACAGCGGTTAGTAATGGCGCAAATATGACGGATGGCTTAGACGGATTAGCAACTGGAACATCAGCCATTATTGGAGCTACTTTAGGAATCCTCGCTTATGTTTCTGGTAATGTCTTTTTTGCTGATTACCTCAACATCATGTACATCCCAAATTCAGGAGAATTAGTGATTTATATGGCAGCCTTTGTAGGGGCTTGTGTAGGGTTCTTGTGGTACAACTCTTACCCTGCACAAGTGTTTATGGGAGATACTGGCAGTTTAGCTTTAGGAGGTATCATTGCTGTATTCGCAATTTCTATTAGAAAAGAATTATTGATTCCTGTTTTATGCGGTATCTTTTTGGTA
>CACHMF010000014.1 GCA_902580855.1 uncultured Bacteroidota bacterium | reverse complement strand
ACGAGATAAATATCAAGTAGTGATTGGACTTGAAGTGCATGCACAGCTATCTACCAACACCAAAGCGTATTGCAGTGATTCTACAGTTTATGGCTCTTCACCAAATACCCAAACAAGTCCTATTTCTTTAGGTCATCCTGGTACACTTCCAGTAAGTAATGCTAAAGTAGTTGAGTATGCTGTGAAAATGGGAATTGCTTGTTATTCCGAAATTCGGGAACGGAACGAATATGCAAGAAAAAACTATTTCTATGCAGATTTACCAAAGGGATATCAAATTACACAAGACACAACTCCTATATGCAATGGAGGGTATATTGTCATCAAAAAAGAAGATGGAAGCGTAAAAAAAATAGGCGTAACACGAATACACATGGAAGAAGATGCTGGAAAAAGCATTCACGATCAAGATCCTTTTAATACGCTTATTGATTTAAACAGAGCTGGTGTCGCACTTATCGAAATTGTCTCAGAGCCAGATTTAAGAAGCTCTGATGAAGCTTATAAGTACCTTTTAGAGGTTAGAAGACTTGTTCGATACCTAGATATTTGTGATGGCAACCTAGAAGAAGGTAGTTTGCGTTGTGATGCTAATATTTCCATTATGCACAAGGGAAGCGATACTTTTGGAAATCGTGTAGAGGTAAAAAATATGAACTCATTACGTAATGTAAAACGCGCTATTGAGCATGAGATAGATAGACAAATTGAGATTGTAGAGAATGGCGGTGAAGTAGAACAACAAACACGTTCTTTTAATGCGTCTGATGGAAACACTATTCTTATGCGAAGTAAAGAAAATGCTAATGACTATCGCTATTTTCCAGATCCAGATTTACAACCAGTTATTGTTACAAAAGAGTATGTAGCTAGAGTAAAAGAAACACTTTCTCCACTCCCTAACGAACTGTTTGAAAAATTCACAAATACCTTTGGCTTATCAGAATATGACACAAATGTATTAATTGAAGATAAAGAAATCGCTCTTTACTTCAATAAGCTTTGTTCTTTCACCAAAAATTACAAAGCAGCAGCTAATTTTGTAACAGGAAGTATTAAATCCTATCTGAACGAAAACGCTATCAACATAAGTAATTTCAGTATTAATGAAGAGCGAATGGCTGCACTTATCGATTTAGTAGATGATGGAAAAGTGAGTAACTCGATAGCTACACAAAAAGTATTTATCAACATGTTAAATAATGAAGATTCTCCAGAAATGATTGCAAAAGCTAATAACTGGATTCAAGAATCTAATAACATTGCCTTACAAGAATGGATAGATTCTGCGGTGGCTAAGTATCCTGAAAAGGTGACAGAATATAAAGAAGGTAAAAAAGGTCTTATTGGCTTATTTATGGGAGAAGTAATGAAGCTTTCTAAAGGTAAAGCAGACCCAAAATTAGCCAATCAGTTAGTAAGAGAAGCATTAGAAAAATAATTGAGTAAAGTTTATTTCGCATCGGATTTACATTTAGGCGTTCCTGACAAATCAACAAGTTTGGAGCGAGAAAAACTATTTGTCAGTTGGCTCATTGAAATTCAAAAAGATGCAGAAGCAATTTATCTTTTGGGAGATATATTTGATTTTTGGTTTGAGTACAGAAAAGTCATTCCTAAAGGGTATACTCGATTATTAGGCAAGCTGTCGGAAATAGCGGATAGCGGTATACCTGTTTACTTCTTTACTGGCAATCATGACATGTGGGCTTTCGATTATTTAAAGGATGAAGTAGGAATCAAAGAAATATACAGAAGTCCTATTGAAGTTTCTATTAAAAATAAAAATTTTTACTTAGGTCATGGAGATGGCTTAGGACCTGGAGATAAAGGTTTTAAAATAATCAAAAAAGCTTTTAAGAATTCCTTATGTCAATGGTTATTTGAACGTATTCATCCAAACTTAGGTATTTCTATAGCTGAATTTTGGTCCAAAAGAAGTCGTATTGCAAATGGACTTAAAGATGAAATAGATCATGGAGACAAAGAATGGCTTACGCAGTACTGCAAAGAAAAAATGAAAACAACCAATGTTGATTACTTCATTTTCGGTCATCGACACCTTCCGTTAGATATTGATTTAGGAAGTAATACAAGATACATCAACTTAGGTGAGTGGGTAAATTATAATACTTATGCTGTTTTTGATGGAGAAAAATTAGCCCTGAAAGAGTTTAGCTAATTTTTTCAATAAGGTCTATAAGTCGGTTAGAATAACCAACTTCATTGTCGTACCAGCCTACTACTTTAACCATCTTTCCTAATACTGAAGTTAACTTTGAATCAAAAACGCATGAGTATGTATTTCCAATAACATCTATAGAAACAATCGGATCTTCTATGTAACTCAAAATATGTTTCATAGAGTCTTCTGCAGCGTGCTTGAAAAGCTTATTCACTTCTTCGATAGAAGTTTCTTTTTTCACAATACAAGTGATATCTGTTAATGAGCCATCTGGCACAGGAACCCGAATTCCACAACCTCCAATTTTACCCAATAAATGAGGAAATATTTTTGTGATGGCCTTAGCAGCACCTGTTGTGGTTGGTACGATTGAAGATGCTCCAGCTCTAGCTCTTCTTAAATCTTTATGTGGAGAATCATGCAACTGTTGATCGGTAGTATATGAATGTACTGTGGTGATATAAGCACTTTCAATACTAAGATACTCATCTATCAATTGTACCAATGGAGCAGAACAATTTGTAGTACAAGAAGCATTAGAAATAATCTGCTCATCACCACTTAAAATACGTTCATTGATTCCCATCACTACTGTTGGGATAGAATCATCTTCAGGTGGTGATGTAACAACAACCTTTTTAGCACCTGCAGTGAGGTGTGCTTGTGCTGATTCTGCTGTCCTAAACAAACCAGTTGCTTCAATCACAACATCTATATCTAAATCCTTCCATGAGAGTTGTGTGGGTTGAGCAATACTAGAATATATAATTGATTTTTCATCAACAATAAGATTCGCTTCATTAGTGCATATATGTACGTTAAATTGTCCATGAACAGAGTCATACTTCAATAAATGAGCCATAGTTGTTACGTCTGCTAAATCGTTAATAGCAATAACCTCAATATTTGAATGATTATATACAGAACGAAAAAAAACCCTTCCTATACGACCAAAACCATTAATTGCAACTCTTGTCTTCATAACTCAAAAATAAAAAGCCCCGCAAATGCAGGGCTTTTCAATCTAAAATTATAATTAGTATGCCTTTACAATTTTGGCATACTGGCTATTTACACCATTATTAATGTGTACTAGGAATGTTCCTATTGGAAGTGTTGACACATCCATTGGAATTTGATTAGAACCCATAGTTAATTCTACTTGTGTTTTAATAAGTACTTTTCCTGTTAAGTCGTAGATGCTAACATCTACATTTGCAAGATCATATTCAGAAACATAATCTATTGTTAATTGATTTGAAACAGGGTTAGGATATACATTCATTGAAGTTACTATCTCTTCTGTAAGAACTTCTTCTAAGTCTTCATTTATATCCTCATTATTTCTAGCAACAAAAGAACCAGATTTGTACATCCCTCTTCCATGAGTAGCAATATAAATCTGTCCATAATTGTCACCTGGATAATATTGTTGACGAATGGAAAATGTAGGAACATTACCTAATCCGACATCTTCAGGAGTCCAATTTGGGTTTTGAGCTGGTAAGTTTTGCGTTATAGATACTATTTGAGATGTAGGAATTGTATCCCAAGTCAAAATACCATTTGGATCAATATCATAGTTGATTCTTTCTTGTATATAGTTAAAATCATCTGTTTGAGTTAAAGCAGTTGGTAAATTGGCGTAACTTAATGAAGTTGACCATACACCAAATTCTGTTGCTAAAAAGATTTGACTAGAGTCAGCAATATTAATCAATGCATCGTATACAGGCATTTGAGGTAAATCTCCCTGAATTGAAATAAAATTTGGAGAATTTGCAAGTGCATTTGATGAAGCAAACACATAATTTGTATTGCCATAGTTTCCAAATGTTACAACTACTCTATTTGCATCTTTTTTATCTACATATACACCTGTTGCCGCCTGACCAGAAGGTAATCCGTGAGCAGCACCTAGAGTTATTTGATCTAAAACATAATATGCTCCATCAACATGACCATGTGCTTTGTCATCAGCATATCTAAGTCTGGATACTCTGTAAACAGAAGTTCCTGATGCAATAAAACAATAATTCCCATCAACTGACCAATCAATATCTCTAGTTGACCAACTTGTGTTTGCAATTTGCATCCATTCACCTTCGCCTGACAAATCTAAAGGATCTCTTGTCATCCAGGTACCATTTGAAGCACCTAAAAAGAACTTTGATTGTACAGGATCTTGTATTCTTACCGAATCACCTGGAACTAAATCTGTTGTTAAAGTATATGTCAAAGGTAAATCAAGTGTAGCTGATTGTACATTTAAAACATCTCCTGCAGAATAGTTTGTTTCAAAACTAGCTAAAACAGGTACATTTAAAGATGCAGGTTCTCCAAAATCAATTGTAAATTCACCAGATGAAACATCTGTAGTAGAAGTAACATACACCGAATCTATAGCATTTCCTAGAGTATCAAAATTTACAGCCCAATATGATGAATTTGCTCCAATAATCTCCATATCACCAGAGTAAAAGCGAAGAGTTGAAAAGTCTATATCTGCAGCATTCTGCGTAGCTTCTAAAACACCACTGAACGAAGATGAAACTCCATCACCAGCACCGATCCCAATTGCAGTAGTTCCGTTGATAAAAGTGATAGAATCTCTACTTTCTGAATCATTTGGATTTTCCCATAAACTAAATGGGGTTATAAACGGCGCACCATTTGTTTCTAGATAATTTTCTACAAACGCATCTAAAAAGAGCTTATCGTTATTAGAATACTCTAAAGATAATCCTTTATCTTTTGTTCTTTGGAGCCAACCATGCACATCTGTACTAAACTGAGATTCCACAAACATAATGTCAGAATCTATTCTAGACATTTCTGCAAAACCACCATCACCGCCTTTAACCTTCATTCCTGATTGTGGAGTAGCTCCTTGAGTAATGCCAGAATTAGAATGCTCAGCTTTCCATCCTATCATTTGAGTTCCATTGTCTTGAGTACCTCCTATGACTTCGCCATGTGGTGAGAAACCTAATGCATAAAATTGTGTTACATTATATCCTTTATTCATAGGTCTAAATGATGAACCTCCATCTTCTGAACGAAATACACCTCCATCATTTCCAACATATAGTACATTTGGATTATCTGGATTAAATACCATTATATGCTGATCAGCATGTAAATAATCTGTGAAAGTTGGATAATATGAATAGAACCATTGGGTTAATTTTTCCCAATTACTTCCCTTTTCCCATTTCCATAAATCAAGTCCCCCTACATAAACTTTATCAGGATTTGTAGGATGAACTGCGAGCAAGGAACTGTAGCGAGCTTGACCATTCATTATGTTTAGCTCATCAAATCCAGGGTGAGCGATAATCTCCCATGAATCTCCTTTATCTTCAGAACGAAATATCCCTTTCATATTACCATTACCTGCATCATCAGAAACTGCACAGTAAAGAATATTAGTATTAGTAGGAGATATAGATATTTGTATCCTACCAACTTGAGTCATTACATTGTCAGAAGCAACAAAATTGTGGTGGAGAGAGAATGTACCAACATCTCCAGAATTAGATTTATAAATTTTGTTACCTCCTAAAGTACCTGCTACAGCTAAAACATAAGATGCATCAGATGCAACTTCTACATCAATTGCATTCACCTGAATAGGGCCTGAACCAGCTACAGTCCAACTTTGACCACCATCATCTGAAATTTGTAATCCACCACTTGTAGCAGCATATACCCTATTAGGATTAGTTGGGTCTGTTGCTAATTTATTCACACTAGACCAATTTGCGTTTTCATTATTATTGATGGCGCCTAAATCAGTAGATGGTAAATGAACAAAATCTGAAGAACCCGCTTCTTTTTTCCATACTCCGTTTCCAACAAAACCAGAAGAACCATCACCATCAGAATACTTAGCAAAATACAACTCTCCTGTACCAAAGTAAATATCACCATTTGAGGATTGTGTGATACATGAAACATTCAAGTTACCTAATTCATCGGAGTATTTTCTCCATGCTCTACCACCAGACTCAGAAATCCAAAGACCTCCTGAAACTGAGCCTGCATAGATTCTTGATGGATTGTCTTTGTCAATAAGAACAGCTCTAGTTCTTCCACCAACATTATCTGGCCCCATTTCTTCCCACTCCAAAACCGATGCTGAAGAACGCATTGCTTTGTGTAAATTAACCTGTTCACGCACTTTTTGAACGTCTTGTAAGTCAACTTTTCCAGTTAGTTTGTTTGCCTTTCTATCAGTTAGGTAATCTTGAGCAACATCAATTCCTTCTTTAATTTTTTTCGAACGATTTTCAATTGAAGTGTAAGTAGCTTCAGGTGCGCTTAAAAAATTAAGCGCAACACCAGTTGCAGCTAGTAAGATTCCAAATGTTAAAAATCTCTTTTTCATATTGTGTTTTTTTCTATCAAAAATTGAGGTTAAATCTACAACTATTTTCACTGTAATTCAAGCTGAAAATCGCCTTTTATTAGGCCATGTGTTTTTCGGCTCTATATGAGGATCTTACAAGCGGACCACTTTCAACAAAACGGAAGCCTTTTTCAAGACCTATTTTTTCATATTTCTTGAACTGTTTTGGTGTAATAAACTCTTTTACTGGTAAATGCTTAGGAGTTGGCTGTAAGTATTGCCCAATAGTCATGATTTGCACACCTACAGCTCGCAAATCATCCATGGTTTGAATTACCTCTTCTTCTTTCTCTCCTAAACCTAACATGATACCTGACTTTGTGCGCATTCCTCCCTCATTCAACCATCTCAAAACTTCTAAACTTCTATCATATTTTGCCTGAATACGCACTTGACGCGTTAATCTACGAACTGTTTCTATATTATGTGAAACTATTTCCGGTGCCACATCAATAATACGTTGCACCGCTTCTTGGTCTCCTTTAAAATCTGGAATCAAAGTTTCCATAGTTGTTCCTGGGCTTTTTCTACGAACAGCATTTACGGTCTCTGACCAAATAATAGAACCTCCATCCTCCAATTCATCTCGATCTACTGAGGTAATTACACAATGTTTTACTTCCATCAAACGAACTGATTCTGCAACTTTTTCTGGTTCTTGCCAATCTACAGATAAAGGCCGACCAGTTGCTACAGCACAAAAACCGCAGGAGCGTGTACAAATATTTCCTAATATCATAAAAGTTGCTGTTCCTTCACCCCAACACTCGCCCATATTTGGGCAATTCCCACTTTCACAAATTGTGTGCAAATTATGTTCAGAAACAAGTTTGCGAACATGTTTGTAATTTTCACCTGTCGGCAATTTTACACGTAACCATTTTGGCTTTCTTTGTTTTACTAATTCACTCATCTAGCAAAATTCATTTATTACATGCGCATCGATAGCATTATGTGATGCATGATAAACACATGAACCATCTTTAATCAATAATACTTGAGGAGATTGATGTTCAATCTCAAAAAAAATAGCAATTTGATTAGAAACCTCTCTATAATTTAACAAGTCCAAAAAATAAGGATGAACTGTCATATTGTTCCACTCACGCTCAAAACGATTTAAAACCATTACACTTATAGAACAACGGGTACTGTGTTTGAAAAACAAAACAGGAACTTGATAAGATGCCTCTGTAAGCTGCTTCAATTGTTGCAAGTCTGTAAGCTGTTCCCAATTCATTTATGAGCGAGTTTGTTCGGTTTTTAATTGTCCATAATTAGGACAATCTTGTTGAGTTTGGCAAGCTGTAAAAGTAGCCATGAAGCCTATAATAAAAATAACAACAAATACTTTTTTCATTTCTCTTATTTTACTGTACAAATTTAGGTATTTTATTTCGTTAATCTTTACTGGAGTTCTATCTTTGAACAATGACAAAAAACAGCCCGCAAATCGCCGAAAGCTGGAAACTACAATTAGCAAACGAGTTTCAACAAGCTTATTTTCAGCAACTCCAGGCTTTTTTGTTGTCCGAAAAGAAATACAACACTATTTACCCACCGGAAGATCAAATTTTTGCTGCATTTAACCACACACCTTTTTCAGATGTAAAAGTTGTCATTATTGGACAAGACCCCTACCACGGGGCTGGACAAGCAAATGGGCTTTGCTTTTCCGTACCTGATGGTATTAAAAAACCACCTTCATTAATCAATATATTCAAAGAGATACATCAAGATTTAGGACTTGATATTCCTGAGTCTGGAAATTTAGAAAATTGGGCACAACAAGGCGTTTTACTATTAAATGCTACTTTAACAGTACGAGCTAAAAATGCTGGTTCTCATCAAAAACAAGGATGGGAACAATTTACCGATGCTTGTATCAGAAAGTTATCATTAGAAAGAGAAAGTCTTATCTTTATGTTGTGGGGGAGATTTGCACAAAAAAAAGCAGAATTGATAGACACTAGTAAACACCACATTTTAACAGCACCTCACCCATCTCCCTTTTCAGCACACTCTGGTTTTTTTGGCTGCGGTCATTTTTCCAAAACCAATGAGTTACTGGAACAAATGAACAAACCAACTATTCAATGGATAAAATAATCTTTACTTTATTAGTCTCTATTAGTTTAACTTGGGCCCAAAACCCAGTAGAGACTGCTAATACTTATACCCAAAATAAAAAAAATACCATTTACAAAGAGCTATTGTATGTGTCGGTAAAAGAACAAAAAATGTATCACATCATAAATAATGAAATAATCAAAACATACATCATTTCAACTGCTGAAAAAGGAACAGGAAATAGAAAAAATAGTAACCAAACACCATTAGGCTTACATAGTGTAAAAGAAAAACATGGAGACAATACGCCTCTTAACGGTAGAATGATAGGCCGGATCTTTTACGGACAAATCGCTACTATATATAATGATAGTAGTCGATCCAAAACAGATGATGTAACTACGCGTATCTTGTGGTTAAGTGGTGAAGAAGAAGGAATAAATAAAAGAGGTAATGTAGATTCTTATCAACGCTATATTTATATACACGGAACTTCAGAGGAAGGCCGACTCGGAAAACCTGCTTCTCACGGATGTATCCGCATGAGCAATAAAGATGTGTTAAATCTTTATAACAAAGTAGCTGTAGGAATCAAAGTCTTAATTCTTGATAAATAACTAACTTTAACCCATTTAATTATGGATATAATTATCATTTTTTTACTTATCGCCCTGATTGGCGCTGTTTTTTTTCTGATCAACAAGAAAAATGACAATGGACAATCGCAAGAATTTCTACTAAGACTAAACGAAAATTTAATTAATAAAGTAGATGCTGTCAGAAAAGAATTGTCTGAAAATTCAGAAAAAGGAAGAAAAGAAATAGATGATAAATTAAAAGATATAAATAAAGAAATCAATGAGTTTCATAAATCTAGTAAGTCGGACATCCAAAAACAATTTGCAGACTCTAATAAAGTAATTACAGCTGTTACTCAAGAACTAGAGAAAATAAAAGGGACAAACGAACAGGTGTTGAATTTTGCAAATCAAATGAAAACTCTAGAGAAAATTTTAAGCAATCAAAAGCAAAGGGGAATTCTTGGAGAAATTCAACTAGAAAATCTATTAGCAAATGTGTTACCTCCAGAATTATTTCAAATGCAATACAGTTTTAGCAGCGGAGAAGCAGTAGATGCAATTGTTAAGGTAGGAGATTTCATTATCCCTATTGATGCCAAATTTTCATTGGATAATTACAATAAAATGATTGAAAGCTCTGATAAAAAAGAAATTGAAGGGCTTGAAAAAAAGTTCAAAGAGGATATTAAAAGTAGAATTGACGAAACAGCAAAATACATAAGACCAAGAGAAAACACAACTGATTACGCATACATGTTTATACCTGCTGATGGCTTATATCAAGATTTATTAAATAGCCGTGTAGGAACCCTACAGATAAACTCCAGAGATTTGGTGTCTTATGCTTACACTAAAAAGGTGATGATTGTTTCTCCTATGAGTTTATTTCCAATGCTACAAATTACGGTAAAGGCTCTTCACAACTTAAAAGTAGAAAAGTCTATTGAAGATATTTTGAAGAATGTTGAAAAGCTTTCTTCGCACCTTAACAGTTATAAAATTTTTCACGACAAACTCGGGAACACCATAGGAACAGTGGTTAACCATTACAACAAAAGTTCACAAGAATTCAAAAAAATAGACAAGGATGTCACTAAACTTTCAGGAGGGACTCATTCTATCGGATTTGACAGAGAACTATTAGAGAAACCTCAACTAGATGAAGATAACTAGATACGAGAATGCCATTTTTGGGCTGCGCCCAATAATTGAAGCTATACAAGCAGGAAAAGAAATTGATACCCTATTCATCCAAAAAGGCTTAAAGAATGAATTATTTCAAGAATTGTGGCAATTAGTCAGAGCACGAAAGGTTAACTATAAACATGTTCCGGTAGAAAAACTAAATCGGTTGACACGCAAAAATCATCAGGGAGTATTTGCATTCATCTCTCCTATCAACTTTCACAAAACAGACAATATTATACAAGATGTTTTTGAAAAAGGAGAAAACCCTCTTTTTTTAGTTTTAGACAGGGTTACAGACGTTCGCAACTTCGGTGCCATTGTCAGAACAGCTGAATGCTCTGGTGTTCAAGCAATTATTGTCCCTGAAAAAGGTAGTGCAGCCATTAACGGTGATGCATTAAAAACCTCAGCAGGTGCTTTACACAACATCCCTATTTGTCGAGAATTCAATTTAAAAGCAACCATTGAGTATTTAAAAAACTGTGGCTTACAAATTGTAGGGTGTACTGAAAAAACAGAGGAAAAAATTTATCAGCTGAATTTCAATTTACCAACAGCAATTATTTTGGGATCAGAAGAAGATGGTATCTCTACTGAATATTTGAAACTTTGCGATTATAAAGCCAAGATACCAATGAATGGTACAATAGGTTCATTGAATGTATCTGTTTCGGCAGGAGTTATTTTATATGAAGCTGTAAGACAGAGACAATGAAATTTAATGAACTAGGTTTTGAACCACAACTACAAGAAGGATTAGAAATGATGGGCTTTAAAGAGCCCACTCCTATCCAAAAACAAGCAATCCCGGCTATTTTAGCAAATAAAGATTTGATTGCTTGTGCGCAAACAGGAACAGGAAAAACTGCCGCGTTTGTCCTGCCCATATTAAATAAACTTTGTAGCAATCAAACCAAAAAGACCAACACCATTATTATAGCGCCGACAAGAGAATTAGCTTTACAAATAGACCGACAAATTGAAGGTTTTAGCTATTTCACCAACTCCTCTTCTTTTCCTGTGTATGGTGGTGGAACTGGTGATGATTTTGAAGCACAGAAAAAAGCCATCAAGAATGGAGCTGACATCTTAGTCTGTACACCAGGAAGATTATTAGCACACATGAAATTTAACTACTTTGACCCCTCTGGTGTCAAGCACTTTATATTAGATGAAGCAGACCGCATGCTAGACATGGGTTTTCATGATGACATCATGTCAATTTTTCAAAAGCTCCCAACAGAAAAACAAACACTTTTATTCTCAGCGACTATGCCTCCCAAGATTCGCTCTTTGGCCAATAATATATTAATCAATCCTGTTAGTATCAGCTTAGCCATTTCAAAACCTGCAGAAGGTATACAGCAAAGAGCTTTTTTAGCACACGATTCTCAAAAGATTAAACTAACTCAACATCTATTGAAAGGCAAAGATTTAGAGCATGTTTTAATTTTCTGTTCAACCATTAAAAGCACTAAGAAATTAGCTCTTAGTTTACGCAAAGTAGGTTTGCCTGCACAAGACATACACTCCGAATTGGACCAAGACAAACGCGAACAACTTCTACTAGATTTCAAAAACAAGAAGGTAAAGATTTTGGTAGCTACCGACATCCTTTCAAGAGGAATTGATATTAAAGGAATTGAATTAGTTATCAACTATGAAGTACCTAATGATGCAGAGGATTATGTACATCGTATTGGCCGTACAGCCCGTGCCGATCGTACTGGTGAAGCAATTACTTTTATTAATGGCGAACAATGCCGAAAATTCAAAGCTATAGAAGAGCTAATAGAAAGAGAAGTTAAGAAGTCCCCTTTACCTGAGGGTTTTGAACCAGGACCTGATTATAATACCAAAAAGAAAAATGGGAAAAATTTTAAAGGCAAAAAAAAGTTTGCTGGAAGGAAACAATGGCACAAAAGAAAGCATAAAAAGAAAAATGATTAGAGACTGAAAAACAATGATTTTCTTAAAAATTAGAGAGAATCTAAAAAAACCACATTGTTTGTGAAGAGTAGTTTTTTACTTTATAAAAATGACTTCAAATTTCAATTAGGATTTAAAGTATTTGTAAAGAATGGAAACAATATTGGTTGAAGAACTTCCAAATTATGAAACCTTACAAGTTAAGATTTTGATACTAGCAATAATTGTATCATTTCCAGCATTCATAGTTTCCTTTGTAAAATCTTTTCCACAAAAAAACTCCAACTAAAGTTGAGGTTAAAAATGTGACTCCGGAGGGATTCGAACCCCCAACCAGCAGAGCCGAAATCTGCTATTCTATCCAGTTGAACTACGGAGCCTTTTTACATGTAAATTAAGCTATCTTTATACAGCTAGCTACCTCCTTGGCTTTATCTACCAAAGCGCTAACCTCATCATCTCCATAGGCAAGTGATATCGCCATTCTTCTATAGGGACGCGTACTCGGCTTGCCAAAAATTTTAAAATCTGTATTAGGAATAGCCGCTGCTTTGTCTAAGCCTTTAAAATCTGGGAAACCTTCAGCTGTTTCTGATGCCAAAACTACGGCACTAGCACCATTTTGTAGTAAAAAAATCTGATGCACAGGAATCCCTAAAATGGCACGGGCATGTAATTCAAACTCAGAATAGTTTTGTGTGTTTACTAAAGTTACCATCCCCGTATCGTGCGGCCTTGGCGACAACTCTGAAAAGTAAACACAATCCTTTGCGATAAAGAACTCCACTCCCCAGATACCCGAGCCACCTAAAGCAGCTGTTACCTTAGCAGCCATATCCTGCGCTTCTTGCAAACGGGCATCTAACATAGGCATAGGTTGCCAAGATTCTTGATAATCACCACGCTCTTGTCTGTGTCCTATTGGAGGACAAAACAAAGTGTTGTTATTATTTTGAGTTAAAGTCAATAAAGTTATTTCGTATTCAAAGTCGATAAACTCTTCAACAATTACCTCCATCAAGTCACCGCGAGAACCCTCAATAGCATAATCCCAAGCCTTTTGTATATCAGCATCTGATTTAATCACTGACTGCCCCTTACCAGAGCTCGACATCAAAGGCTTAACTACACAGGGTATACCGCAAATCTCTACGCCTGCTTTTAACTCTTCATAAGAAGTAGCATAATGATAAGTGGCTGTTCTTACTCCTAAATCTATCGCTGCCAAATCTCGAATAGCTTTACGATTCATTGTAAAATTAGCAGCTTTAGCAGAAGGTATTACTTGGTAACCCTGCTGCTCATAATCATAAAAACGTTCGGTTCGGATAGATTCTACTTCCGGAACAATAATATCTGGTTGATGTTTTGCAACTACCGCATCCAAAGCATCGCCATCTAACATATTGATGACTTCATGCTCATGCGCAACTTGCATAGCCGGAGCATCTATGTAGTTATCTACTGCTACTATATACTGTCCCAAACGTTGCAAAGCAATTACTAATTCTTTGCCTAATTCTCCCGAACCTAAAAGTAAGATCTTCTTCCTCATAAAAATAATGTTATTGAAAGGTTATTTAAGTTTAAAAAGAGAAATTATCGGCTTACTTCAGCATTTTGTAAAATATATACACATTGATATATATCATCTGCATTTAATTTTAAGACACCTTTTATAGTAGCAATCTCATCCATCATAAAATATTGATTCTTATTTTTCAGCTCAAGTTCAACTATCGTTTCTGGGCCCCCATCTCCACAAAAAAAACAAGATGCGAAAGGGCCCTTAGATAAAATGTAATATCCTTCATCAGGATCAAGTGCTAAAATATATCCAGTTAGTGAAACTTCAACACCTGATAAATTCATAACACTTTGGCCAAAATGTGGATATGCTATAAATTCATCAACCTCATCATAAAATATATCTTCAAATTCTACATCTTCTAAATCATTCCATGTAATTTCGATTTGAGCAAAAGATAAGTTAGCAGAAAATAAAAGAATAAAAAATAAAAATTTATGCATCAGTTAACAATTTAGGGATATTAGTTCTATAGGCTTGTAAAGTAGGAATTATTGCAGCAAATACACCAATTAATAATGCTGATGGGAAAAGCCAAAACTCTTCAGCCACAAAGGTCAATGGAAAATTATTTATGATATGGTTATCACTGCCTAAACTGTAAATATAAATACTCAATCTACTCAACAATAAACCGAAAAATGCTCCTAAAACTGATAAAAAAAGTGTTTCAAATTGTATCAACATAACTAACTGCCAACGACTTGCACCATGAACTCTCATTAAAGCAAGTTCATAACGTCTTCTTTTTAATGAATTATATAAACTTATAAAAATACTCAATCCAGAAACAATCATAATAACTACAGCTATAAACTGAATTGGATTAATAATATTTTTTCCTAGTAATTTAATAAGTCGATTCATTTCAAAAACAGGAACAGCTGCTTGTAAATTAGTTGTTTCATTAACTTGTCTTGGAAGTTTAATTAACGCTGAAGGGTTTTTAAACTTAAATAATGCTGCAGTAATTTCCATTTCTGAATGAGCATCTTTATTGTGCACATTCCAAACACTCTGATAATCAGTCAGAATTAGATTATCAATAACGGAGCCGGAAAAATTTAAAATTCCAACAACAGTATATGCGTAATTATTATGAACATGCCCACCTTTTTTGAATCCATGTGATCCATAAAAATTGTCACCGATTTGAAGATTATGTATTCTTGCTATCTCACTTCCAATAACAACTTCAAAACCTCCTTCCCAACTTCTTCCTTCTTTAATTTCTGCATTATATAAATCAATATAATCATGAGTACTCCCTACAATTCTAAATCCTTCGTAACTATCACCATATGATAGTGGTATTACTAAATCAACTAATCTATTCTTTTTTAATTTATCTATTGAACTTAAAGGAATATTTCCAGTTGGATTATCAATATGATAAACGGAAGAAAGTATTAATTGTAGGGGACTTCCTTTAGCTCCAACAACCATGTCAATTTCTTTGAGATTGTTTTTTACCTGTTGTTTCATTTCATTATTTAATAATATCAATAATGAAATTATTCCTACACCAAGACTCATCAGTAACAAGCTTAATATTGTATTAAGTGGACTAACTACTATATTTCTCCAACTTAACTTAAATATGGTCATAAGTTAATGGTATTTTTAAATTGACTTTTCAATCTTTGATCGTGAGTAATAATAATTAATTTGGAATTAGAATTTTTTGCTTGTTCTTTTAATAAGTTAATTATTATATCACAGTTTTCATCATCTAAACTTGCAGTTGGCTCATCTGCTAATATTAAATCTGGATTTTTACAAACTGCCATAGCTATTGAAGCTCTTTGTTTTTCACCTTCACTTAATTCATATGTTTTAGAATAACTTTTATCAGACAAGCCAATTTGTTCTAATAAATATCCGCACTTTTTATTATCAACTTCATTTCCAGATAATTTTAAAGTAGTGAGAAGATTTTCTATTAGATTAATACTATTTATAAAATATGGTTTTTGAAAAACAAGACTAATATTCTTGCCTCTAAATTCATCCATTTTTTTCATTGATAAATCCGCGTATTTTACACCGTTTAAAGAAATAGATCCTTTATCAGGTTTTAATAATCCTGCTAAAATTTGAATAAAAGTTGTTTTACCGACACCTGATTTACCTAGTATTAATAAATCCTCTGCATCACTAAGGCTAATTTCAGGAAAAATAAAACTATTAATATTATCATATGAAAATGAAATAGGAGTTGTTTTGAGCACAGTATTTTTTTTTAAAAATAAAAAAAAACAACTGCCTAGACAGTTGTTTTAATTTAAATTTTGATTCGTTAATCATTGTGATCATCATCATGATCATGTTCGCCTTCATGTTCACCACAATGAACTTCATTAGCTGGATATTGACCTGCAGGAATGGTATAGTCTCCTACTACCATGTCATCAGCTAAATTGTATCCATTAGCTTCAACATCTTCCAAAGCCTCATCACAAAATTCACCAAGTTCTCCTTGAGCAACCTCTACACCATCTACGAAATATGCAATATGACATTCTTCACAGCCATGATCATGGTCATCCGAACATGATGTAATAGATAGTGACATAGCAATAAATGCATACATCATAATTAAGGACTTTTTCATTTTATTTTCATTAAATTAATACTGATACTCAATATGAGTATTTCGCTTCATAAAAGCTCATCAGAGTATTTAAAAATCATATTTAAGGTTAATATTAAATGATCTGCCTGGATGTGGTATACCACCTGCAATTGTTCGGACTCTAGAAATGTGAGGAGTATAAACAGTGTTTAGTATATTATTTATTCCAATAGTACTTTTAAATTTTTCATTTAGGGCTAGTCCTAATTGTATGTTAAAAATATTATAAGAATTTGTTGGACTTTCATATTCAGCATGATTATTTTGTTTAAACTTATACAAATGATGAAAAGAGATAAAATCTACTTTATACTTTTCAAATAAAGTATTTTGAAAATCATACAAAATTTGATTTCTAATAGTGTTTGCTGGCACCAGAGCTAAACCAAATTCATCATCCTTATTTTCAGTATTTAAAAATGAAAATGATTGTTCTATGTGTAAATTATGTAATGAGTGTGGATGGTAGTGAAGATTTAGTTCCACTCCTCGTATGTTAACAAGATCATATTGAATATAATTATATATAGGATAATAAATTACCGCGCCAGTAGAAGTTCGATAGTCATGAAAACTATCAGTAGGGATCACCGAAATAAAATCAGAAATATATTGTGAGAATGGATTAATAACAATACCAAAATGCTCATTTGACCATTGATATTTAAAATCTAATTGATTAGCATATTCAATTCCCAATTCGGTATCTCCAATTTCAAATCTGTTGGTTCCATGATGAACTCCATTAGAAAATAGTTCAGAAAAATGAGGTGCTCTATATGCCCCCGAATATGAAATTCGGAAATGATGATCTAATAATTTATAAAATATTCCAGCAGAATAGCTTGTACTGTTAAAAGTCTTTATGTAGTCAATATTTTCAAAATCAGCTGTTTCGTCAACAAGCTCAAGATTTTTATTATCATATCTTAAACCAGCATTTATACCAAAATTTTTCTTTTCATAATCCATTATGAAATATGTACCTAAATTTAAAGAAATAGCATCTGGTACAAGTCTAGAGGTTATTTGATTTTTATTTTTAGTCTGTAAACCTTGTACACCTATGTTAAAAGTGAAATCTTTATGTTGATACCTAATATTTGGAGATATTAGTATATTTTCTAAATCCAAGTCAAAAGCTGCAACAGTGACTTTCTCATATTCCTGTAGATTGTTATTGTAATAACCTAAAAATAAATCAAATTTGACATTCTCTTTTAAGAAATTTGATTCATAAATGAACAGTTTATTATTTATGTACTGTGTTGGTCTTTCAACATCAAAAGCTATTTCAAAATCGAATTCTGATGAAATAAGTGCATTTAAATTTTCGTTAGCTGGATCCCCCTCACATACATGCCCAGGTATTCCTGTTATCTCATTATGTAGTTGAAATCTGAATATATTATTCCATTTTCCTAATCGATAACCAAGTGATAACTTTAAAGAATTTTGTTTAAATCTTGAATTATAGAAATATGTTCCATTTGGCATTCTATAATCTGATGAAATAGTATTTTCTGCATCAAAGTTTAGATAAATACCTTTTTTATTCAGTTTGACACCAAATTGAGATCTATTTAAAAAACTACTATTATCAAACTTAGTAGAAAAATAAGCTTTTGGTTTTTTATTATAAACAAATGGATTGTCCTTAAAATATAACAAACCTCCAATTGCTTCTGATCCATATCTTAAAGCACTTGATCCTTTTATCAATTCAACTTCACTAATACCTAAATCTGTAAAGCCAATACCGTGATCATTTGCCCATTGTTGATTGTTTATTTGCATACCATTTAGATATGTAACAACACGCATTCCAGAAAGACCTCTAACTACAATCTTTTGGATTCCAAGCCCAGAAGATATCATATCTACTCCACCTAACTGTATAATATTTTCAACAATAGAACTGTTATTAAGAAAATTATTTTTTAGGGATTTCTTTTCAATATTTGTTAATTTACTATTGCCTAAAAAATTATGAGTTTCTATAATCCCAACCTCATCTAATTCAACATGAAGATTTTTTAAAACAATCTTCATTTTTTCAACTGAATTATATTTTAATACCTGTGTAGAATAACCAAACTTAAAAAATTGAATATCTGAATTTTCTTCAATGTTCTCATCAACAATAAAAATACCTTCAGAGTTGGTTTCTAAAAGTAAGTTTTGATCAACTAGTAAAACATTAACTGCTTCAATTGGCTGATTATTAATATCAGTTATAATACCTGTAGTTTGAGCTTTAATTAAAGTAGTTGTTTTTAAAAAAAGCAACAACAAGAAGACTTGTTTTACAGGTAAACTAAATGTAGAAAAATAAGCCATGTTTTAATTGCAAAGACAATGCAAAATAAAACAAATTATATAAAAAACGCGAATGATTTGCGTTTTATTTAAAAACAAATAAAGGAAGATAATTAAATTTAAACCTATCTATACTTTTTGATCAATTCTCCAGCTTTCATCCAAATTTCGTCTGGCATTGTCATTACTGGTGCATGATGTTCTTTTATTCTTGCATCTATCAGAGGAATATCACAACCCCAATGTTTGTTAATATTAGTATCGTTCCATCCAGAAATATCATCGGATGGATTAGATCTTGTGAAAGTTACCCAAAGCCAATTATGAAAATGTTCCGCAACAAAATCAGCATCATCGACTAAAGTTACTAAAGCGATACCATCAGGTAATTTAGTTTTTGTTAGTATTTCAATATCACCATTTCCTTCAATTACTAAAACTCCAGGAATTACTAGTTGTGCTTTTTGAAATCCAACTGGTAATTCAAAATGTTCTATTTGGTTTGCTAATTCTCTTTTTTTTGTACCCGCTGCGACAAAAACAACTTTAGATCCTGAGTTGATACCTCCGCATGCACTATAATCCAGTGTATCGATGGTCGTTTGAGTTTGAAAATGCATATCTCTTTGCCAATCAATGCGCTCCAATAAATGTTTGAAAAAGGATTCTTTATCATTTACATTTAACTTTGGATCATCTTCATGAGCAACCATCATTAAGTATTTTGCTAAACTTAATTGACCTTTACCTAAAACATGATTAGATAGAGTTAATAACTCTTGTGGTTTACGTTCTGGATTATAAGGGGTATATCTTTCGCTTCCGATAGCTAAAAGTAATGGATGAACACCTGCTTCATCAACTGCATTTACTGCAATTATTCCAGGTATTTCTGAAGGAATAATACTATCAGTAATTTCATGAATTAAAGCACCGAATTGACTATCCTCTTGAGGTGGCCTACCAACAACAGTAAATGGCCAAATTGCATCCTTCTTTGCATAAACTTTATGTACTCTCATTACAGGAAAATCATGAGTTAAACTATAATACCCTAGATGATCACCAAACGGTCCTTCCGGTTTTACATCATCAGCATTTATCTCGCCACAAATAACAAAATCAGCCTCTGTAGACAATGTATAACCATCTTCAGTAACATATCGAAATCTTCGCCCTCCCATTACACCTGCAAAAGATAACTCACTCATACCCTCAGGTAGAGGCATAACCGCAGCTAGAGTATGAGAAGGTGGACCTCCAACAAAAATACTTACTTTAAGAGGTTGATTTCTTGCATTTGACTTAGATTGATGTACACCTATTCCTCGATGAATTTGGTAATGCATACCTATTTCCTGATTCAAAATGTAATCGTTACCATTGAGTTGAACTCTATACATACCAAGGTTAGACTTCATAACTCCAGGTGAATCGATATCTTCAGTATAGACTTGTGGTAAGGTAATAAAAGCGCCACCATCCATTGGCCAGCATTGTATTTGTGGTAAATCTGAAATCTGTATTTCTTTAAATGTATGAGAACTTACTTTTTTAGGAAGTGCCATGCGAGCAGAAGCAATTGCGCTTAAATGAATCCATGGTTTTTTTTAAAGCTGATAATGGATCAGCTTTTAGACTTACTAGTTTTTTAACATTTTCAATAGTATCTCTAAAAATAAATCTACTTTGTTCAAGAGTTCCAAATAAATTGGAAACAGCCGGAAATTTACTTCCTTTTACATTTTCAAATAATACTGCTTTCCCTTCTTCTTGGAAGACTCTAAGTTGAATTGCAGACATTTCTAAATATGGATCTACTTCTTCCTTTATTCTTATTAAAAAGCCATTTTCTTCTAGATCATTTATGCATGCTTGTAACGAACGATATCCCATGTTGCAAAAATAAAAAAGTCACTTTTAAAAAGTGACTTTTTATTTTGAAATTTTATAATTCTATCTTTCAGAAATATCAGAAAAAACACGTTGACTGTATCCTGTATAAATTTGTCTAGGACGACCAATAGGCTCATTATTTTCACGCATTTCTTTCCATTGAGCAACCCAACCAGGTAAACGACCTAATGCAAACATTACTGTAAACATATCAGTTGGAATACCCAGAGCACGATATATAATTCCGGAGTAGAAGTCTACATTCGGATACAAACCTCTTGCAATAAAGTAATCATCTTTTAAGGCAATGTCTTCTAGTTTTTTAGCAATATCCAATACAGGATCATTAACGCCTAATTCAGTTAAGACTTCATCGGCTGCCTTTTTAATAATTGTGGCTCTTGGATCAAAGTTTTTATACACACGGTGTCCGAAGCCCATTAAACGGAAAGGATCTGATTTATCCTTTGCCTTAGCAACATACTTTGAAACATCACCACCATCTTTACGTATGGCTTCTAACATTTCGATTACTGCTTGATTAGCTCCACCGTGTAGAGGCCCCCAAAGAGCAGCAATACCTGCAGATACCGAAGCGTATAAGCTTGCATGAGAAGAACCTACTATCCTTACCGTAGAAGCCGAACAGTTTTGTTCATGATCAGCGTGTAAAATTAACAGCTTGTCTAATGCTTTTGACACTACCGGATTTACATCAAATTCTTCTGTTGGCAAACCAAACATCATGCGCAAAAAATTAGAACAGTAGTCTAAATTGTTATTTGGATAAACAACTGGCTGACGCATTCTGTTCTTGTAGCTCCATGCGGCTAATGTTGGTAATTTTGCTAAAATACGGATAATGGTTCCATCCACTTCTTCTTTTGAACGATTAGGATCTAATGATTTTGGATAGAATGCTGTTAGTGATGATACCAAAGATGATAATACGCCCATTGGATGTGCATTAGAAGGAAAACCATCTAAAATAGATTTTACATCTTCGTGGACCAATGTATGATGAACGATTCTTTCTTGGAAATCTTTCAATTCTTCGATTGTTGGTAATTCTCCATAAATCAACAAAAACGCAACCTCTAAAAAGCTCGACTTCTCTGCTAAATCCTCTATAGCATAACCTCTGTAACGTAGAATTCCCTCTTCTCCGTTTAAGAAAGTAATCGCACTTTCGGTAGAGCCTGTATTTTTAAATCCTTTATCTAAAGTGATTAAACCAGATTCTGCTCGAAGACGACTAATGTCTAATGCTTTTTCGTTTTCCGTTCCCTCAACTACCGGAATTTGATAGCTCTTTCCATCATAAATTAGCTCTGCTTTTTTTGACATTTTTTATCTTCTATTTTCTTTTTTACTTTACATACTTAAACGACTTACCTGGGTAAATCGCATCTAATCCTAATGCTTCTTCAATTCGAAGCAATTGATTGTATTTGGCCATACGATCCGAACGAGATGCCGAACCTGTTTTAATTTGACCACAATTTAATGCCACTGCTAAATCAGCAATAGTGTTATCTTCTGTTTCTCCGGATCGGTGACTCATTACCGAAGTATAAGAGTTATTATGAGCCATCTGTACAGCTTCAATTGTTTCTGTTAATGTGCCTATTTGATTAACTTTCACCAATATAGAGTTTGCTGTATCACTATCTATACCTTGAGATAAACGCTTTACATTGGTTACAAATAAATCGTCTCCTACTAGCTGTACTTTGTCACCTGTTGCTGCTGTTAATGATTTCCAACCACTCCAATCATCTTCGTCTAAACCATCTTCAATAGAAATGATTGGATATTTCTCAGTCCAATCTTTCCAAAAAGCAACCATCTCATCAGAGTTCAATTTTTCTCCTGTAGATTGATGGAAGTGATATACTTTTTCTTCTGCATTATAAAACTCAGAAGCAGCTGCATCCATGGCAATCCAAATATCTTCTCCTGGACGGTATCCCGCTTGTTCTATCGCTTTCAAAACATATTCTATTGCCTCGGTGTTAGAGCCTAAATTAGGAGCAAAGCCTCCCTCATCTCCAACATTGGTAGAATATCCTTTATCTTTTAAAACTGCTTTTAGGTGATGAAATACTTCCGTTCCCATACGCAGACCTTCACTAAAACTTGATGCTCCAAAAGGCATTACCATAAATTCCTGAAAGTCGATGCTATTGTCAGCATGTGAACCTCCATTAAGAATATTCATCATAGGAACTGGCAATGTGCGTGCATTTACTCCTCCAACATAGTTGAACAACATTTGTCCACTTTCTAAAGCTGCTGCTTTAGCTGCTGCCATAGAAACTGCAAGCATTGCATTTGCTCCAATATTAGCTTTATTGTCAGTACCATCTAACTGAATCATAGTACGATCAAGGGTTGCTTGGTCGCTCACATACATACCAACCAAAGATTCTGCTATGGCCGTATTCACATTATGTACTGCTTTAAGTACTCCTTTTCCTAGAAAGAAACCTTTATCTCCATCGCGTAATTCAACAGCTTCATATTTACCAGTAGATGCTCCTGAAGGAACAGCAGCACGACCTAAAATTCCGTTTTCTGTAGTCACGTCTGCTTCAATAGTTGGATTTCCTCTAGAGTCTAAAATCTGACGCGCTTGTATATTTGCTATACGACTCATTAGTTCTTATGTTTTTTTATATTGGAAATAAAATCATCAAACAGGTAACGAGAATCATGAGGACCTGGAGAAGACTCTGGATGATACTGTACAGAGAAAGCATTTTTATCTATGATCTTGATTCCTTCAATCGTATCATCATTTAAGTTTCGATGTGTAACTTCTACAGTTGGATGATTTTCTACATCTTCTGCTTTTACACCAAAACCATGGTTTTGAGAAGTAACCTCACACTTTCCTGTTGCTAAATTGATAACGGGGTGATTTATACCTCTGTGTCCATTGTGCATTTTATAAGTACTGATACCTTCTGATAATGCTAAGGCTTGATGACCTAAACAAATACCAAAAACAGGATAACCTGTAGCTGTTACTTTCTTCACATTTTCTACAACTTCTGGCATAGCTGCTGGATCACCAGGACCATTAGAAAAAAAGTATCCATCAGGATTCCATGATTGCATCTCTTCAAACGTAGTATTCATTGGAAACACTTTTAGATAACAATCTCTATCTGATAAACAACGAAGGATGTTTTTCTTTACACCTAAATCTAAGACAGCTACTCTTATAGATGCATTTTCATCGCCATAGAAGTATGCTTCTTTTGTAGACACTTTAGAACAAAGTTGTAGACCTACCATTGATGGCACCTCCGCTAATTGTGTTTTCAACTTATCAATATCTGTAATTTCGGATGAGATAATTCCGTTCATTGCTCCTTTATCACGAATATGACGAACTAACGCACGTGTATCAACATCTGAAATAGCAACCATGTTTTCTTCTTCATAATAATCTTGAATAGACCCTTTGGCATCTTTTCTAGAGTATTGAATATTAAAGTTTTTACAAATTAAACCAGCAATTTTCATCCTATCTGATTCTATCTCGTCAGCATGGACTCCGTAATTACCAATATGTGCATTGGTAGTTAACATAATTTGTCCGTAGTATGAAGGATCAGTAAATATTTCCTGATAACCGGTCATCCCTGTATTAAAGCAAATTTCACCAGTAGCTGTCCCTACTTTTCCGGCTGCTTTCCCATAAAAAACAGTTCCATCCTCTAATAATAGAACTGCATCGGATTTGCTTTGATATTTCATTTTTCTTTATTTAATTCAAAAAATTTAAAAAAAAGGATAAAACGAAAACGCCTTATCCCTTCTTATTTATCGAACAAACAAGTGATTACTCACTCTTTTGCTCATCCTCGTTTGCGTTTTCTTCCTTGGCTTCTTCAGAAGCTAATTTATCTTCTTTCACGTCCTCTTTTACAGCTTCTGCTACTGGAGTTACTTCATCAGCTTTAGTTTCTTCTACTAATCCTTCTACTACTGAAGTTACCTCCTCAGCTTTTGATTCTTCAACCGAAGACTCTGCTACTACTGCTTGAGCGGAAGCGTCAACAACTGCTGATACAGCTTTTTTAGGACCTGATCTACGAGTTGATTTCGTCTTTTTCTTTGGCTTTTCTGTAGTATATAGATCGTTATAGTCAACCAATTCGATTATACACATTTCTGCATTGTCACCTAAACGGTTTCCTGTTTTTATGATACGTGTATATCCTCCTTCTCTATTAGCTACTTTAGCTGCAACATCACCAAACAATTCAGTGACAGCTTCTTTTTGCTTTAGGTAGCTAAATACAGTTCTTCTTGAATGAGTAGTATCGTTCTTTGATTTTGTAATCAATGGTTCAACATACTTACGCAAAGCTTTCGCCTTAGGAACGGTTGTTTTAATACGCTTGTGCTCAATTAATGAGCAAGCCATATTAGATAGCATTGCTTTTCTGTGCGCAGCTTTTCTACCTAAGTGGTTAAATTTCTTTCCGTGTCTCATTTTTTCTATTCCTTATCTAAATTAAATTTAGCAATGTCCATTCCAAATGACAATCCTTTATCTTTCACTAACTCTTCCAATTCTGTTAACGATTTTTTACCAAAGTTTCTAAACTTCAATAAATCTGTTTTGTTGAAAGAAACCAATTCTCCTAATGTTTCTACTTCTGCTGTTTTTAAACAATTTAAAGCTCGAACAGACAGCTCCATATCCACTAATTTTGATTTTAGTAATTGACGCATATGTAATGTATCTTCATCAAAATCATTTGAAGTATCTGTATCTGCAGTTTCAAAAGTAACATTCTCATCAGCAAATAACATGAAATGCTGAATCAAGATTTTTGCAGCTTCTGTTAATGCATCTTGCGGATGAATAGAACCATCTGTTTCTATTTCGAAAACTAATTTTTCATAATCTGTTTTTTGCTCCACTCGAAAGTTTTCAACGCTATACTTAACGTTTTTTATTGGTGTAAAGATGGCATCCATTGCTACTGTGCCTAAAGCTGCTGTTGCTTTCTTATTATCTTCAGCTGGAACATATCCGCGACCTTTCTCGATAGTTAATTCCATCTCAATAGTCACATCTTTTTCCATATTACAGATTACTAGGTCTGGATTTAAAACTTGGAAAGAAGACAGGTTTTTACCAACATCAGCTGCTGTAAGTGTTTTACTATTACTTACTTTTACAGAAACTCTTTCGGTATTCTCGTCTTCGATTTGTTGTTTTAAACGAATCTGTTTTAGATTTAGAATCATTTCTGTTACATCTTCCACAACACCTTTGATAGTAGAAAACTCATGTTCTACTCCTTCAATCTTCACAGATGTAATAGCAAATCCCTCTAGAGAAGATAATAATACTCTTCTTAGTGCATTTCCAATAGTTAAACCATATCCTGGTTCTAATGGACGGAACTCAAAGTTACCTAATGTATCTGAAGACTCAACCAAGTAAACTTTGTCCGGTCTTTGAAAATCTAATATTGCCATAGTTATAAGAGGATTTAAATTATTACTTAGAGTAAAGTTCAACGATTAGTTGTTCCTTGATATTTTCTGGAATTTGTGTGCGCTCTGGAATAGCAGCTAACTTACCCGTCATTGTATCTGGGTTCCACTGTACATATTCACAACGCTCTTCTGTATTTGCCAAAGAACTCGTTACAACTTCTAACGATTTTGATTTTTCTCTTACAGCGATATCATCACCTAGATTCACTGAGTAGGAAGGAATATTCATTACTTCTCCGTTTACAGTGATGTGACGGTGTGTTACTAGCTGACGAGCAGCTCTTCTTGTAGGAGCAATACCTAATCGATAAACGATATTATCTAAACGGGCTTCACATAATTGAAGTAAAATCTCGCCAGTAATACCTTTTCTTCTTGATGCTTCCTTAAACAAATTTGAGAACTGACGCTCTAATATGCCATAAGTATATTTTGCTTTTTGCTTTTCAGCTAACTGACCTGCGTATTCAGATTTTTTAGCTCTTCTATTGTTACCATGTTGACCTGGGCCATAGTTTCTTCTTTCTAAAGCCTTGTCTGGACCAAAAATTGGTTCGCCGAATCTACGGGCGATTTTTGATTGGGGACCTCTGTGTCTTGCCATTGTACTGTGTTTTCTAAATTAACAATAATTAGACTCTTCGTCTTTTAGGTGGGCGACATCCATTGTGAGGAATTGGAGTAACATCAACAATTTCTGTAACTACAATACCATTGTTATGCAATGTTCTGATTGCTGACTCTCTGCCTGAACCAGGACCTTTTACAAAAACTTTCACCTTACGCAAGCCAGCTTCATAAGCCTTCTGCGCGCAATCTTCTGCAGCTGTTTGAGCAGCATAGGGTGTATTTTTTTTAGAACCTCTAAAGCCCATTTTACCAGCAGAAGACCAGGAAATAACCTGACCTTGATTATTGGTCAATGAAATGATAATGTTGTTGAAAGTAGCTTGGATATGCGCTTGACCTATCGCTTCTACCTTAACGTTTCTTTTCTTTTGATTTGACTTAGCCATGATTAAACTTTTTTATTTAGTGGCTTTTTTCTTGTTAGCAACTGTTTTACGCTTACCCTTACGAGTTCTAGAATTGTTCTTTGTCCTTTGTCCTCTTAATGGTAATCCTGTACGATGACGGATACCTCGGTTACAACCGATATCCATCAATCGTTTAATATTTAATTGAATTTCTGAACGCAATTCTCCTTCCACCTTTATATCATCACCGATGATTTGACGGATCTTAGATAATTGGTCATCATTCCATTCTTGCACTTTTACATTGTGGTCTACACCTGCATTGTCCAATATTTCTTTAGCTGTAGTTGACCCTATTCCGAAGATGTAGGTTAAGCCAATTACGCCTCTTTTGTTTTTTGGTAAATCGATACCTGCGATTCTAGCCATCTATATTCGTTTTTATTAACCTTGACGTTGTTTAAACTTGGGATTCTTTTTGTTGATCACATATAAGCGACCTTTTCTGCGAACGATTTTACAATCTTCACTTCTCTTTTTTAATGATGCTCTTACTTTCATTGTATTAGTATCTATAAGTTATTCTACCTTTTGTTAAATCGTATGGCGACATCTCTAACTTCACCTTATCTCCAGGTAATAGTTTAATATAAAATTTGCGCATTTTCCCTGAGATATGTGCTGTAATTATGTGACCATTCTCTAACTCAACTCTAAACATTGCATTAGAGAGTGCCTGAGTGATTGTTCCATCTTGTTCTATGTGTGCCTGTTTGGCCATACTTTATTTATTTTTCAACACTTCTTCAATAAATTCAAAACTCGATAAGATATCGGCTTTACCTTTTTTAACTGCTACAGTGTGCTCATAATGTGCCGAAGGCTTCTTATCTGCTGTGGTTATAGTCCATCCATCTGCATGTTGTAAAATATTTCGCATACCCATATTAATCATTGGTTCTATAGCGATTACCATTCCGTCTTGCAGTTTGGGTCCTGTTCCACGCTTACCGTAGTTAGGCACTTCTGGGCTTTCGTGAAGGCTGTTACCTACACCATGTCCAACCAATTCTCTCACCACACCGTATCCGTTTTCTTCGGCATGCTGTTGTACAGCAAAACCGATATCACCTACACGATTTCCAGTTATTGCTTGTTCAATTCCTTTGTACAAGCTCTCTTTGGTTACATCCAGCAATTGTTGAACTTCTGCGCTAATCTCACCAATAGTGTAAGTGTAGGCAGAGTCTCCATAAAAGTCGTTCATCAAAACCCCACAATCTACTGAAAGGATGGTCCCTTCTTCTAAAGGTTCATCATTTGGGATGCCATGAACAACTTGTTCGTTTGGCGAAATACATAATGAGTTTGGAAACCCATTGTATCCTTTAAAGGCCGGATATCCTCCGTTATCGCGAATGAACTCTTCAGCTCTTGCATCTAACTCAATAGATGTTACTCCTGGTTGAATTAGTTTCGCAACTTCGGCATGTGCCTTTGCAACAAGTAAAGAACTTTTTCTTATAAGTTCAATCTCTTCGTCTGTTCTTAAAAAAACCATATGAAAAGATTTTAACCCATCATCCCTGTGGATGATTTACCTTTTATTCTTCCACCACCACTGGTTAATCCGTCATAATGACGCATCAATAAGTGACTTTCAACTTGTTGTAGTGTATCCAACACTACTCCTACCATAATTAACAAAGATGTTCCTCCATAAAACTGAGCAAAACCTTGATTAACTCCAAATTGCATAGCGAATGCGGGAAGAATAGCTACAAACGCTAAGAATAATGAACCTGGCAGTGTTATTTTTGACATTGCATCATCCAAGAAATCAGCTGTTTTACGACCTGGTTTGACCCCTGGAATGAAACCTCCATTTTTCTTCATATCGTCAGCCATCTGCTTTGGATTTACAGTAATAGCTGTGTAAAAGTAAGTGAAGATAACCACCATAAAGAAAAATACTAAGTTATACCAGAAACCTGCAAAATCAGTAAATGCTGCTTGAAAGCCTTGCAATGCCTCTGAATCTGAAAACCCTACTAGGGTGATTGGAATAAACATAATTGCTTGTGCAAAAATGATTGGCATTACACCTGATGCATTCACTTTTAAAGGAATATACTGACGAACACCTCCGTATTGTTTGTTACCTACTACTCTTTTTGCAAAGTTCACAGGAATTCTACGTGTTCCTTGAACTAACAGAATACTTACCAAAATTACAGCTAGCAAGGCTACCATTTCTACCAAGAACATAACTAAGCCACCACCTTGACTCTCTAGAGCAGTAGCAAACTCTGCCATCAAAGATCCAGGTAAAGCAGCAATAATACCAATCATTATAATGAGTGAAATTCCATTACCGATACCTCTATCTGTAATCTTCTCTCCTAACCACATCACAAACATAGTACCTGTTACAAGGATGATTATTGATGATAACCAAAACTCTGTAGGGCCTAACAAGAATGCTTCTGCTGGCAATTGTGCTTGTAGGTTAGCAATATAACCTGGTGCCTGTCCAGCAGTAATTAATATTGTTAAGTAACGCGTAATATTGTTGATTTTTCTTCTTCCACTCTCCCCTTCGCGTTGTAGTTTTTGGAAATAAGGAACTGCAATTCCTAACAATTGAATAACAATAGAAGCAGAAATATATGGCATAATACCTAAGGCAAAAATAGATGCCTGAGCAAAAGCTCCTCCAGTAAATAAATTTAATAACCCTAACAAACCCGAGGATGCTTGTTGTTGTAATGCAGCTAATTGGGTCGGATCAACACCTGGCAATACTACAAACGATCCTAGGCGATAGATTAATATAAAACCAAGAGTTACTAAGATGCGATTTCTTAGTTCCTCAATCTTCCAAATATTCTCTAATGTAGTGATTAAATTCTTCATAGTAAATATTACAATGTAGTGGCTGTACCACCTGCAGCTTCAATAGCAGTTTTTGCTGATTCTGAAAAGCCGTGAACTGTCACATTTAGTTTTGCCTTCAACTCACCCCTACCCAAAATCTTTACTAAGTCATTTTTATGCGCTAAACCATTTGCAATTAGTACTTCTAAATCAACAGCATCTTTAATTTTCTTGTTGTCAACTAAAGTTTGTAAAGTGTGTAAATTCACACCTCTATACTCTTTTCTATTTGGATTCGTGAAACCAAATTTTGGTACACGTCTTTGAAGTGGCATTTGACCACCTTCGAACCCAATTTTACGAGAGTAACCTGAACGAGATTTAGCTCCTTTATGTCCTCTTGTAGAGGTGCCACCTTTTTTGGAACCTTCACCACGAGCGATTCTCTTTCTATTTTTAACTGATCCTTTTGCAGGAGTTAGATTACTCAAATCCATCGTTAATCTGATTAATTCGTTACTTACTTAACTTCTTCAACCTCAAGTAAGTGATTTACTTTTTTTACCATACCCAAGATTTGAGGAGTTGCATTATGCTCTACTACTTGGTTCATTTTACGTAAGCCAAGGGCAACCATGGTTCTTTTTTGATCCTCTGGTCTACCAATTTTGCTTCTTACTTGTTTTATTCTGATTTTAGCCATCAGTATGTTTTTTATCCGTTAAATACTGTATCTAAGTTTACACCTCTTTGCGCAGCAACAGCTCTCGCATCTCTTAACTCAGTTAAAGCTTTAAATGTAGCTTTTACTAGGTTATGAGGATTTGAAGAACCTTTTGATTTCGCTAATACATCGGTGACACCGGCGCTTTCTAATACCGCACGCATCGCACCTCCGGCTTTTACTCCAGTACCGTTAGAAGCTGGCTTGATCAACACCTCAGAACCTGAAAATTTAGCCAATTGCTCATGAGGTATTGTTCCGTTCATTACAGGTACTTTTACCAAGTTTTTCTTAGCAGCATCAATCGCTTTACTTATAGCTGTTGTTACTTCTTGAGATTTACCCAATCCGTGACCAACAATTCCGTTACCATCACCAACAACCACAATTGCAGAGAAGCTGAATGTTCTACCACCTTTTGTTACTTTGGTTACACGCTGAATACCTACTAACTTATCTGTTAGTTCAATATCGCTTGCTTTTACTCTTTTGATATCTGACATAATGTATATCTTAGAATTTTAATCCACCCTCTCTGGCTCCTTCGGCCAAAGCTTTAATTCTTCCATGATAAAGGTAACCGCCTCTATCAAAAACTACCGAAGAGATGCCAGCAGCAATTGCTTTTTCAGCAATTACTTTACCAACAACACCTGCTTGTTCGACCTTTGTTCCTGAGGCACCTTTTGATGATGCAGCAACCAAAGTTTTTCCACTTAAATCGTCAATAACTTGAGCGTAAATCTCTTTGTTACTACGAAATATCGCTAACCTTGGTTGTTCAGGAGTTCCAGAAATCGTTGCTCGAATTCTTCTTCTAATTTTATTTCTTCTTGCTTCTTTAGAAAATGCCATTTTATTTTCGCAATTATTCAGTTATTAACTAGCGGCTGTTTTACCGGCTTTTCTTCTTAGCTGCTCACCAACGAACTTGATACCCTTACCTTTGTATGGTTCGGGTTTTCTCAACGAACGAATTTTAGCGGCTACAGCTCCTAATAATTGGTTATCCGCAGAAGTGAGTGTAATGATTGGATTTTTACCTTTCTCAGATTGAGTTTCAATCTTCACTTCTGATGGGATTTCAAACACAACATTGTGAGAAAAACCTAGTGCCATCTCTAGTTTTTGACCAGAGTTACTTGCACGATAACCTACCCCTACCAATTCCAATTCCTTTTTAAAACCTTCAGAAACACCTATCACCATATTGTTTAATAAAGCGCGTGTTAATCCGTGGAAGGATTTATGCTCTTTGCTATCCGATGGACGCTCTACTGTCAAAATGTTTTCTTCCATTTTGATAATCATATCAGCGTGGAAAGTTTTTACAAGCTCTCCTTTAGGTCCTTTCACAGTAATAGCATTGTTTTCGCCTAAGACTACTTCAATACCTTGAGGAACTGTAATTGGGCTTTTACCTACTCTTGACATCGTTTTTATTTATTTCTTTTTAATAAACGTAACACAATACTTCGCCACCTATGTTTTTGATGCGTGCTTCTTTATCCGTCATTACTCCTTTTGAAGTAGATAGGATAGCAACACCTAAACCGTTTAATACACGTGGCATTGTTTCTTGATTTGCGTACTTACGCAAACCTGGCTTGGAAATACGATCTAAACTCTTAAATGCAGGAGTTGAACCGTTGTATTTCAAAGCAATTTTTAAAATTCCTTGCTTGTTATCTTCCTCTACTTTGTAGTTTAAGATATATCCCTTCTCCATCAAGATACGGCTCATTTCCTTCTTGATGTTTGAAGCAGGTATAGTAACCACCTTGTGGCCTGCTTTTGCTGCGTTTCTAATACGCGTTAAATAATCTGCAATTGGATCTGTATACATTTCTGATCTATTATATTGTTACCAACTTGCTTTCTTTACGCCAGGAATCAATCCATTATTCGCCATTTCACGGAATGTTACACGAGAAATACCGAATTGACGCATATATCCTTTTGGTCTACCAGTTAATTTGCATCTGTTATGTAAACGAACAGGTGATGCATTTTTAGGTAGCTTTTGCAACCCTTCGTAATCGCCTGCGGCTTTTAATGCAGCTCTTTTGTCTGCATATTTGTCAACTAATTTTTGACGTTTCACCTCTCTGGCTTTCATTGATTCTTTAGCCATATCTTACTTTTTAAATGGTAAACCAAATTCTGTTAATAAACTCTTTGCTTCTTCATCCGAATTGGCAGAAGTAACAAATGTAATATCCATACCTGTGATTTTATTCACTTTATCGATATCAATTTCTGGGAAGATGATTTGCTCTTTGATACCCATATTGTAGTTACCACGGCCATCAAACCCATTTGCAGAGATTCCTCTGAAATCACGCACACGTGGTAGCGATGCTGTGATGAATCTTTCAAGGAATTCATACATTCTTTCTCCTCTTAAAGTTACACGAGCGCCAATCGGCATACCTTTACGTAACTTAAAATTGGAAATATCTTTTCTTGATAAGGTAGGTACTGCTTTTTGTCCTGTAATCGAGCTGATTTCAGTACATGCTTGATCTACCATTTTCTTGTCAGCTACGGCTGCACCCAACCCTTGGTTGATACAGATTTTCTTTAATACAGGAACCTGCATTACTGACTTATAGGAGTACTGCTCTCGTAATTTTGGTACGATTTCCTCCGTGTACTTTATTTTTAATCTAGGTATGAACATTACTTGATTACCTCCCCTGATTTTTTAGAATATCTTACTAATTTACCTGTCTTCTCATCTCTTTTTCTTCCGATACGAGTAGCTTCTCCAGATTTTGGGTCTACTACCATAAGGTTAGAGATGTGAATAGGCGCTTCTTGCTTGACAATTCCTCCTTGAGGATTGGCAGCATTTGGCTTACTGTGCTTAGATACCATATTTACGCCTTCTACAATTGCTCTGTTTTTAGCAATCAAAACTTCGATTACTTTTCCTTCAGAACCTTTTGAGTTTCCAGCAATAACCTTTACGGTATCTCCTTTTTTAATGTGTAACTTAGACATGCTAATTACTTTTATTTACAGCACCTCAGGTGCTAATGAAACAATTTTCATGTATTGCTTATCTCTCAACTCTCTTGAAACAGGACCAAAAATACGAGTACCTCTCATTTCTCCAGTTGGATTTAGCAATACGCACGCGTTGTCGTCAAAACGGATGTAAGAACCATCTGATCGTCTTACCTCTTTTTTTGTTCTTACAACAACGGCTTTAGTTACTGTTCCTTTCTTGATATTACCTGCTGGCATGGAGTCTTTCACCGTAACTACGATGGTATCACCAACAGAAGCATATCTTCTTTTGGAACCGCCAAGCACCTTAATACAAAGAACTTCCTTTGCACCAGAGTTATCGGCTACTTTTAATCGGGATTCTTGTTGTATCATCTTACTTGACTCTTTCTAAAATTTCAACTAATCTCCAGCATTTGTTTTTACTTATTGGACGTGTTTCCATGATTTTAACTGTGTCTCCTTCGTTACAATCATTCTTCTCGTCATGAGCAGTAAACTTACTGGTCTTCTTTACGAACTTCCCATAAAGAGGGTGCTTTTCTCTACGCTCTACAGCAACAACAATAGATTTATCCATTTTGCTACTTGTTACGACACCGATACGTTCTTTTCTTAGGTTTCTCATCTTATCTTCCTAATTATGCTTCGTTCAATTCTCTACTACGTAATTCTGTTAGAATACGAGCAATTATTTTTCTAGCAAATGTGATTTGCTTTGGGTTTTCTAGAGGAGAAACCAAGTGGTTTACTCTCATTTTTTCCAAGCGAGCTTTTTCTTCATCAAGACGCTCTTCCAACTCATTAGTCGCCATTTCTTTAATTACTGACTGTTTCATCTTGCTCTTTTATTTATTCTTCTACGTAATCTCTTCTGACAACGAATTTAGTTTTGATTGGCAATTTTTGTGCTGCTAACCTCAACGCTTCTTGTGCAATTTCTTTCGACACACCTTCGCACTCAAATAACACGCGACCAGGTCGTACAACAGCTGCCCAATAATCAGGGGCACCTTTACCTTTACCCATTCGCACTTCTGCTGGCTTTGAAGTTACTGGTTTGTCTGGGAAGATGCGAATCCAAACCTGTCCTTGACGCTTCATGTAACGCGTTACTGCGATACGAGCCGCCTCAATTTGACGAGATGTGATCCAAGTTTCTTCCAAGGCCTTAATTCCGAAAGATCCAAAAGCCAACTGGTGACCTCTTTGGGCATTACCTTTCATTCTGCCCTTTTGCATCTTTCTAAACTTTGTCTTTTTTGGCTGTAACATAGCTCTTAACCTTTATGCTTTGTTATTTTCTTCTTCTCTTAAACTTACCGCCTGCCTTACCACCACCTTTCTTGGGTTGACCAAAGTTTGGTGATAAATCACGTTTACCGTATACTTCACCTTTACAGATCCATACTTTAATACCTATGCGACCATAAGTCGTGTGGGCTTCTTCTAAGGCGTAGTCGATATCTGCACGGAATGTATGTAATGGTGTTCTTCCATCCTTAAACATTTCTGAACGTGCCATTTCCGCACCATTCAAACGACCAGAAATCTTCACCTTAATTCCTTCGGCACCCATTCTCATTGTTCCGGCAATAGCCATTTTTATAGCTCTACGAAAAGAAATACGGCCTTCTATTTGGCGAGCAATACTTGCGGCAACCAAACGCGCATCTAATTCAGGGCGCTTAATTTCAAAAATGTTAATTTGAACTTCTTTTTTAGTAATCTTCTTCAATTCTTCACGAAGCTTATCTACCTCAGAACCACCTTTACCAATGATAATTCCTGGACGAGCTGTGTGAATTGTAATAGTGATCATTTTTAGGGTACGCTCGATAACCACTTTCGCCACGCTAGCTTTTGCTAAACGCACGCCAATATACTGACGAATTTTGCTGTCCTCAGCAATCTTGTCTCCATAGTTTCTTCCACCATACCAGTTAGAATCCCATCCTCTGATGTACCCTAATCTGTTACCTATCGGATTTGTCTTTTGTCCCATTATATGATTACTTTTCTTCTGTTCTACTTCCCAAAACCAATGTTACGTGGTTGGATCTTTTTCTAATTCTATGTGCACGACCTTGTGGCGCCGGTTGAATACGCTTCAACATTCGACCACTGTCTACAGTCACTTCTTTTACAAAAAGTTGACTATCTTCCATACGAGCACCTTCGTTTTTTGCTTCCCAGTTGGCTAATGCCGACAACAAAAGCTTTTCTAAACGAGAAGATGCCTCTTTTGGGTTGAATTTCAAAATGTGCAGTGCTTTATCTACATCCTCACCTCTAATGATGTCGGCAACCAACCTCATTTTACGTGGAGAGGTAGGGCAATTGTTCAGCTTTGCGAAAGAAACGTTTTTACGTTCCTCTTTTAAAGCTTCAGCTCTTTTTTTCTTTCTAACTCCCATTTTGATATAATTATCTAATTATTTTTTCTTGTTTCCTCCGTGGCCTCTAAAATTTCTTGTTGGCGAAAATTCACCTAACTTATGACCTACCATATTTTCTGTAATGAATACAGGAATAAATTGTTTACCATTATGTACTGCAATTGTTTGCCCTACCATTTCAGGAGAAATCATTGAAGCACGAGACCATGTTTTGATGACACT
>CACHMF010000013.1 GCA_902580855.1 uncultured Bacteroidota bacterium | reverse complement strand
GGCTCTGCGATGTTTACATCACCCAACATAGCATATGAGGCGGTAACACCTCCTGTAGTAGGGTCGGTTAGGAAGGAGATGTATGGTAACTTTTTCTCTGCTAAAATAGATAGATTGGCAGAAGTTTTAGCCATTTGCATCAGAGAGAATGCGGCTTCCATCATTCTAGCACCTCCAGATTTAGAAATCATCAAAAAAGCACAATTTTCTTTAACTGCTCTCTGGATAGCTCTACTTATTTTTTCACCAACAACAGCTCCCATCGAACCCCCTATAAAGTTAAAGTTCATACAAGCAATTACAATAGGGCGGCCATTGATTGTTCCGTAGCCTGATGTTAAAGCGTCTTTCAGTCCAGTTTTCTTTTGTGATTGTTTTAATCTAACTGTATATTTTTTAGTATCCTCAAATTTAAGAGGATCGCAAGCTGTCATATTTGTGTCTAGTTCTTCAAACTTTTCTTCATCAAATAAAATGGAGAAATATTCTTTAGAGTTGATACGCTCATGATGATCGCATTGTTCGCAAACCCATAAACTTGCTTGATGATCTTCAGAAGAGGCAATATGTTTGCATTTTGGACATTGATACCATAAGCCTTCAGGGGTTTCTTTTTTCTCCTCTGTAGCTGTAGTAATTCCGTCTTTTATTCTTTTAAACCAGCCCATATATTTAAGCTAAGGTATTTACATTATTTAAATCTTCAAAAGCTTTACGAAGTCTTACTCGGAAAGCATCTTCTCCTTTTCTAGTCCATACTCTAGGATCGTAAATCTTTTTGTTTGGTATATCGTCTCCTTCTGGATTTCCAATTTGTGTTTGAAGATATGCTGTTTTTTCCGTCATGTAATCCCGAATACCAGTCATGAATGCCCATTGGAAATCAGTGTCTAAATTCATTTTGATAACACCATACCCAATTGCCTCTCTTATTTCCTCTACGCTTGAGCCTGAACCACCATGGAAAACAAAATCAACCGGATTAGGACCTGTCGCAAATTTTTGCTGAATGTATTGTTGTGAGTTTTTCAAGATGATCGGTTGTAAATCTACATTACCTGGTTTATAGACCCCATGTACATTACCAAATGCGGCTGCTACTGTAAACTTATCACTCACCTTCAACAACTCTTCATAGGCATAAGCTACCTCATCAGGTTGAGTATAAAGCTTGGAACTATCAACATCCGAATTATCTACACCATCTTCTTCGCCTCCAGTAATTCCAAGTTCTATTTCTAGAGTCATATCCATCTTACTCATACGCTCTAAGTATCGCTTACATGTGTCAATATTTTCCTCTAAAGGTTCTTCTGATAAATCAATCATGTGAGAACTGTATAAAGACTTACCATGAACTTTGTAAAAGTCTTCGCTAGCATTTAAAAGGCCATCTATCCAAGGTAAAAGTTTTTTAGCACAATGGTCAGTATGTAAAATAACAGTAGCGCCATATAATTCTGCTAACTGATGCGTGTGCATCGCACCAGAAATTCCACCAGCAATAGCCGCTTTATATTTGTCGTTAGATAATCCTTTTCCAGCAAAAAATTGACACCCTCCAGCAGAAAATTGCACCATTGCTGGAGAATTAGTATCTCTTGCTTCTTCTAAAACAGCGTTAACTGTACTTGTGTTTACTACATTGACTGCAGGTAATGCATAGCCATTTTCTTTGGCATGTTTAAATATTTCTTGAACCTGATCTCCTGTTGCTACACCTTTTTTAATCATGTTTTGTTTTTTTGTTTCGAGCAGCAAATGTATAAATTTCCCTTATTTTTTGATTGTATTTTTCTAATTTTGAAGTAAAGAAAGTAATAGGGTGTTAAGTAGAAATCAAATCAAGTTTATTAATTCTTTAAAACAAAAGAAATTCCGTTTGCAACATCAATTATTTGTCGTGGAGGGTGAAAAAATAGTAAACGATTTTTTGAATTCAGATTGGAAGATAGAACAGATTTATGCCACTAAAGAATGGGAAGGAGATGCGGTTGAGGTCTCAATTAAAGAGTTAGAAAGAATATCTTCTCTTAAAACACCAAATAAGGTGTTAGCAATTATTAAAATACCTAAAAGAAAAAGTGTTATTTCTGGAAATCTTGTTTTAGCTCTAGATGCTATAAAAGACCCAGGAAATTTAGGGACAATTATTCGTTTGGCTGATTGGTTTGGTATACAACATATTATTTGTTCGCAAAATTGTGTAGAGTTGTACAATCCAAAAGTAGTCCAAGCTACAATGGGTTCTATATGTAGAATACAAGTTCAATATTTAAATTTAAAAGCAACACTTGAAAATATGACCGATTATAAGATTTGTGCAGCTGTGATGGATGGAAAAAGTGTATTTTCTGTCGAAAAATTAGAAAAAAGAATCGTTCTGTTGGGTAGCGAGTCGCATGGGATTAGTAGTGAATTATTAGAACTGGCTCATCAAAAAGTTACCATACCAAAATCAGAAAATTCGCAGGCAGAATCCTTGAATGTGGCTAACGCTTGTGGAATTATCTTGGCTCAATTAAGTAGTTAAGACTTTTTTTCAAATTTGTTTTCCCATCGTAATCCCTCCCAATCACAATGATTACAGTTGTAACGTTTAAAACTAAACATTTGAAATGTTATTAGGTTTATAATTCTATCAGAATTATTTCGCCTTATTCTTTCCAAAGCTTCATTGCATTTCGGGCAACAGTTAGCACATTTTTCTGATACAATTTTCTTCATAAATCCTTTGTTTTTTAGAAAACAAAGAGTTGTGAAATAAATGATTAAAAAAACTAATAATAGAATAGGTGTATCCATTCTTGGATTCTTTAATAGTACTCTCTTCAAAATTAAATTAAATTATGAAAATGTCAAGAGCTTATTTATTATTAGTGTAAATCATTAAGGCGCATCGTTCTCCGTCAATGGCAGCAGAAATTATGCCGCCAGCGTAACCAGCGCCTTCACCGCATGGATACAGATTATCTATTTGAATATGCTGAAGCGTTTCTTTATCTCTAGGGATGGAAACAGGTGATGAGGTTCTTGATTCAACACCAAGGATATTGGCTTCATTGGTTAGATAACCTTTCATTTTTTTGCCGAATAATTGCAAACCTTCTTGTAAGCTATATGATATTGCCTCGGGAAGTAGCTTGTGTAAAGGTGTTGAAATAATTCCAGGTTGGTAGGAAGTGCTGTTTAGTTTCGGAGAGATTTTATTGTTTACAAAATCAGCCATGCGTTGTGCTGGGGCAACTTGTAGATTTTGCCCTGCTTCACAAGCCATTTTTTCAATACTCATTTGGTAGTGTAGTCCTGCTAATTCTCCATATTGATGGAAAGGTGTTAAATCTTTTTTCTTTACCTCTACAACCATTCCAGAATTAGCATAAAAAGAGTCTCTTTTAGATGGAGACATACCGTTTAGAACAACTTCGCCTGGAGCGGTTGCTGCTGGTACAATAAACCCTCCTGGGCACATGCAGAATGAATAAATTCCACGATCATTTACTTGCTCTACTAATCGGTATGATGCAGCTGGTAGATATGGGCCTCTATTTTCTAATGAGTATTGTATTTGATCAATAAGTGTTTGTGGGTGTTCAATACGAACTCCCATGGCAAAGGGCTTTGCATCAATCGCAATATTTTTTTCTTGTAGTAAAAAGAAAATGTCTCTGGCAGAGTGTCCTGTTGCTAAAATGACAGATTTCCCAAAAACCTTATCGCCTTTTTCTGTAACAACCCCCAAGATTTTATTGTCTTTTAGTATAAAGTCAGTTACTTTACAATTGAAATGTATTTTGCCTCCTGCATTCAGTACAGTTTCTCTAATAGATGCAATCAGTTTTGGAAGTTTGTTGGTCCCAATATGTGGATGTGCATCTATTAATATTTCTTCTTTTGCTCCATGGAATACCATGGTTTCTAAAACAGACTGAATTGACCCTCTTTTTTTAGAACGTGTGTATAACTTTCCATCGGAATATGTTCCTGCACCGCCTTCACCAAAGCAGTAGTTTGAGTCAGAATTGACAATGTGCTGTTTGTTGATAGCTGCTAAATCACGTCTTCTACTTTGTATATCTTTCCCTCTTTCTATAATGATTGGTTTTAAACCAAGCTCAATAAGTTTAAGAGCAGCGAATAGTCCTGCTGGACCTGAACCAACAATCACAATCTCTTCTTTACCACTTACATCTTGGTAGTTTCTTTCTATATTGCTTTCAGGAATTTTTTCATTTATGAATACCTCAACTTTTACTTGAATTTTAACTTTTCTTTTTCGAGCATCAATAGAGCGCTTTAGTAATCGAAAATCACTAATATTTTCTTTTGGTGTACTGAGGTGTTGAGCAATAGCTTTTTGGATGTTTTCAGAATTATATGCTTCAGCAGGCGTTAATGATAGTTGAATGATTTGTGGCATTACTCAAAGGTTAGTGTTATTGTAAAGCCGCGTGTGAGCATTTTCTGAATGGAACTTGTATAAATACTTTCATCATATACAAGCATGTCTACAAGGCCAAATGTAGCTTTCAGCTCAGGAGAAAACTTGAAGTACTCTAAGTAGAAGTCGACTCCAAAGCCAACTTCGTACATTAAATCACTTTTTTTTAATTTTATGAGTTCTTGTCCTTCGTCATCAATGTCTTTTTGAGATGCTAGGTCTATGTTATACTTTAGTCCTGTTATAACATAAGCACGACCGTTATTGTATCGGTTAGATTTAAATTTGAAGTTGACTGGAAATTCAATAAAAGTAGATTCTATATCTTTTTTAATTTCTTCTAAATCTCCATCAATTTCAATTGTATAGTTGATATCTCTTTCTGCAAAAGATAAGGTTGGTAAAAAGCGTAAGTCAGTATTTCTTCCTAATCTAAAGTTAGAAACAATTCCTAGATTGAAACCTTTCTGATCTTGTGACTTTAAGATGAAGAGAGTATCGGCTTGTATAGCTCGTGGAGTTATTTTAAAATCCATGGAGTTTATGCCTAACAAAAATCCAAAATGTACAGGTTTTCTGTCGTAATTAGGTAGGTTTAAGGGAACCGTGTGTCTTTGTGCCCAAGAATTTTGTGCAATTGCAACAAAAATCAATATGGATAAAACCTTTTTCATTAAGAGGAGGAACGCTTACTTCAGCGTATTATTTTGTAGCGATGTAAAGAGCTGCTATACCAAATGTTAGTTTGATGTGTTGAGGATGCCTAAATCCCGCAATTTCTAATTCTTTTAAAAATGCTTGTCCGCTTGGAAAAGCAGCAACAGATTCTGGTAAATATGTGTAAGCGGCATTATCTTTAGAGACCAATTTACCAACGAATGGTAAAAACCTTGTGAAGTATAAATTGTATAACTGTTTAAAAGGAAATGTAGTAGGTTCTGCTGGTTCTAGAATAGCGATTTTCCCACCTTTATTCATTACTCTACACATTTCACTCAGTCCTTTTGGGAGATCTTCGAAATTCCGAACTCCAAATCCAGCAGTAATAGCATCAAAACTATTATCTTCAAAAGGTAGATTTTCTGAGTCGCCAAATTGCAACTCTATTGTTGAGTCCAATCCATTTGCTTTCATCTTCTTTCTACCTACATCTAGCATTCCTTCTGAAATATCAACACCTATAATTTTTGTAGGTTTTAAAACGCTTGCTTCTACAGCTAAGTCACCAGTTCCTGTAGCAATATCTAAAATTGTTTTTGGTGAGACTTTTCCAATTTCACGAACAGCTCTTTTTCTCCATAGTATATCAATTCCTAAAGATAAAAAGTGGTTTAAAAAATCATATCTGGCCGCAATGTTGTCAAACATCTTAGCTACTTGTACTTTTTTGTTTTCTTTGTTTTTATAAGGAGTAATTTTGGTGCCCACAGTCAAAAATTTTAAGCAAAGATAGCGCTATTCGATATCTTTTTCCTTAATGCTGTTCACAAAAAGAACATTACCTAATTTATTATATCCCTCAAAGATGTCGAGTTTCTGTTTTTTAACGAGTTCGTTACGGAAACCAATAATGGTTAAATCGGAGTTTTTAGAATTTTTGTTAATGATTGTTTTAACGCTTTCTCCTTCTTTTTGAGGAACCATATGTAGGTTTCTTGGAGAGATAGGTAAACGTCCTGTTTCAATGAAGTTAAACATACGGTCTCTATAAATATCAAACTCTTCATCATTAGTGTAAATAGAGAAAACTTTTATTTCTGCATTTTTCCAATCGGGGTGCCCATGAATCATATACCCCAGTAAAATCATCATGTTGGAATTTTCATAATCCCTAGAAGATATCCAGATATGTATTTCTTCCTTGTTATCTGCTTTAGTATTGCTAGAGCGTAAAATAGCTACATCATATCCGGTAGCTTGTAATAGATTGAAGTTGCTGATAACATCTTCGAAAGATTCTAACTCATCTTCGCAATATTCTAATAAAATGAGGTTGTTCTCTTTTCCAGAAATACTAGATAACTGTACTACTTGAGCTAAAGCAGATGTATATGATGGAGAAATTAATGTGTCAACATATACATTAGACGCTTTATTCTCTATTAATAATTGTTTCTGTACTTGCTTTCCTTCTTGGAAATTTTGTTTGCTTAAATATCCCTTGATGTAATGAATGTAAGTCCCGAATCCATATTTATAGGCAATCCATTTTGTCATATTGAAAGCATTTGGTCTTTCTATGGAAGAACTGATGCTCACTACAAATGGTCGCCAATGAGTAGTAGAGCGCTCAATTGCTTCACCCTTTTGTAAAAAAATTTGTAGCTGACGAGCAAATTGCACCAACACATCTCTAAATAAGCTAACGATTTCACGTTTATCGCCAGAATTTTTACTAATGTAGTAGTAAAAAGCAGTCATAAATAGTATGGATAAAACAGCATAAGATGTGTTCATCTTAAACATTAGCCACACAGAAAGGATGGCTCCTAACAGAGATATATACCACTTGGATTTAAAAGTTGGTCTGTAAGAAGGATCTCCTGAAAAATGCTCTAAGAATGAAATTAGGCAAATAGCACCATAAGTTACCATGAAGAACATGGAGATTATTTGAGCTACAAAATTTATGTCTCCTACATAAATAAAGAAGTATGCAATAATACAAGTAATAATAGACCCATTTATGGGCTCATTGTCTTGTTCTCTTCCTTTTGCAATCCATGCATCAAACTTTTTAGATGGAAATATTTGATCTTTTCCTAAAGCTTGAAGTGTTCTAGGAGCAACCATTATAGATCCTAAAGCTGAAGATATGGCAGCGCATGCTAATCCTATCGGTATAATAGGGCCCCAGATGGCAATATCGCTCATAACCAATTGATTGTTAGCTAGGTTTTCTAGAGATGTTGAGGTTACTAATTTTAAAGCTACCATAACATATATTAAAGCACCAACTATTGTAGCTATCAGAGTCCCTCTTGGGATTGATTTTTTTGGATTTTTTAAATCACCTGAAAGTCCAAGACCTGCAGAAATTCCTGTAAAGGCAGGGAATATGATGGTGAAAACATAAAAGAAGTTGTCTGAATTTTCAATACTACTAACAAAACTTACATCACTTAAAGAAATCTGACTTTCTCCCATGAAAAACATGCCTAAAGAAAGAAAAAGTATTGCTGCCACAGCGTATAATGCTTTTACACCTATGTTTGCTCCTTTGGTAAGCATGAGGGCTGTTAAAAAGCTCATTGCTCCAAGTCCAATTACTTTTTTGCTTTCTAATAAATGACCTATAGCACCTAATTGATAGGTTTCGTTAAGATGTGCTCCAAATGGTACAAAAGATTCTGCAAAAGCAATGATGTAAAAAGCAATACTGATAGCCTGTGATAAATACAGAGCTATTCCAATAGCAGCACCAATGTTTAATCCGAAAGAACGGGAAATGACATAGTAGTCTCCACCACCCTCTACCTTTTTATTGGTAGCAATTTCGGCAACAGCCAAAGCGGTAGGAATGGTTACAGCGTGTCCGAGCAGAATAATCCCTAGTGCCCCTATAAACCCAACATGCCCAACAGCATAGCCAAATCTTAAAAAGAGAATTGCACCTAAAATGGTGCAAATAGATGCCATGAAAACCGGAGTGGTTCCAAACTGACCTGAAGTGTTTTTCAATCTTTTTGCCATAAAATAAGCCGCTGAAAACGGATTGAAAGTATAGCAAATATATAAAAGAGAGCTTTACTAATTGAAAATAGTGTTAATATTGCCCTGATGATTACAAAGGATAAAATTCACGAAATAATATTTGAAGCTGATACTAAGGCAGGTAAGCGATTTGATATCTGGCTTATTATCTTCATTTTACTTTCAGTTTTTGGTGTAATGTTGAGTAGTGTTTCATCTATTGATGAACAATATGGTTACATATTACACAACCTTGAGTGGTTCTTCACATTTCTATTCACTATAGAATATATGTTGCGAATTTATTCTGTTCAAAAACCTTGGAAGTACATTTTCTCGTTCATGGGAATTGTTGACTTCTTAGCAATCATACCTACTTATTTGGTCTTTATTTATGCGCCAATAGGTGTGTTAGTTGATATCCGAATTTTACGCTTACTCCGTATATTCCGTGTATTTAAACTATCCTCCTACTTGAGAGGTGCCTATACAATGCAAATCGCATTGAGATCATCTAGACCAAAAATTATAGTGTTTTTATTGTCAGTAGTTCTTTTGGTTGTGCTATTAGGAACTTTAATGTATGTGGTAGAGGGTCAACAAAATGGCTTCGATAACATCCCAAAGTCTATTTATTGGTCTGTAGTTACGCTAACAACAGTGGGTTATGGGGATGTGGTTCCTGTTACTGCATTAGGAAAGCTTATTGCCTCTATTATTATGATTATGGGATATGGTATAATCGCTGTCCCTACAGGTATTGTTTCAGCTGATATGGCTAGGCACTCTTCTAAAAGGGTAAGTACACAGACTTGTCGTTCTTGTTCTAAAGAAGGACATGATGTAGATGCTACACACTGTAAGTTTTGTGGAGAGCAGCTTAATGAGTAAGCGCTGCCAATAAGTTTTCTTTTTGAACAGGAACTACTCCTGCTTTTTCACACACTAATCCACCAGCTAAATTAGAGATTGTGCAAAGTTCTTGTGCAGTTATTTTTAGACATATCCCTAATGCAGCTGCCGCAATAACACTGTCTCCAGCACCGGAAACATCTACAATATTTCTTTTATAAGCAGCTTGGTGGAAACTTTCGTTTGACAGATGGAAAATTCCATTTTCTGAAAGAGTAAGTAAGATGTTCTTAGCCTTTAGTTTTTCTTGTAGGATTTTTGTCTCTTTTTCTATATCAGTAATATTATCTCCTGTAATTTGTGTCCCGCAAGCATCATTCAATTCTTTAAGGTTAGGTTTGAACAAATCGACTCCTTGATATGTCCAAAAATTGTCTTTTTTTGGATCTACGGTAATAGGAATGTGTTTGCTTTTTGCAGCAGCAATGATTTTTTTTATAACAGTGGAAGTAAGTACTCCCTTGTTGTAGTCTTGAAAAATGATTACGGAAACACCCTCCATCAATTTAATAGTGTTTTTTACAAAGACTTGTTCTGATTGAATAGGTAAAAGATCTTCTTCATCTACACGCAATTGATGTTTGTTGTTGCTAAAAATTCGTGTTTTGACAGTAGTTTTTCTATTTTCTTGTAACACACCTTGTGTGCAAAGGCCTTGTTTGTTCATGAGTTCGAAAAATCCTTGGTCGTTGTCTCCAATAACAGAGCAAAGGATAGGTGTAGCTCCTAGGCTTGCAATGTTTTTAGCTACATTAGCTGCGCCTCCTAAACGCTTTTCATATTTTTCAATATTTACTATAGGGACATCCGCTTCTGGCGATTGTCTGTTAATATTTCCCCACATATAAGCATCAAGCATAGCATCACCTACAATAAGCACCTTTTGTTGTGCAAATTGCTCGAATATGTTATGCCAATTATTGCTCAATATTTACTGTAATTTAGCTAATGACGCTTTAATTCTTTTAACGGCTTCTTTTAAATTTTCTTCTGATGCTGCATAGGAAATACGTACACAATTAGGTGTTCCGAAAGCAGCTCCAGCAACCAAAGCTACATGTGCATCATTTAGTAGATACATGCAGAAATCGTTAGAATCTTTTATAGTAATACTTTCGTTACTCATACCAAAATATTGAGACACATCTGGAAAAATATAAAACGCTCCTTGGGGTGTGTTTGTTTTAATTCCAGGCACTTCATTTAGCATTGATAACATCATATCTCTTCGTTTATGAAAAGCATCCTTCATATAATTTACGGATGTAGGGTTCGCTAGCATTGCAGCTTCTGTTGCTTTTTGAGCTACGGCACAAGTTGCAGATGTAATTTGCCCTTGAATTTTATTGCATGCAGCGGCAATCCACTGTGGTGCAGCTATATATCCAACTCTCCATCCTGTCATAGCAAAACCTTTGGAAACTCCGTTTACGGTAACAACACGCCCTTTCATGTTCGTGATTGCAGCCATGCTGAAATGCGGTTCTCCAAAATTAATAAGTTCGTATATTTCATCGCATATAACATAAATGTCTGGATACTTCTCAAGCATTTTAGCAATAGCTTCTAGTTCTGCTTTACTATAAACAGTCCCGCTTGGATTACATGGTGTGCTAAATAAAAGCAATTTTGTGTTTGGCGTAATAGCAGCTTCCAATTGTTCTGGACTTACTTTAAAGTCATCTTCAATACTGCTTGGTATTTCTACAGGTGTTCCTTCAGCTAGTTTAATGATTTCAAAATAACTTACCCAATATGGCGCTGGAAGTAATACCTCATCACCAGGATTTAACAAACTCATGCAAACATTGGCAATGGATTGTTTAGCTCCTGTAGAAGCTACAATTTGTTCTGGAGTATATTCTAACCCGTTATCTCTTTTCAGTTTTTCTGCAATTGCTTCGCGCAACTCGGCTAGACCAGGAACAGGTGTGTAATGTGAAAAATTATTATCAATGGCTTTTTTAGCTGCTTCTTTTACAAAGTCGGGGGTGTCAAAATCAGGCTCTCCTAAGCTCAAAGCAATTACATCATGTCCTTGCATTTTTAATTCTCTACTCATCCGCGCCATAGCTAATGTAGCAGATTCAGATAGTCGATTTAGTCGTGTAGAAACTTTTGTCATTTTTAGATAAAATTTTATTGCAAATCTACTTATCGTATTTTATTTTGAATAAGTATATTGTCAAAAAAATATTGATTTATGAACAGATGTTTATTACTTTCATTTTTGCTTATGCTATTTATGAATGCAAATGCCCAAAAGGTATTTTCGGTAGAGTATTCAAATCAAGCAGATGTAAAGGTATTTGTGGTGGATTATGCCAATCAAGCAGATTTACATGTGTATAAAGTAGGCTATGCCAATCAAACTGGGAAAAATGATGGAAAGTGGTTTTTTGTAGAGTATGCCAATCAAGCTGAGAAAAAGGTGTATTTTACTGATTATGCTAACCAAGCAGATGTGAAAATCTTTTTTGTTGAGTATGCTAATCAGGCCAAGTGGGTGAAAAAAGAAAAGCAGCACTTCTTTTATTAAGAACTTTCTTTAACCTTTAAGTTTAATATAACCCCTAAAATAACCAAAGCGATGCCCGCTAAACTCATTAAGGTATAAGTCTCTCCAAAAAGGATAAAACCAAACCCCAAAGCCCAAAAGGTTCCAATGTATTTTACACTGATTATTTTATTGATGACAGCACTTTGTAGTCCTTTCGTCATCAATATCTGAGCAATTTGAGTAAAAATGCCCATCAGTAATAAAAGCAACCAATCTGAGCCTGTAGGTTGCACCCATTGAAAATAAGTTAGAACCCCCATAATAGGAGTAGCAACTAATGGAAAATAAAACACCACTACAATGGGGTGCTCAGTATCCTTTAATTGACGGATACAAGTGTAAGCCATACCAGAAAACATAGCAGAGATGATGCCAATGAGCATGAATGTAATAGATACACGTTCGTCAAAACCCTTTAAAAGCGCTACTCCTGCAAAAGACATACCGAAGTACAACCATTGTTTTATTTTCATTTTCTCTTTCAAAAAGATAGCTGCAAACAAAGCAGTGAAAATAGGAGAGAGGTATTGTATGGTGACAGCGCTGGCTAAGGGAATGTATTGAAGCGTATAGAAAAACATGGTGAGGGCAATGGTGCCAAACACTCCACGCATCAACAACACTTTTCGGTTATTTCCTAGAGGATGTAAGTTTAGTTGCTTCATCATGATTAAACAAATGCTAATGCTTACTAAGGATCGGAAAAAAACCAGCTCTACTGCAGGAAGGTGTGGTAAATACTTGACACATAATTGCATGAAAGAAAAAGCCAAGGAAGCCCCTAGCATATATAAAATACCCTTTCGCATTTAAAGTAATTTTTGGGTAGCCTGATGAGGTGTTAATTTGCCTTGCGTGACAGCTTCTTCCATTTCAGCTATTTTATCAGCCATTCCTTCTTTATGGTAGAAGTTTGTTTTCAGCTTATCCTCTATACTTTCATGTAGCCAATAACGCGCTTGTTCTTGCCTTTTACTTTTTTTAAGTCCTCTGGATTGCATCCATTCTTGTTGTTCGCAAATAATATTCCAGACCCCATCAATATTGTCTTTTTCTAAAGAAGAACAAGTGGCTACTTTTGGTATCCATCCAGTATCAGTAGGCGGGAATAAGTGTAGTGCTCTTTTGTATTCCATGCGTGCGTTTTTCGCATTTTGGATGTTGTCTCCATCCGCTTTAGTAATAGCAATAGCATCCGCCATTTCCATGATTCCTCTTTTGATTCCCTGAAGTTCATCTCCAGCACCAGCTAGCATGAGGAGTAAGAAAAAATCGACCATAGAGTGTACAGCCGTTTCTGATTGTCCTACACCAACAGTTTCTATCAAGATGATTTCGTATCCAGCCGCTTCGCATAGTAAGATACTTTCACGTGTTTTTCTGGCAACTCCTCCTAAAGAACCAGTAGTAGGAGAGGGGCGAATAAATGCTAAGTCATCAATAGCGAGCTCATTCATTCTAGTTTTATCGCCTAAAATACTTCCTCCTGTACGCTCGCTACTGGGGTCAATAGCTAATACCGCTACCTTTTTGCCTTGAGAGGTGAGGTGTTTTCCTAATGCTTCAATGAAAGTGGATTTGCCTACGCCTGGCACACCTGTAATCCCTATTCTTACTGATTTGCCACTGTGTGATAAACAAGCTGAAAGAATTTCTTGTGCTTGTACTTGATGTTCGTGAAGCGTACTTTCAACTAAAGTGATGGCACGCCCTAAAGCGGTTCTTTCGTTATTAAGTAGTTGTTGTATGATTTCAGCAGTATTCACTTTCTGCTTGCAATTAATTTATCTAAAATATTGATAGCGGCCTCTGCAATAACTGTTCCAGGGCCAAAAACGCCTGAAACTCCCGCCTTAAAGAGGTAATCGTAGTCTTGTTGTGGGATGACACCTCCAGCGATTACTAAGATGTCTTTTCTTCCTAGTTTTTCTAATTCTTCAATTACCTGAGGAACGAGTGTTTTGTGTCCTGCTGCTAAAGAGGAAATACCTAGTATATGCACATCATTTTCTACGGCTTGTTTAGCTGCTTCAGCTGGTGTTTGAAATAATGGACCCATATCTACATCAAAACCCAAATCTGCAAAAGAAGTAGCTACTACTTTAGCTCCTCTGTCGTGTCCGTCTTGCCCCATTTTTGCAACCATAATTCTTGGTCTACGACCTTCTATAGTAGCAAATTCATCTGCTAGTTGTTGTGCTTTTTCAAAATGTGGATTGTTGTCTATTTCCATCTTGTAAACTCCAGATATAGATTTTATTTGTGCTTGATAACGCCCAAAAACTTCTTCACAAGCATACGAAATTTCTCCCAGAGTAGCGCCTGCTCTTGCGGCTTCAACAGCTAGTTCGAGTAGGTTTCCTGCTCCAGTTTTACACGATTGGGTAAGTGCATTCAAGCTTTCGTTTACAGCACTTTGGTCACGATTAGCCTTCAGTGTGTTTAAACGATTGATTTGTGCTTCTCTAACAGCTGTGTTATCAACTTCTAAAATATCAAATTCTTGATCTTCTTTTTCCAGCTTGTAAGCATTAACCCCAACTATGGTGTCTTTTCCGCTATCGATACGGGCTTGTTTACGAGCAGCAGCTTCTTCAATACGCATTTTAGGAATACCAGTTTCTATGGCTTTCGCCATGCCGCCTAGCTCTTCAATTTCTTGAATGTGTTCCCAAGCTCTATGAGCCATATCATGTGTTAGTTTTTCAACATAATATGAGCCGCCCCATGGGTCAACAGTTTGACAGATGCCTGTTTCTTTTTGAAGGTATATCTGAGTGTCTCTTGCAATCTTGGCAGAGAAATCTGTTGGTAAGGCAATGGCTTCATCCAAAGCGTTGGTATGTAAGGATTGCGTTCCGCCCATAGCAGCAGCCATTGCTTCAACACAGGTGCGAGTTACATTGTTAAACGGATCTTGTTCGGTTAAGCTCCAGCCACTGGTTTGACAGTGCGTTCTTAAAGCTAAAGATTTAGGATTTTTCGGATAAAATTGATTTACCAATTTAGCCCACAGCATACGAGCTGCACGCATTTTAGCAATTTCCATAAAATGGTTCATTCCTATTCCCCAAAAGAAAGAAAGGCGAGGAGCAAAGGAATCAATATCCATTCCCGCTTTTAGTCCAGTTCGGATGTATTCCAAACCATCAGCTAAAGTATAAGCAAGCTCAATATCTGCAGTAGCACCGGCTTCTTGCATATGATAACCTGAAATACTAATGCTGTTGAATTTGGGCATATTTTGAGAGGTATACTCAAAAATATCAGCAATAATGCGCATAGAATGTGCAGGTGGGTAAATGTAAGTGTTACGCACCATAAATTCCTTTAAGATGTCATTTTGTATGGTTCCAGCTAGTTGTTCTGGTTTTACACCTTGCTGTTCGGCAGCGACAATGTAAAAGGCCATGATGGGAAGTACGGCTCCATTCATAGTCATGGAAACCGACATCTTATCTAGAGGGATTTGATCGAAAAGAATTTTCATATCCTCCACCGAATCAATAGCAACACCGGCTTTTCCAACATCACCTAGCACGCGTTTGTGATCGGAATCGTATCCTCTATGGGTAGCCAAATCAAAAGCAACTGAAAGTCCTTTTTGTCCTGCAGCTAAGTTTCTTCTATAAAAAGCATTGGACTCTTCTGCAGTAGAAAATCCTGCGTATTGACGAATGGTCCAAGGACGCATTACATACATGGTAGAGTAAGGGCCTCTTAAGTTAGGAGCTATGCCTGCTACAAAATTAGTGTGTTCGGTTTCTTTTAAGTCAGCACTACTATAAACAGAGTTAACTTCTATTTGTTCAGGAGTCAACCACTTTTCACTTTTTGAAGGATTTGATGTAGAGCTTGTTTCAATTCCAAATTCCTTCAGCAATTCTGCAGTTAGTGTTTCAATATAATAAGCTCCTGCTCCAGGGTCTTGTACTTTGTTAAGATAACTCTCTTCTTTTAATAAAATTTGTTGATTTCTTGCAATTCTATCAGAGAAGTCGTTCGCTGCTTCAAAAGAATGATTGTAAGGATAGATGAGTAATCCATCGCAGCCACCAAAAATTGCTGACATTCCTTCTGTAGTACTTCTTAATAAGTTGTTGTAAGCAAATTCTTCAGTCTTATTATTAAGTTCGGTTTGTGCAAAAATGTATGGATTTTCTCCTGTTTCTTTTTTCCATAGAATACGGAAAGCACGAAGTTTAGCAATCTCTAAAAAGTAGTTGCTACCAATACTAAAAACAAACTGCTTTTTTTCTTGACATTTTTTTCCTTGGATTAGTGCATCTGCAATTTGTTCTTGAGCAGTTTTTCCTTCTGTTAAAATGCTGTGATAGAAAAAGTTTGGAAGACCGCCCTTTTCTTTTCCGTGAAAAGAACCTTTAATGGATAGTGTGTTTAATCCCCTTTTTTGAATAAGGCTTTCAAAATCTTGCACAATAGAAGAAGAGTAGTTTCTAAAATCTACACGAATATGTTGAATTAAAACATCTTTGAAAAGTGTGTCTAAATCATTTGGATTGTCAATACAAAGAGCTGTCGCTCCATTGGCTAAAGCTTGTAGTACTGCTTGGTTGGCTTTAGATGGGTTTGAGCCATCAATAAGTTGATAGATATCCCAGTCTCTTGTGGAGTTAACAGGTTTGTTTTGAGGGCTGTTTTCTTGATTGTATACAGCATCTACTTCGATTCCTTCAGTTTGAGAAATAAGTTTTTCTCTATAGTCTGCACCTTTGAGATCTGTTTGGATTTTTTCTTTCCACGCTGCTAATGAAACAGGGGAGAACTCATTGAATAGTTTACTCATCTTCCTCTATGATTACAATCACATCTTCATTGTCTTTTTTCATAAGGTACTTTTCCCTTGCAAATTTTTCTTGCGTTTTTGGATTTGTAGTAAGCTCATGTAAAGCAATGCTATCCTTTTGTATTTCGGTTTCGTAAAAGTTTCGTTTTTCCTCTAAGTCTTCTATTTCTCCTTTTAATTTAGATTGTTTCACTAAGTTGTGTGAATCAAAAAAAGCAACCCATAAAAAGACTATACTTCCTACAAGCACATACTTATTTTTTAAAAAAGCAGGTATTTGTTCGTAATGTCTTTTGAAGAAATTCATAAAACAAAAGTAATAAAAAGCCCCGCTCATAAAGCGGGGCTTTTTGTGTTATCCTAAGAACGGATAGCGGTAGTCTGTTGGTGGAACAAAAGTTTCCTTAATTGTTCTAGGAGATACCCAACGTAATAAATTTAAGATTGAACCGGCTTTATCGTTAGTTCCAGATCCTCTTGCGCCTCCAAATGGCTGTTGTCCTACTACAGCTCCGGTTGGTTTGTCATTGATGTAGAAGTTACCCGCAGCATTTTCCAATGCTTTCATGGCTTGGTCAATAGCATAGCGGTCTACTGAGAAGATAGCACCTGTTAGGGCGTACTCGCTTGTTTCATCAACCAAAGCAAGTGTTTCTTCCCATTTGTCTTCATCATATACATAAATAGTGATGACAGGTCCGAAAATCTCTTCACACATTGATTTAAACTTCGGATTTGTTGTTACAATAACCGTTGGTTCTACAAAGTAGCCTTTAGATTTATCGTAGTTGCCACCCGCAATAATCTCTGCATCATCAGCATCTTTAGCAAAGTCAATGTAAGAAGCGATTCTATCGAAAGAAACTTCAGAAATAACTGCATTGATGAAGTTTGAAGGGTCTTCAGGGCTTCCCATTTTAAAAGACTTTACATCTTCCATTAATTGTATTTTTACATTTTGCCAAATATTTGATGGAATATATGCACGTGAAGCAGCTGAACATTTTTGTCCTTGATATTCAAAAGCACCTCTAGAAATTCCTGTTGCTACCTCTGCAGCTACTGCTGATTTATGTGCAACGATAAAATCTTTTCCACCAGTCTCACCTACAATTCTTGGGTAATTTGTGTAGATGTTAATATTATTTCCTATTTCTTTCCACAAGTGACGAAATACGCCAGTAGAACCAGTGAAATGAAGTCCTGCAAATTCTTTGTGTTTAAAGATGACATCGCCAGCAACTGGTCCATCAACTGTAATCATATTAATAACGCCATCAGGAAGTCCTGCTGCTTGAAATAAGTCCATGATTATTTTAGCAGAATATACTTGTGTGTCTGCAGGTTTCCAGACAACAACATTACCCATCATTGCCGGTGCTGCACATAAATTAGCGCAAATTGAAGTGAAGTTAAAAGGAGTGATTGCGAAAACAAAACCCTCCAATGGTCGATGTTCTAGTCGATTCCACATTCCAGGAGCAGATTCTGGCTGTTCTTGATATAGTTGAGTAACATATTCAGCGTTAAACTTGAAAAAATCGATTAATTCACAAGCGGCATCAATTTCTGCTTGAAAAACATTTTTTGATTGTGCCAACATAGTAGCAGCATTGATTTTTGCTCGAAATGGACCTGCTAGTAAATCAGCTGCTTTTAAGAATATAGAAACTCTATGCTCCCAAGGCATATTAACCCATGTTTCTCTTGCTTTTAAAGCGGCATCAATTGCTTGATTAACATGATTGGTATCACCATAGCTAAAATGACCTATTACATGTTGATGGTCGTGAGGAGGTGTAATAATCTTTTTGTTTTCAGTCATGATTTGCTCACAACCAATGTACATCGGCACATCAATTTGATTATTATACATGTTTTTGTAAGTTGATAAGACTTCTTCTCTCTCTGGCGTTCCCAGAGCATAAGATAATACCGGCTCGTTTGTGGCTACAGGTACATTGAAAACTCCTTTTGACATATCAAAAAATTGTTTAGTTAATTTTAAAAATGATCTGCAAATATATCATTATCTGTATTTTTATCATGTGATTTGATCATTTATCAGATACTCTTTGTCACTAAAATTATTAGTTTGTTAATGTTAAATTCTTATCACATATTAATATTTTTGCCTTTCATATTATTTTTAATTGAAAATTTTTATCAAAATTAATTTACTCCACTTAATCTAAAATAAATTATGATTTCAAAAACCTATAATTCATTCTTACTAATTATTTCAATATTAATTGGAAGTATTTTAAATTTAAATGCAAGACAAAATTCAAATTCTTTTACTGATTCTTTGAATAATTATGATGCATTAGAATTTAGAAGTATTGGTCCTGCACTAATGTCTGGAAGAGTTTCAGATATTGTAATTAATCCAAATAATGAAAATGAATGGATTGTTGCTACGGGTTCAGGCGGTGTATGGAAAACAACTAATGCGGGAACAACATGGAATCCTATTTTTGATAATGAAAATAGTTTTTCAATTGGTTGTGTAACATTAGACCCAAAAAATCCAAAAATTATATGGGTAGGAACAGGAGAAAATGTTGGTGGGCGTCATGTAAGTTTAGGTGATGGTATTTATAGAAGTTTAGATGGCGGCGAAACTTGGAAAAATATGGGCTTAAATGAATCTGAACACATTTCTAAAATTATAGTAGATAAGAGAAACTCTAACATTGTTTTAGTAGCTGCACAAGGACCTCTTTGGAGTAAAGGGGGTCAGAGAGGTCTTTTTAAAAGTGTTGATGGCGGTAATACTTGGAAAAAAACCTTAGGTGATAATGAATGGGTTGGAGCAACAGATATTATTCAAGATTATACTAATCCTGATATTCTCTATGCTGCTACATGGCAAAGGCATAGAACTGTTGCAGGTTATATGGGAGGAGGACCGGGGACTGCCATATATAAATCCACTGATTTAGGAGATACTTGGGTGAAATTGAAGAACGGTCTACCAAAAAGCAATATGGGTAAAATTGGACTTGGAATTTCTTTTCAAAATCCAGAAATAATTTATGCTGCTATTGAGCTTGATAGAAGAAAAGGTGGTTTCTTTAGATCTGCTGATGGAGGTCAAAACTGGATAAAAATGAGCGATGCTGTTTCAGGTGGAACAGGTCCACACTATTATCAAGAATTATATGTTTCACCTCATAATTTTGATGAAGTATACTTAGCTGATAATTACATGCAAGTTTCCTTTGATGGCGGTAAAACATTTTCGAGAATGAATGAGTCAGAAAAGCACGTAGATAATCATGCAGTTGCATTCAAAAAACATGATGAACATTATCTTTTAATTGGATGTGATGGTGGTTTATATGAAAGTTTTGATAAGACAAAAAATTGGAAATTTGTCAATAACATGCCAATCACCCAGTTTTATAAGATTGCTGTTGATGACGCATTTCCATTCTATAATGTATATGGTGGAACACAGGATAATAATACTCAGGGAGGGCCATCAAGAACAGATAATTTACACGGCATACGAAATTCTGATTGGTTTGTTGTTTTAGGTGGTGATGGGCATCAACCAGCCACTGAGCCAGGCAACCCAAACATAGTTTATGCTCAATGGCAAAGAGGAAATTTAAACAGACATAATAAAATAACAGGGGAAAACACTAATATCAAACCACATCCAGAAATTGGAGAAAAATCCGAAAGATTTAATTGGGATGCGCCAATAATTGTTAGTCCTCATAAAAACGAAAGAATATACTTTGCATCACAAAGAGTTTGGAAATCTGAAGATAGAGGAGACAGCTGGACACCAATATCACCAGATTTAACAAAAAATATTGAAAGAATTTCTACAAAGTTTTATAATAAACATCAAAATTGGGAAAATGCTTGGGATATTTATGCTATGTCAAATTATAGTACAATTACATCATTGTCTGAATCAAGTATAAAAGAAGGTTTGATATATGTTGGGACTGATGATGGTGTTATTCAAATAACCGAAGATGGTGGGTTAAATTGGAGAAAAGTAAATTTTGATAAAATATCAGGGTTACCTTCTACTGCTTTTGTAAATGATATAAAAGCTGATTTATTTGATGAAAATAAAGTAATTGCCGTATTTGATAATCACAAATATGGTGATTACAATTCCTACCTTTTTCTAAGCAACGACAAGGGTAAGACATGGAAAAATATTTCTCCAAACTTACCTAAAAACACTTTTCTTTGGAGGATAGTACAAGATCATATTGATGAAGATTTATTCTTTTTAGGAACAGAATTTGGAGTGTATTTTTCTAATGATGGAACGAAAAGTTGGAATAAGTTAAATGGTGGTCTTCCAAATATTTCAGTCAGAGATTTAACAATTCAGAAAAGAGAAAATGATTTGGTACTAGGAACTTTTGGAAGGGGTATTTACATATTAGATGATTATTCATGTTTGAGAGAATCTAAAAATTTAGCAACAAGTAATGAAGCCGTATTGTTTGATTCAAGAGATACGCATTGGTATATTCAAAATAGAGTGCTTGGGGGTACAAAGAAGGCTTCTCAAGGAGATAATTTTTTTGTAGCAGATAACCCACCATTTGGAACAATATTTACATATTTTCTAAATAAAAAATATCTTTCCCAAAAAGAAAAGAGAATTTTAGAAGAAAAGAACAAAAATGAAAAGCCAAATTGGTCTAAAATAGAAAATGAATTGAATGAAATACCACCATCTATTTGGATTTTTATTTACTCAAAAGAGAATGAAATTATAAGAAAGATCAAAGCTAAGAATAGTCAGGGTTTTAATCGAATTAGCTGGGATTTAAAAGCCGATGCTCAATATCTTATAACAGATAAAAATATAAGTAAAGACTTATATGGAAATATGGTTAGGCCAGACAAGTACTATGCTCAACTACACAAAAAAATAAATGGTAAATTCTCTCCAATTTCAAACAAGACAGAATTCAATGTTAACGCATTGCTAAGTCATGTTGATGATTTAAAAAATATCGATGATGTGGTTAACTATTGGGAGGATATTGAAAAGTTAAAAAGGAGTGTTTATGAATTATCACATGAAATTGATGTGGCACAATCAAATTTAAACAAGTTATTAAAGGCATATAATCTATCATCAAAAATAGATAGCTCAATTGAAAGAAAAGTTTTAGAAATAAGAGATGAATTAAATGTATTAAACGAAAAATTTAATGGTAGTAAGTCCAAAAAAGAAATCGGAGAGCAAAATGACTATCCAACTATCTGGTCATTTTTATGGTCAGCTAGTGGTTCATCCGCTTCTACTTATGGACCTACATTTTCCCAATTAAAAAGTTTAGAAAACACTAAAATTTTGCGTCAAAATTTTAATAGACAATTATTAAAAATTAATTCAAAAATTAATAATGTTAATGATTACCTTGAAAAAAATCATGCAACATTAATTGACTTAAATTAATTAGACGATTTATTTAAAATAATCCTTTAGATGATATTCGTTTAATGCCTATGAGTTGATCGTAATTTTCACCACTGGCTCTATGGTATATATATATTATATAATTATTTATTGTTTCAAAGTGAGTTCCTTCAATAAAGCTGCTGATGGCGTCCCCGTCATTTTTAAGTAGCACATATTCGTAATTATAGTATCCTTGTTTAAGGTAGATGTCAGCTTCATAAAGCCCTGTTTCCTTATTGTATTTCATGAGATGAGAGTTGGGAAATCCATAATCGCTAATTTGTCCAAATATATACAAGTCTCCATGTGTAATTTCGTGTTCGAAAGCTAGAGAGAAGTGCGTTAGGGCATAATCAGCCTCTGTTCCATTGTGCGAACCTTCTTGTACTTTTATGAGTCTTTTTCCGTTAATATCTTGCCAAAGATTAGAGTATCGTTGAAACGACCGTTTTTTATCGGTGTATAGTCTGATTTTATTGGTGTCGTTCTCAAACGTAATATTTTTAATTCTTTCAGAAAAATATCGCATACTTTTACTATCGAAAAAACGATATTCGTTGCCGCCATCAAAAAGATTTTCTTCTTCATAATCGTAAATTAATTCATCATTTTTTACAAATAAAGGTTGGAGGCCTTCGATCGCATTGTCCCATCTGTTATTTTGAGTGATTACTGTATAAATGTCACCAAAAGGATTATTTATTTCATAGCCTGAATGCAGAACTTTAAAATCAACTTCATGTTGATAGTTACGCTGATCTAACAAGGTGGCTCTTTTTACCTCTCCTTCAATACTTACTTTTTTATTAACAATCATCATACGTTTAGTAAACACTGGCTTTTCTTTTTCTCCTTCTTCATAAACAATTATTAAATAGTTGCCAGATAATATGGGTTTCATATTCTCACCAGGGATCATTGATTCGTAATGTTTATAACTTTGAATGGTGTTGAAGGAAGATTCAAAATTATAAATTGGCTCTTCTGAAAAGCCCTCAAGATATTCGCTTTTTAATAAATCTGAAGGAGTCCAATCTGCGTTGCAATGGATAAGTGTATAATAATAATTTTTATAGTCGCTGTCTAATTCATCAAAGGATAGAATAAGGGTATCTGTTTTTTGTAAATCAAGAATTGGCTCACCTAATTCATAGCCTCTTTATTGTCAATTGCTGCAATAAGCTTAAAACCTTTTCAAGACAAAAATGTTGAGCTAGAAAAAAAGCAAAATATATTGAATTCTGTTGGCATAAAAGTTAAGAGAGAGGCTGCTGAAGAAGCATATAACAAATACATTAAAGATTCTTTTGTTGTTAATAGTGAAGGTGAAAAAACTAATGGAGATGCATTTAATATTGATCTAGCAATTGAGTTGAAAAAGGATATCCAAAATCAATCGTTTCCAATATTTATTAGTGAAAAAAATGATATAAAATCATATATCATTCCAGTCAGAGGTACCGGATTATGGGGTCCAATATGGGGATTTATTGCTTTAGAAGATGATTTAAATACAATATTAGGAGCTGTCTTTGATCACAAAGCTGAAACTCCTGGTCTTGGTGCTGAAATTAATCTGCCTTGGTTCCAAGAACCATTTAAAGGTAAAACTATTTTTGATGGGGATAAGTTTATGTCCATCACTGTAACAAAGGGGGGGGGCAAAAGATGATGACATGCATGCTGTTGATGGAATCTCAGGAGGAACCATAACAGCTGATGGAGTTACAGCAATGTTAGAAGAAAGATTAGGAAATTATGTGCCGTTTTTCGAAATCATGCGAAAAGAATTAAAAGTAAAATCAGTGTTAGATAGTTTAGATACCGAAAGTCTAACTGTTTATTCTTCAAATATTATACAATAATGAGTGAAACAAAAGAAGCATTGTTTTCTAAAAAGAACAGAAAACTCATTAGCGATCCGCTAAGTGATAATAATCCCGTAACTATACAAGTATTGGGTATCTGTTCTGCTTTGGCTATCACGGTTCAATTAAAGGCAGCTTTTGTTATGGCTATTTCTGCCGGTGTAGTTATGTGTGTTGCAAATGTAATAGTTTCTTTAATGCGTAATTTTATTCCATCTAGGATCAGAATAATTGTACAATTAGTTGTTATTGCAGCTCTTGTGATTTTAGTTGATCAAGTTTTAAAAGCATTTGTATACGATGTTAGTAAGCAACTTTCTGTTTTTGTTGGTTTAATTATTACTAATTGTATTATAATGGGTCGACTTGAAGCATTTGCTTTAGCAAACAAGCCATGGAAATCATTCTTAGATGGATTAGGTAATGCGTTTGGTTACGGCTGGATTTTAATTGCAGTAGCTTTCTTCAGAGAATTATTAGGTGCAGGAACATTATTTGGTTATCCAGTTTTAGAAAAACTTGGTTTATATGACCTTGGTTATGAAAATAATGGAATGATGATATTACCTCCGATGGCATTGGTTACGGTAGGAGTAATTATCTGGATTCAGCGTTGGAAGAATCGTGACTTAATCGAATCTTAATCTTATAAAAATAGAAAAGAGATGCAAGATTTAGCAAATATATTTATAAAGTCAATTTTTATTGACAACATGGTATTCGCATACTTTTTAGGAATGTGTTCCTATTTAGCGGTATCTAAAACAGTAAAGACTTCTGTCGGAATGGGGGCAGCGGTAATCTTTGTATTATGTGTAACAGTACCAACTAACTACCTTCTAGAAAACTATGTTTTGAAGGAAGGAGCATTAGTATGGTTAGGTGAAGGTTATGCCAATGTAGATTTAAGTTTTTTAAGCTTCATTATGTTCATTGCTGTTATTGCTTCTATGGTACAGTTGGTAGAGATGATTATTGAGAAATTCTCACCAGCACTTTATGGATCCTTAGGTATTTTCTTACCACTGATAGCTGTAAATTGTGCTATTCTGGGAGGTTCTTTATTCATGCAAGAAAGAAACTACGCTAACATTACAGAAGCCACTGTCTTTGGATTAGGTTCTGGTATCGGATGGTTTTTAGCCATTGTTGGTATTGCTGCTATTCGAGAAAAGATTCGTTATTCGCAGGTTCCAGCTCCTTTAAGAGGGTTAGGAATTACGTTTATCATTACAGGCTTGATGGGAATAGCTTTTATGAGTTTTATGGGAATTAAATTATAAGTGCAACATGATTATATTAAGCACAACAACGATAGTATCTAGTATTGCCATTTTCTTGGTGGTAATCATGGCATTAGTTAGTATTTTATTATTTGCAAAAGCAAAGTTAATGCCTTCAGGAACAGTGAAAATCACTATTAACGGAGAAAAAGAAATTGAAGTAGGTGGTGGTGGCACACTTCTTAATACATTAAGTGATAATGGTATATTCTTGCCATCAGCTTGTGGTGGCGGTGGTACTTGTATTCAGTGTACTTGTCAGGTTCATAGTGGTGGTGGTAGCATCCTTCCAACAGAGGAGCCTCACTTCTCAAGAAAAGAGGTTGAACAAAACTATCGTTTAGGATGTCAAGTAAAGGTAAAAGAGGATATGCAAATTGATATCCCTGAAGAAGTATTTGGTGTAAAGAAATGGGAAGCAACAGTAGTGTCCAACTATAATGTAGCTTCATTCATTAAAGAGTTTATTGTTGAGGTTCCAGAAGATATGCCATATGAAGCAGGTGGGTATATTCAGATTGAAATTCCTAACTGTGAAATTCCTTATTCGGATATAGATATTACAGCACATCCAAAGGAGCACCCTGGTGAGCCGGAGAAATTTAAAATGGAGTGGGATAAGTTTAACTTATGGCCATTAAAAATGAAGAATGATGACGATGTAACAAGAGCGTACTCTATGGCTTCTTACCCCGCAGAAGGGCGTAATATTATGCTGAATGTGCGTGTAGCTACACCACCATGGGATAGAGCTAAAAACGATTGGGCAGATGTAAACCCAGGAGTTGCTTCTTCTTATATTTTTAGCCGTAAAGCTGGAGATAAGGTGACTATTTCAGGTCCTTATGGAGAGTTTTTTATTAACCACTCGGAAGCAGAAATGCTTTACATTGGTGGTGGAGCAGGTATGGCACCTATGCGTTCTCACTTATATGAATTATTCAAAACATTAAAGACAGGTCGTAAAGTATCCTACTGGTACGGTGGTCGTTCTAAGCGCGAGTTATTCTACCTAGATCATTTCTATTCTCTAGAAAAAGAATTTACGAATTTCAAATTTCATTTAGTTTTATCTGAGCCATTACCAGAAGACAACTGGAAAGAGAAGAAAGATATAGATGACACAGAAGGTGATGGATTTCTTGGTTTTGTACACCAAGCGGTAATAGATCAATACTTAAGTAAGCATGAAGCGCCAGAAGATATTGAACTGTATTTCTGTGGACCTCCGTTAATGAATCAAGCCGTTATTAAAATGGCTGATGATTGGGGTATTCCAGATGAAAATGTTCGTTTTGATGACTTTGGTGGTTAATCCGAAACAATTATATAAAAGAAAAGCCGAGCATTTTGTTCGGCTTTCTTATATTATCACTTCTAAAAAGTATAAATTATATTTTTGCACTTATGAATAGATTATGGATAGTCATTTTAGTGATTTTAGTAGCTTGTGGTGGTCAGCGTCAAAACGAGATATTGGTTCAAAATGTAGGCTTTACACAAGGAAGTACATTTAATGTGCAGTATATGAGCCCTAATGCTACAGACTATCAATGGCAGGTGGATAGCATCTTAGCAGAGATGGATTCTTCTTTATCAACTTATCAAGACTATTCTTTAATTTCAAAGTTGAATCAAGGCGATACTACCATCTTATTAGATGAACATTTTGTAAAGGTTTTCAAAGCTTTTCAATCAGTAGCTGATTCTACCAATGGGCAGTTCGATTGTACCTTAGCGCCAATTGTTAATGCGTGGGGTTTTGGTTTTACCGAAAAAACAAAAGTGGATTCTTCGCTTATCAAGTCTTTACTCCCAAAGGTGGGCTATCAAAAAGTATTCTTAAAAGGAGATAGTTTGTTGCATAATCCTAATTTATTACAGCTTGATTTTAATGCTATAGCGCAAGGATATACGGTAGATGTAATTGCTGCTTTTTTAGACAGTATAGGGCTTCAAAACTATATGGTAGAGGTTGGAGGGGAGCTGAAGGCCAAAGGCAAAAATGCAAATGGTGAAAACTGGCGTATTGGTATCGATAAGCCGAGTCCCGAAATAGATGATAACAATCGCTTTCAAACCGTTTTAGAGTTACCTAATAAAGCTTTGGCTACATCAGGTAACTATCGTAAATTTTATATGAAAGACGGAGAGAAATATGCACATACTATTAATCCACAAACGGGCTATCCTGTTAAGCATAAATTGCTAAGCGTAACGGTTGTAACCGATGATTGCATTCTTGCTGACGCTTACGCAACTGCATTCATGGTTATGGGTGTTCAGAAAACGAAGCGATATTTACAAATACATTCAGAGCTAGATGCTTACCTTATTTTCACGAATAGAAAAGGGGAGTGGGAAACTTGGGCTACACCTGCGTTTTCCCGACTTCAGGTAAACTATTAGTTTCTACTTCTTCTTTCTTGCATTTTTCATCAGGGGAAGCGCCGCAAAATCCACAAGCTTCACCTTCTTTGTTTAAAAAAGGACTTTGTGAAGCGCATGTACCAGCAAATTCACCATCTTTTTTAACTAAAATTTTAATGGCTATACCTGCAAAAGCAAGAGCAACAAAACCGATTGCTAATAAGATTACTTCCATAATATACTTTGTTTGAGCAAAGGTATAAAATGTTATACTACTTTTGTGGAAATTATTAACAGATGGATGTACGTCTAAAAGCTTTTGAACGCCTACTAAACATCATAGATGATCTTCGTGCTAAATGTCCTTGGGATAAAAAGCAAACACTGGAGTCATTACGCTATCTAAGTATTGAAGAGATGTATGAACTCTCAGACGCTATTTTAGACAATGAAATGCAAGAAGTTAAAAAAGAGTTGGGTGACATCATGTTGCATTTAGTATTTTATGCGAAGATTGCCTCTGAAACTAATCATTTTAACATAACAGATGTGCTAAATGGAATTTGTGATAAATTGGTACATCGTCATCCACATATCTATGGAAATGTTGAAGCTATAACGGAAGAAGAAGTGAGGAAAAATTGGGAAAAAATGAAATTAAAAGAAGGAAAGAAATCTGTTTTAGAAGGTGTTCCTGGATCTTTACCGGCTATGCTAAAGGCTATTCGTGTTCAAGAAAAAGTGCGCGGTGTTGGTTTCGATTGGGATTATAGCGAACAGGTTTGGGAAAAAGTGCAAGAAGAGTTGGAAGAATTTAAAACTGAAGTAAAAAAAGGTGATAAGGCAAAAACCGAACAAGAGTTTGGTGATTTATTGTTTTCTTTGATCAATTACTCTAGGTTTATGGGTATAAATCCAGAAGATGCTTTGGAACGTACCAATAAGAAATTCATTCAGCGTTTTCAGCAAATGGAAGCTGTTCTAAATGATGAAGGGAAAGACATTGCTGAAATGGCACTTTCCGATATAGATGTGTACTGGGAACGAGCTAAAAAGACTATTTAGGGGCTTTTCTCAAAAGATAGCCCGCTAGTCCTACATACATAAAGTTAGGAATCCAAACAGCTATTCCAGGAGATAAACCGCCATTTGTGGCAAAAGTAGTCGACACCTGCATAAAGAGGATGTAAGAGAAACTTATTAGCAATCCCACACCTAAATGTAATCCAATCCCTCCGCGTACTTTCCTAGATGCAAAAGCTACCGCAATAAGAGTTAAAATAATGGTGGCGAAGGGAAATGCTATTCGCTTGTGTTTTTCTATGAGATGAAAAACTAAGTTTTTAGAGCCTTTCATGCGCTCTTCTTTAATATAATTGTTCAGCTCAAAAAAATTCATAGTTTCCACTGTGTTTAAACGTACATTGAAATGGTTTGGATGTAAATTGATTACAGTATCTAGTTGTCTTCCTTCTATGATGGTTTCCCGCATGCCATTAAAATTTCTTACAAAATAATGATGAATGTTCCACTTGTTTGTAGTGCTGTCCCATTCTACATAATTCGAAAATAACTTACGTTTTAGCTGTCCATTTTTAAATTGCTCCATAGAGAATTTGTAACCGATATTTTTAGTGCTGTTATAGCTTTCCATATACACGAAATTACCTGGGCTTATTTGCATATGTATATTTTTATCTCGATTTCGATATGGGTTTTTAATGTAGGTGTTTTCAAACTCTAATCTAACTTCATTAGCAGGTGGAATAATAAAATTTCCAAGTGTAAAAGACAAACTTCCTATAATAATAGCTGAAATCAAGAATGGAAGGAGCATTCGTTTAAAACTAACGCCACTTACTAAAATCGAAATAATCTCGGTATTAGTTGCCATTTTAGAAGTAAAAAAAATAACCGCTATAAAGGTGAAAAGTGGGCTAAATAAGTTTCCGAAATAAGGGATGAAATTAAGGTAATACTCAAAAATGATAGCTCGTAAAGGTGCTTCCTTCTCTATAAAATCGTCAATCTTTTCGGAGATGTCAAAGACAATTACAATTAGTAATATCAAGGTGATAGAGAAGAAGAATGTTCCCAAAAACTTTTTGATGATATACCAATCGAGTTTGCGCATTATAATCTTCTATCTAACTTTTTAACCATTTCGTTTTTCCAGCTATCAAAATTACCTTCAGTAAGGTGATTTCGTGCTTCTTCCATTAACCAAAGATAGAAACGGATATTGTGAAGTGTAGCAATTTGTTTTCCTAACAGTTCACCAACACTGAAAAGGTGACGAAGGTATGCTTTATTGTAATATTGATCTACAAAAGAAGTTCCGTTTGGATCAATGGGAGAGTAGTCATCAGCCCACTTTTTATTTTTGATATTGATAGTACCTTCACTAGTAAAAAGCATTCCGTTACGTGCATTTCTAGTAGGCATTACGCAATCAAACATATCAATGCCAAGGGCAATATTTTCTAAAAGATTACTTGGAGTTCCTACTCCCATCAGATATCGAGGTTTGTCTTCTGGTAATACTTCGCAAACCACTTCAGTCATTTCGTACATGAGCTCGTGTGGTTCTCCAACAGAAAGACCGCCAATGGCATTTCCTTCTCTTTCAAAAGAAGCGATTTCCTCTGCCGATTGCCTTCTCAAGTCTTTGTAAACACTGCCCTGAACAATTGGAAAAAGACTTTGCTCGTATCCGTACTTTCCTTGAGTACTATCAAATCTCTCGCAGCATCTCTTCAGCCAACGATGTGTCATGTGCATAGATCGTTTTGCGTATTTATAATCACAAGGATAAGGTGTGCATTCGTCAAAAGCCATGATTATGTCTGCGCCAATCGTTCGTTGAATATCCATCACATTTTCTGGTGTAAACCAATGATAAGATCCATCTATATGTGATTGAAATTTAACACCTTCCTCTTTGATTTTTCTCCTGCCAGACAAGGAGTAAACTTGGTATCCACCACTATCGGTAAGGATTGGCTTTTGCCAGTTCATAAACTGATGCAAACCACCTGCTTTTTCAATAATATCTAGGCCAGGGCGAAGGTATAAGTGATAAGTGTTTCCAAGTATTATTTGTGCGAGTGTATCTTTTTCAATTTCATGTTGATGAACTCCTTTGACAGTAGCAGCTGTTCCGACAGGCATGAAAATAGGCGTTTGTATCTTTCCGTGTACTGTTTTTAGCTCTCCTAATCGAGCATTAGTTGAAACATCTTTTTTTAATAATTTGAATTTCATTAAGTTGAAAATTTTATCAAATATAAAAAAGAAAGACCTAGTATTTTTTCTAGGTCTTTCTTGTAATACGAATCTTTTATTTTGGGCTAATTTGTTAGTTTGTGTATTTAATCTGGAAGTACAATTAGTTTTTCTTCATTCTTTTTCTTCTTCTTCTTTTTCTTCTTTTTCTTCTTTTTCTTTTCTTTCTTCTCTTTCTTTTCTTTCTTGTCATTCACGTCCTTCACCTCATTCACTTCTTTCACTTCTTTCACTTTCATCTCCTCCATTTTTACATCCTTTTCTTGAAGTTCTATTACTTCTTCTTCTGTTTTTTGGACGGGCTTATTGTTGTCAAGCGTGAAGTTAATCGGTATATTATACTGAACATTTACAGCTTTACCTCTTTGTTTACCAGGTTTGAACTTCGGCATAGATTGTACTACGCGTACTGCTTCTGCATCTAAGAATTGATCTACTCCGCGTAATACTTTCACTCTTTCCACCTCTCCATTTTTATTAACCACAAAGCTAACAAATACACGACCTGTAATGAGGTTATCTCGAGCAGTTTGAGGGTATATAGTGTTTTTGGAGATGTAATTCATGATTTCTCTCTGCGTACATTGAGCATCTAAACAATCTTTAAAGCGAGGCATATCTTCTACTTTCATAAAGACTTCATCAGTTGTCTTCTCCTCTTCATTAATTTCTGAGTCTTCAGAAATATCTTCAAACAATTTGTCTATTTCGTTCTCTGAATTTACTAACTCATATTCATCAATTGTAATTTCTTCAGCTTCTTCTACCTCTTCAATAACAATTTCTTCTTTTTTTTCTTCTTCTTCTTCTTCTTCTGGATATTTATCAGCTAATATTTTTACCAAATCTGTTTGAATGTGTTTTTCTTCTTCTTCTTCTTCTTCAATATTTATAGAATCTGACAAGTCTTCATTTGAATTTGTTTGGTTAAAAAAGTTTGAGAAAAAAGTAAACAATTTAGCATCTTCAATATTAACTTTTAAATAGGGTATAGACTCTTCAATTATATCGTCATCAATTTCTGGAGTATTCCAATCATTAATTTCTCCTTTAATACTAAAGAAACCTGAGATCACGCCTAGACCAACAAGAATTAAAATTTCTTTTTTCATAATCAAATAAATTTAAGACGCATGCACTACATTAGTGCATGCGTTTGAATTTTTCTACATTATAATGCTTAATGAACCTGAAAATATTAAGATTAAGATGAATAAAAGTGTAAAGCCTAATAGAGGTTGATTGTTGTTTTCAGCTTTTGCTTCGTTTGTTAGTGTTATAAAATACCACTCATCTTCCTCTTTCATGGTGTATGCATTATAAAATAGCTTAGCGAAGTATGAGAATAAGATACTACAAATAAGTCCTCCAAATAGTGCTACAAATAATATAGCAAAAATGAATGCGGTATTTTTAAATACTAAAAGTATTTTTTGTTGGGCTTTATCATAATCCACAAGTGAATTGTACATAACTAATAATTCTTGTTTACTAGTCAATTCTTTATTCTTACTTGTAATTTTAGCAGATAGATTTTCTATTTCACTTTTTAACTGAGCGTAAAATGAACTTTCATTATTTATATAACTACCATCTGTTCCATTTGGAGTAATACGTTTTTTAGGAGAGGTGATTTTGTTATATCTAAAGTTGTATTTCCAATCTAATAATGTGCTTTCTAAGTTGGCTTTTGTATTACTAAATGAAGGAGAAGATAAATTGCTATTTCTTTGAGCAGTATTTGTTGGTTTTGATTTCTCACCCATTCCGGTTGCAAATACTCTGTAATCATAACTTTCATTCGTCTTGATATTAGAGTCTGTAAATTTATTTATATCAGACTCTACTTCTCCAATCACAGACCATTCTTTTTCTTTAGATAGTTTACGCTCTATGACAAACTTATTTTCATTGTAAGAGTTGTCGTTCCAAAACAGAACATTTTTAAAGTTTAACTCACCTCTTACAATAAGACCTGTTGGTGATGATAAAAAATGGTTGCTAATTGTTTTAGAAATGATTGGACTCCATTTAGATGATCCTTTTCTGTTTTTTACTTTTACTCGATATTGATATTTTTCACCTTCAATGACATCTTCATCTATATATTTTGAAATGTCAGATGATTTAGAAATGGTTTTCCAATCATCATCGTCGGAAGAGTCTCCATCTCTTCTTTGTACAATAAACTGCCACTTTTCATTTTCAAACTGCTTGAAGTATGTTTCTAATTCAAGCTTTTCGTTTTCTAGTAGTTTAATGTTTTCTGTAACTTTAGTAATATTATTTTTTAGATCATCAATAATTCCAGGAAGAGTAGTTGTTAAACTAGTGTGATTGTCATCAAAAATAAGTTTAGTATTTTCAATTACATTGTTTGGAAAGTTAGTAGCAAAAGCCGTTTGATTTACATAAAGCTCAGCATTAATTAAATCTTCATATGCTTCTTCAAGTGTAATAATGTCAGTAGAATCTGATAAGTATGAAATGGAAGTATTAGATAATTCATCGCCAACTTCTGATAATTCTTCTGTTGCTTTTTTGTTTTCTTCCTCATAAAAATTTGTTTTGAACGAATCAGCAGTAGCAATGGAGTAATACACAAATACTGCAGGAATCAATGCAACAATTGTAGCCCATAATCCAGCAGGTATAGTAATCGCTATAAGCTGAACTCCCTTATCTTTTATAATTTTTAAATAAGAAACAATAGATTCTTTGAATGAATTTGATTCATTATTCTTTAATAAATGATTTGGAAAAATGGAAATTGAAAAGCTTAAAACTAATAAGCACAATAGAGTAACACCTGATAAGAATACATTGGTATTGATAGCAATACCCAAAACAGTCAATCCAATATCAGGTATGATGCTGAAAAATAATAACGCATGAATAGTGATAATAGCTATTAAAGTAGTTATAATGTAGCTTAGAGAAGCTTTCATAACTTTATTACCATGGGATGCGTGATCTCTTTCTTCTTCAAAATGATTCATTGAAGTAATAGTTCCTACTGAATGTAAAGTAGGAAGAACAGATAATAACAAACCGACAAAAGCAATTGTTTCTTGTTCAAATAGTTCTGCTAAGTATATAGAGATGCCAAGAATTAATAAAGTATAAAAAGCGCCTTTAAATCCAACTTTTAATTTGTTATAGTTATATGTGCCTTTTATACTTTGAAAAGACGTTAGGTATAAATCCCATCCCCATCTTATTGTATAGTGAAAAATAAATTTTGCTGTAAAAACTACAGGCATCCATACGATATTCATAAATACCCATTTAGGAACTTTCCACCAAAACTCAATTTTTAATGTGGTGTATACCCATTTTAAAGCATTAATAATATGTACAATAAGGAAATGATAAACCTTATTAAGGATATTAGCAATAAATTCTGCTACTACTACGAATGCCCATCCAGCCCATACAAATGTGTTGTATATAAATACAAGTGGAGCTGTTAATACTAACAATAATGTCCAGGCATTTTTCATTCCCTTCATTCTGTCAATTCCAATTAAGAAGCTAGGCTCTCTTTCTAGGCTTTTAGAAAATAGGAATCCAAGAATTGCAAATGGTAATAAAGAAAACAAACAATAAAAAACTATGTCAAATTTAGTGTTTGTAAAACTGATTAGTTGTAGAATTTCTTCCATAATAAAATAATAAGATTAATAAAATTAAAAAAGTACTATGCTACTGAAATTGCCATCACAAGATCCTGTTGCATAGTACTTGGCAGTAAAAATATATAAAATAATTAATTATACAAGTAAAATCTTAAATTCCCTATCATTGCATTGATGATTTTTACTTTGATTTTAATTTGTGCTTTTGGAGTGGCTGTTTTTATTCAGTTGCTTTATTTTTTATTGATTTATAGAAAATTGGCGTTTCACAAAGAGCCACAAGGAGAATTTATGGACCCCGTGTCAGTTGTGGTTTGTGGTTATAACGAAGCTGAAAATTGGAAGCGTTTAATACCGCTTTTGTTAGAGCAAGAATACGAAAGATTTGAAATAGTTATTGTTAATGATCAGTCTACAGATAATACTAAATTCGTATTTAAAGAATGGGATTGGCATCCAAAACTCAAATTAGTTACTATTGATAAACATGTGAAGAAGGGTTTTGGTAAAAAATTCGCTTTAACCTTGGGGATTAAGGCTGCTCAATACGATTACTTATTGTTGACAGATGCAGACTGTTACCCAAAAGATAAACAATGGATTTCTTCTATGGTTAAGTATTTTTCTAAACGAAAAGAAATTGTCTTGGGTTATGGTGGTTATGAAAAACAATCAGGATTGCTCAATAAGTTAATACGTTTTGATACTTTTCAGGTAGCCTTGCAATATCTTTCATATGCATTAATTGGCAAGTCATACATGGGGGTGGGAAGGAATTTGGCTTACAAGAAATCACTTTTTTTTGAAAATAAAGGGTTTGCTTCACACATTCATATTCCATCTGGAGATGACGATTTATTTATCAGAGAAGTCGCTAATTCTAAAAATGTTGCTATTGCCGTTAGTAGTTCTTCTCAAACACTGTCAGAAGCCAAAACTACATGGTCCAGTTGGTTTAGACAAAAAACAAGGCATTTAAGCACTAGTGGATATTATACTTTTTTACATAAATTATTGTTAGGATTTTGGGCCTTATCTCAAGTACTTTTTTGGACTTTAGGAACTACATTAATTGCCTATGATATAAATAAAATAGCAGTGGTGCTTCTAATTAGTTTAAGGTTGTTTATTCAGGGATTTATATATTATAGAGTTATGAAACGTTTTGAAGAGCAAGATTTAATATGGTTGTTTCCTTTGTACGAGATTACACAATTATTTTTTCAACTTATTTTTGTATTTTCGAACTTATTCAATCTTAAAAAACGTTGGTAGATAATAGTCACCTTTCTGACAAAGCTAAAGAAGATTTAATGTTAGTTCAACGAGCGCTAGAAAATGGAGATCCAAGAGCTTTTAATGAACTAATGGCTCGTCATAGAGATCCAGTTTACTTTATGCTTAATGAAAAAGTAAATGGAAATAAAGAGCTAGCTAAAGAGCTTACGATTGAGGCTTTTGGTAAGGCCTTTAATAAGCTACAATATTACACACCTAAGTTTGCTTTCAGCACATGGTTGTACTCAATTGCTAAAAATAACTTGATTGATTATTTGCGTAAAAAAAAGTTGACTACAGTATCTCTTAGTAATATGTTTGATTCGGATGAAGAAAATGCTCAAGTTCTACAAATTCCAGCTGATATATTGAATCCAGAAGGCGAATTTGAAAAAAAGCAACGTATTAAAATTCTTCGAAAAATAGTAGAGCAATTAAATCCAAATTACAGGACACTAGTCAAATTACGTTACTTCAAAGAATACACATATGATGAGATTGCTCAAGAATTGAAAATCCCTCTCGGTACTGTTAAGGCTCAATTACACAGGTCAAGAGAACAATTATTTAAGATTTTATCTGGTAGTCAAGAAAAAATCTAATGGAACAAATCCAAAGTTATTTTCCAAATTTATCTTCTAATCAAATTAGGCAGTTCAAACAATTGCCTTCTTTGTACGAACACTGGAATACTCAAATAAATGTAGTAAGTCGAAAGGATGTTGATGCTTTACTAGAGCGTCATGTGCTTCACTCCTTAGGAATAGCTAAGGTCATGAGCTTCGAAAGTGGAAGTAATGTCCTAGATGTAGGTACTGGAGGAGGATTTCCAGGCATTCCATTGGCAATATTATTTCCTGAAGTAAATTTTTTCCTAGTAGACAGTATCGGAAAAAAAATAAAAGTAGTTCAAGCTATAGTAGATTCATTAGAGTTACAAAATGTTCGAGCAGAGCATAAGCGTGCTGAAAAGGTAGAAGAGAAATTTGATTTTGTTGTTAGCCGTGCTGTCACACGAATGCCTGATTTTTTAAAGTGGATTCGTAACAGCTTCAAAAAAGAATGTACCAACGAATTTCCAAACGGATTACTATATTTAAAGGGAGGAGATTTAACTGACGAAATGACTTCGGTAGATAATTATTACAACGAATTTCTTTTGTCAGACTATTTTCAGGAAGATTTTTTTGCGACCAAAAAAGTGGTGTATGTTCAGATGGTTTAAATCTTCTGACAGAAATAAATAATTTCCCCCTCAGGTAAAGCATAACGTTCAACTAGTTTCGGATCTAATTGATGTATGAAGTCGTCTTCAGTCACCTTGAATCCAGCAGCTTCTAATCGCTTTCCATAATCTAATCCAAAAAGTCTTACATGATCGTCTTGCCAGTATAGGCGTTCTCTTTCTTTTGGGTCGGTAATTGTTGGGTCTTCTACTGTTTTTGGATTGTTCGAGTCGATAGGTACTTGGAAAATACCCCACCCACCCACTTTCATAACTCGATAAAACTCAGTCATTACTTTATGTGCATCCTCAACATGCTCTAGAACATGGTTGCAAATAACCACATCAAAACTATTCTCTTCAAAAGGAATTTCATGTACATCCATTTTTACATCAGCCCAGGGTGAAATAAGATCTCCTGTGGTGTATTCAATATTTTTCATCTCTTTAAAAATCTTAATGAAGCAATATTCTGGAGCAATGTGTAAAAAGCGAAGGTTATCGATGAATAAATTGGTTTTTTCTTTCATGAAAAGCCACATCAATCGATGTCTTTCTAAAGACATGCTATCAGGAGCCAATGCATTTTTTCTACTCCTTAATCTACCGTATGGTAAAAGTTTTCTATATGTAATTCCATTTATAGGGTCTTCAAAACGATTGCCTCTCATGAATATTGAAAAAACACGTAAAAAGAAATGGCTTATATAATGTAGGTAATGCCTTGGAATGAGTCTAGTAACAATGCTGATGAAGTACTTCATAATGGAAGTCTAAAATAAATAATTCGTGTTTAATCTTTGAAGTACTTAAAACCCATGCGAGCTAACATTTTTTTTTCAAAATTCCAGAAAAATTGAAATTGACCAAAAAGTGCACCAAATATTAAAATTAGTATTTGATAGACAGGGAAGATCAAAATTAATCGAATTGGTTTGTAAATCCATGGATTCAATGTTTCCTCCGTTATGTTAAAATAATTTAATATTGGTTTAGCAACAATTAAAGAAGACGATCCTGTAATCGCAAATACCAATAAGATTATAAATAACTGAAAATTCGATTGAATATTCCACCTTAGTTTTAATTTTCGAAAAAAGCTAAGCATATTATTGCAAATATATTAGAATAGAATTGACTTTCTGTTTTTTAATTTCGTAATTTTGAAACACTAACCTAATTTCTTATTCTAATGAAAATCAAAGCTTTTACAATCGCTTTGTGTATTTTTTTGAGTGCTTTCAATTCAAATGCTCAGCAGGCCAACTTTAACGGAACTGGAACAGCTCCTGATTTTACACTTTCTGATATGAATGGAGACACCCATCATTTGTACAGCTATTTAGATAGTGGAAAGACAGTTGTTCTTAAATTAATGAGTGTTTTTTGTGGAGCGTGTGGAATGCATGCAGCACCAACAGAAAACGTATGGAATAACTTAGGTCCAAACGGATTAGATGAGATAATGGTTTTAGGATTAGAAATTAATGCGAACTCTGACTCTTCAGATTGTTCAAATTATATAAACACTCATAATTTGACTCATCCGTTAATTAATAATGTTTCATCTTTAAGCTTAGGCTATTCTGTTAGTTATACCCCAACATATTACGTTGTCTATCCAGACTACAGCTATACACCAGTATGTTATTCATCTTGTAACAATAGCACTGGTCCAACGACAATAGAAAATACTCTTACAAATCTTGTTAATTCTTGGTCTCCCCCTGTAACAGATTTGATTATTTCTGAATATGCTGAAGGAAGTTCATACAATAAATATATAGAATTATATAATGGGACTGCTTATGATATTGATTTGTTTGACTATGAAATATGGAAAATAACAAATGGTGGATCATGGCCAGAACAAACGTTATCTTTAAATGGAATTTTAGAAAGTGGTGAAACATATGTTATTGCACATAATTCAGCAAATAGTACTATTACAAATAGTGCTGACTTAATTTCTGGTATATGTAGCTTCAACGGGGACGATGCTATTGGGCTTGCAAAATTTGATGGAAATAATTTTATATTGATAGACGCAATTGGTGAGGACGGTCCTGATCCTGGTACCGGATGGGATATAGATAGTATTTCTAATGCAACTAAAGATCATACATTGATAAGAGCATTTGATATTTGTAATCCCGAAACAGATTGGAGCATTTCAGAAAATCAATGGGAAATTCTTCCCATTAATGATTTTAATAATATAGGTGTGCATTCGGGTTGTTTAAATACTTTACCAGTAGTTTATGGATGTACTAATCCAATTGCCAATAACTATGATTCTTTATCAACATCTGATGATGGGAGTTGTATTATTCCTTCAGTTAATA